>NZ_CP029985.1:3102500-3345474 GCF_003355005.1 Sphingomonas sp. FARSPH | reverse complement strand
ACGACCTGGCGGACGCCAAGTCGAACGCCTGGCTGTTCAGCCGTGACAGCGTGCACGGCAAGTATCCCGGCACCGTCACCGCCGAAGGGCAGGACCTGGTCATCGACGGCAAGCGCATCCGCGTGACGGCCGAGCGCGATCCCGCCAACCTGCCGCATGCCGAACTGGGCGTCGACCTGGTGCTGGAATGCACCGGCTTCTTCACCGACCGCGCATCGTGCCAGAAGCATCTGGATGCGGGCGCCAAGAAGGTGCTGATCTCCGCCCCCGGCAAGAACGTCGACCTGACCGTCGTCTACGGCGTCAACCACGACAAGCTGAGCGCCGAGCATACGATCGTGTCGAACGCGTCGTGCACCACCAACTGCCTGGCGCCGGTCGCCAAGGTGCTGAACGATGCGATCGGCATCGAACGCGGTCTGATGACGACGGTGCACGCCTATACCAACGACCAGAAGATCCTCGACCAGATCCACCCGGACCTGCGCCGTGCGCGCGCGGCGGCGATGAGCATGATCCCGACGACGACGGGCGCGGCGCGCGCAGTGGGCGAGGTGCTGCCCGAACTGAAGGGCAAGCTGGACGGATCGGCGATCCGCGTGCCGGTGCCCGACGTCAGCCTGGTCGACCTGACCTTCACCCCCGCGCGTGACGTGACCCGCGACGAGGTCAATGCTTTGCTCAAGGCGGCGGCGGAGGACGGCCCGCTGAAGGGCGTGCTGGTCTATTCGGACGAGCCGCTCGTCTCGATCGACCTGATGCATTCGCCGCAGTCGTCGACCGTCGACAGTCTGGAGACCGCGGTGATCGACGGCAAGCTGGTCCGCGTCGTCAGCTGGTACGACAACGAATGGGGCTTCTCCAACCGCATGGTCGACACCGCGACGGCGATGGCGAAGTTCCTGTAAGTCACGGCTTTACAAGTACGTGGCAGCCATTGCGTTCGTTCACCCTGAGCTTGTCGAAGGGCTGTCTGCTTCTCCGGAAGGCAAGGACAGGGCTTCGACGGGCTCAGCCCGAACGGGAGAGGGGGCGTACATGCCAGGCGTCCTCGCCGGCATCGCGCGGCATGGCTTCCCCAAGGCGCCGATGGAGACGATCGACCATGTCGACGTTTCCGTCGAGGCGGGGCTGGCCGGTGATTTCCGCGGGGCGGTGAAGCCCGGCGGGCGCGGGCGGCGGCAGGTGACGCTGATGGAGCGCGGCGACTGGGACGCGGCGATGGCCGAGGTCGGCCGTGCCATCGCGTGGCAGGAACGCCGTGCAAACCTGTTGATCGATCACCTGGATTTGCCGCAGGTGGCCGGTACGCTGATCGGCGTCGGGCGCGACGTCGTGCTCGAAATCACCGTCGAATGCGATCCGTGCAGCCGCATGGAAACCATCGCGCCCGGTTTGAAGGCGGCGCTGACCCCCGACTGGCGCGGCGGCGCGTGTACGCGCGTGAAACGCGGCGGACGCATCGCGATCGGCGATGCCGTCGTCATCCTCGATCCCTTTCAAGGACAGCTTTTATGACCAAGCCCTTCAAGACGCTCGACGATATGGGCGATGTCGCGGGCAAGTGCGTGCTGGTGCGCGAGGACCTGAACGTGCCGATGGCGGACGGGCGGGTGACCGACGACACACGGCTGCGCGCGACGCTGGCGACCGTCACCGAACTCGCCGATCGCGGCGCCAAGGTGCTGGTGCTCGCGCATTTCGGCCGTCCCAAGGGGCAGCCCGACCCCGCCATGTCGCTGGCGATGATCGTCGAACCCTATGCGCAGGTGCTGGGCCGGCCGGTGCGCTTCATCGATTGGGACGGTGCGGGCGACGCGGTGGCGCAGATGCAGCCGGGCGAGATCGCGGTACTCGAGAATACGCGCTTCTTCGCGGGCGAAGAGAAGAACGACCCGCAAACCACGGCAAAATTTGCCGAAATCGGCGACCTTTACGTCAACGATGCCTTTTCGGCGGCGCATCGTGCGCATGCCTCGACCGAGGGGCTGGCGCATGTGCTGCCGGCGTTTGCGGGGCGCGCGATGGAGGCGGAGCTCGATGCGCTCGAGAAGGCGCTGGGCAAGCCCGAGCATCCCGTCGCCGCGGTGGTCGGCGGCGCGAAGGTGTCCACCAAGCTCGACGTGCTGAAGCACCTCGTCGGCAAGGTCGATCATCTGATCATCGGCGGCGGCATGGCCAACACCTTCCTCGCGGCACGCGGCGTCGACGTCGGCAAGTCGCTGTGCGAGCACGACCTGACCGGGACGGCGGAGGAGATTCTGGACGCGGCGGATGCGGCGAATTGCACCGTCCACCTGCCCTATGACGTCGTCGTTGCCACCGAGTTCCGGCCGAACCCCGCGACGCGCACGGTCAACGTCCACGAAGTCGCCGCGGACGAGATGATCCTCGACGTCGGGCCGAGCGCGGTCGAAGCGCTGGGCGACGTGCTGAAAAACTGTCGCACTTTGGTGTGGAACGGGCCGATGGGCGCGTTCGAGACGCCACCGTTCGATGTCGCCACCGTCAGCCTGGCACGCACCGCCGCCGCGCTGACGCAGGAGGGGACGCTCGTTTCCGTCGCGGGCGGCGGCGACACCGTCGCGGCGCTCAACCAGGCGGGCGTGGCGGAGGATTTCACCTTCGTCTCGACCGCGGGCGGCGCGTTCCTGGAATGGATGGAAGGCAAGGAACTGCCCGGCGTCGCGGCGCTCGCGCGCTGAGTCGGGGCGCGCCCGTCGCGGCGCGCTCAGGTCGGCGGGGCCTCGCGGAGCAGGGGGACGAGGACGCGGTTGAGGTCGTCGACGTCGAGCGCGGCCGCCTTGGCATAGCGCACGACGCCGGCGCGATCGATGACGTAGTTGGTCGGGATCGCGCCGCCGATCGGCGCATAATCGCCCCTGATCCGGCGGACCGGGGTGATCGCCATCGCCGCGAACAGCGGTTTCAGCCGGAATATCGGCAGCGAATCCTCCGTCGTCGCGGCGAACACGCGCAGGCCGTGCTTCTGCTGCGCGCGATAATAACCGTCGAGCATCGGCAGTTCGGTGCGGCACGGGACGCACCACGTCGCCCAGAAGTTGAGCACCACGACCTGGCCACGCAGGTCCGACAGTTTCACCTTGCTGCCGTCGATCAGCGTCAGTTCGAAACCGGGGGCCGGCTTGCCGACCAGATCGGTGCCGGCGGTGGGAGGAGGCGGCGCTGCACCCGCGACAAGCCAGGTCACGGCGAGCAAGGCAGCGGCCAGTGCTGTGCGGATGCGGTTCATCGTTCGTCCCCCCTGGGTAAAACAACAGGCCACAGGCGCGGGGCCGGCGTCAAGCGCGCGACGCGGGCGATTGCCGCGCCGCGGCGCGCCCGCTACCAGCGGCGCTGCATACGTATGCGTCGCGATAGAACAGGAGATACGGGGATGATGGATACCGCCGCAATGACCGCGAAGATGCGCGAGGGGCACGGCTTCATCGCCGCGCTCGACCAGTCGGGCGGCTCCACGCCCAAGGCGCTGAAAGGCTATGGCATCGAAGAGGGCGCCTGGTCGACCGATGCCGAGATGTTCGACCTGATCCACCAGATGCGCGTGCGGATCATCACCTCGCCCGCCTTCACCGGCGACAAGGTGCTGGGCGCGATCCTGTTCGAGCGCACCATGGACGGCGAGGCCGACGGCAAGCCGGTGCCGACCGCACTGCACGACCGGGGCGTCGTGCCGTTCCTGAAGATCGACAAGGGGTTGGAGGACGAGGCGAACGGCGTCCAGCTGATGAAGCCGATCCCGGGCCTTGCCGACCTGCTCGGCCGCGCGCGCGAGCTGGGCGTGTTCGGCACGAAGGAGCGATCGGTGGTGAACCTCGCCGATCGCGAGGGCATCGCCGCGATCGTGCGCCAGCAGTTCGCGGTCGCCGACGAGGTGATCGCGTGCGGCCTGATGCCGATCATCGAGCCCGAGGTGAACATCAAGAGCGCCGAGCGCGCCGAGGCGGACGCGATCCTGGTCGAGGAACTGCTGAAGGCGCTCGACACGCTCGCGGTCGGCAAGACGGTGATGCTGAAGCTGTCGCTGCCGGCGAAGGCGGGCAGCTACGACGCGCTGATCGCGCATCCCAAGGTGCTGCGCGTCGTCGCGCTGTCGGGCGGATACAACCGCGCCGATGCCTGCGCCGAGCTGGCGAAGAACGACGGCATGATCGCCAGCTTCAGCCGCGCGCTGCTCGAGGACCTGCGCGCGCAGATGAGCGATGCGGAATTCGACGCGGCGCTGGGTGCTGCGATCGATGAAATCTACGCGGCGTCGACGCACAAGGTGGCGGAGGCGGCGTAACGCGTCACGCCCTCACCCTTCGCAGGCAAACCCCGCGAAGGGTGAGGGTGACTATCCGTGGCAGGCATCGCGCGGTACAGCGCGCGGCATGACCCTCGAAGACGATCCGCTCGGCCCGCTCGATCCGAATTTCGCCGCCGCGTTCAAGCGCGACCTGTCGCGCCCACCGGCGCAACTGTATCTGATCTCCCCGTTGGACGTGTCCGGCGCGTTTCCCGACCGGCTGGCGCGTGCGCTCGATTCCGGGCCCGTCGCGGCGTTCCAGTTCCGCGTCAAGGATATCGACCAGCATGTCGCCGCCAAGCTGGCGGAGCCGTTGCAGCGTATCTGTGCCGACCGCGAGGTGGCGTTCATCGTCAACGACAGCGTCAGCCTGGCGAAGCGGCTGGGCGCGGACGGCGTCCACCTGGGTCAGGACGACGGCGACGCGCGCGAGGCGCGCGATATTCTGGGGCCGTCGGTGCAGATCGGCGTCACCTGTCACGACAGCCGGCACCTGGCAATGGAAGCGGGCGAGGCGGGCGCGGATTACGTCGCGTTCGGCGCCTTTTACCCCACCATCACCAAGACGGTGGAGCATCGCCCCGAGCCGGTGATCCTGTCGTGGTGGTCGGCGCTGTTCGAGCTGCCCTGCGTCGCGATCGGCGGCATCACGCCCGACAATGCCGCGGCGCTGGTGCGTGCCGGCGCGGACTTCGTCGCGGCATCGGGTTCGGTGTGGGGCGGTGACGAGGCGGCGGCGGTGCGCGCCTTTGCCGCGGTGCTGGCCGATCATTCCGCCGGGGAAACAACGCGGCGGTGAGCCGTTAGTCCTGCCAAAGCCCATCGCTTTCGGGAGGATCCATGTTCAAACGCTCGTTCGTCGCGGCCGCCGCGCTCGTCGCCATCGCCGGCGCAACCGAGGGGCGGTCGCAGTCCGCGACCGGGCAGGGCATGACCTACAAGCCCGTGACGGTCGACCGGTCGATCCTGCACGTGCAGGTGATCCTCGATTCGCTCGGCTTCGGGCCGGGCGTGCTCGACGGCAAGGGCGGCCAGTCGCTGACCGCCGCGCTGAATGGCTTTCAGGAGGCAAAGGGCCTGCCGATCACCGGCAAGCCCGATACCGCGACGCTGCAGGCGCTCTATCCCTATCGCGCCAAGCGGCCAACGACGCGCTTCGTGCTGACGCGCGAGGTGCTGGCCGGGCCGTATGTCGGCCCGCTGCCCAAGGATTACGCCAAGCAGGCGGAGCTGCCGACGCTCGGCTACGCCAATCCGATGGAAAAGCTGGCGGAGATGTTCCACACGACGCCCGCGGTGCTGATCGCGCTCAATTCGCCGCAGACGCGCCTCAAGGTCGGCGATGCGATCGTCGTGCCGAACGACCTGCCCGCGTCGCGCAACTACGACCCCAAACTGCCGGAGGCGTGGCGCCAGACGCTGGCGACGCTGAACGTCGATGCCAACCAGCCGGTCGCCGACCATGTCGTCGTCAGCAAATCGAAGGGCGTGCTGCGCGTGCTCGACAAGGACGACAAGTTGATTGCGCAGTTCAGCGCGACGATGGGATCGAGCCACGATCCGCTACCGCTCGGCACGTGGACGATCCAGGGCAAGGATTACAACCCGGTCTTCCACTACAATCCCGCGCTGTTCTGGGACGCGAAGAAGGGCGACAAGAAGGAGATGCTGCCCGCCGGCCCGAACGGCCCGGTCGGCGTCGTCTGGCTCGACCTGTCGAAGCCGCATTACGGCATTCACGGCACGCCCAACCCCGAGCTGATCGGACGGACGGAGAGCCATGGCTGCATCCGCCTGACCAACTGGGACGTCGCGCGGCTGGCGCAGATGGTGAAGCCGGGGACGAAGGCGGTGTTCGAGGCGTGACGCCATGACGCGGCTGGGGTGGGGCATATTGGCGGCGATCCTGCTCTTGGCGGCGGGCTTCGCGTCGGTCACGCGGTTCGGGACGATGCGGCCGGAGGCGCGGGTGGCGACCGCGCCGGCGGAATCCGGGGCGCCCGTCGTGGGCCCGCCCCTGCCGCCCGGCGCGCTGGTCGTCCCCGTGGCGGGCGTGACGCGCGCCGCGCTGCGCGACAGCTGGGGCGATGCGCGCGACGGCGGCAGCCGCGGGCATCACGGCATCGACATTCCCGCCGCGGCCGGTACGCCCGTCCTCGCCGCGGCGGCGGGGCGGGTCGAGAAGCTGTTCCAGTCGGCGCGCGGGGGCACGACGATGTACGTGCGCTCGGTGGACGGCACGATCGTCTATTATTACGCGCATCTGTCGGGCTATGCGGCGGGGCTGCACGAGGGGCAGGCGGTGCGCGCGGGCGAGACAATCGCCTTCGTCGGCGACAGCGGCGATGCGGGGCCGGGCAATTACCACCTGCATTTCGGCATGCAGCGGATGGCGCCGGGCCAGCGCTGGTGGGAGGGCGAGGACATCGACCCGTTCCCGATACTTGCCGCCGCGACGCCGCCACGGTAAGAGCGCCCCTTCCGGGCGCGGCCCCCTCGCGGCGGCGCCCACTCGCTCTTTCCAGTAGGTTCAGATCCATGAAGATCAGCGGCGTGGACATCCGTCCCGGCAACATCATCGAGTATGAAGGCGGCATCTGGCGCGCGGTAAAGATCCAGCATACGCAGCCCGGCAAGGGCGGCGCGTACATGCAGGTCGAGCTGAAGAACCTGCGCGACGGCCGCAAGAACAACGTCCGCTTCCGGTCGGCGGAGACGGTGGAGCGCGTGCGGCTCGACACCAAGGATTTCCAGTTCCTGTTCGCCGAGGGCGACGGCCTGGTGTTCATGGACAAGGACACGTACGACCAGGTGACGCTGCCGCGCGACCTGCTGGGCGATGCCGCCGCCTTCCTGCAGGACGGCATGGACGTCGTCATGGAAATGTACGACGAGGAAGCGATCAGCGTGCAGTTGCCCGACACGATCGAGGCGACGATCGTCGAGGCGGATGCGGTGGTGAAGGGGCAGACCGCCTCGTCCAGCTACAAGCCCGCGGTGCTCGACAATGGCGTGCGCATCATGGTGCCGCCGCATATCGCGAGCGGTACGCGGATCGTCGTCGACGTGTACGAACAGGCCTACGTCCGGCGGGCTGACTGAGGCCGAGCGCGCGGGTCGGATAGCGTAGCCATTCGCACGACGCGCCGGCTCGGCCGGCGAGCGCAGCTCGACCGACGACGCGGGCTTTGCCCGCGGCGCCTTGCGGCGTTCCCCACCCCAACCCCTCCCCTGAAGGGGAGGGGCTTCAAGGAAAGACCATGCCTTCCCATTCCGGCCTTTTCACCGTCATCGAGCGCGCCGCCCGCAAGGCGGGGCCGCGGCTGCGGCGTGATTTCAACGAAGTCCAGCAGTTGCAGGTCAGCCGCAAGGGGCCGGCCGACTTCGTCTCGATGGCCGACAAGCGTGCCGAGCAGACCTTGTTTGAGGAATTGCAGCGGGCGCGGCCCGATTGGGGCTTCCTGATGGAGGAAGGTGGCGAGGTCGCGGGTGATCCGACCAAGCCGCGCTTCATCATCGATCCGCTGGATGGCACGTCGAACTTCCTGCATGGCATCCCGCATTTCGCCATGTCGATCGCGGTCGAGGAACCGCTGCCGAACGGCAAGCGCGAGATCACCACCGCGCTCGTCTACCAGCCGATCACCGACGAGAGCTTCTGGGCCGAAAAGGGCCGAGGCGCCTGGCATACCGACCAGCGGCTGCGCGTGTCGGCGCGCCGCGACCTGTCGGAGGCGCTGATCGCGACGGGCATCCCGTTCCTGGGCCATGGCGATTTCGCGCAGTGGAGCCGCATCTTCGGCGCGGTCGCGCCGGAAGTCGCGGGCATCCGCCGATTCGGCTCCGCGGCGCTCGACCTCGCCTGGGTCGCGGCGGGGCGGTTCGACGGCTATTGGGAATCGGGCCTGAAGCCGTGGGACGTCGCGGCGGGCATGCTGTTGGTCAAGGAAGCGGGCGGCTACGTCACCGATTTCCGCGGCGCGGACCGCGCGATGGAGCGCAACGAATTTCTCGCGGCGAACGACGGGCTGCACACCAAGCTACACAAACTGGTCGCGGGCGCCTTGCGCTGACCTTCGTCACCCCGGACCTGATCCGGGGTCCCGCATCTTCTCGGCGCCCCCAATCGAGCGGGACCCCGGATCAAGTCCGGGGTGACGGGCATTTGCCATTTGCCACCCCTCCTGCGATTCATTCTCACACTCCCATGGCCTTGCCCGGCCCCGACCA
Source organism: Sphingomonas sp. FARSPH (assembly GCF_003355005.1). Classification (NCBI taxonomy): domain Bacteria; kingdom Pseudomonadati; phylum Pseudomonadota; class Alphaproteobacteria; order Sphingomonadales; family Sphingomonadaceae; genus Sphingomonas; species Sphingomonas sp. FARSPH. The sequence continues at coordinate 3,336,935 of NZ_CP029985.1, read as the reverse complement.
CCGGCCTAAAGCGAGCCCATCCATTCGCACCTGCGAGAAGCCCTTTGGTCGACCTGTCGCAATATCTGCCGATCCTGATCTTCCTGGGCATCGCCCTGGCGCTGTCGAGCACGTTCGTGTTCCTGCCCATGGCGGTCGCCCGGCTGACCGGGACCCACAAGCCCAACGAACAGAAGCTGAGCGAATATGAGTGCGGCTTTCCCGCGTTCGAGGATCCGCGCAGCCAGTTCGACGTGCGCTTTTATCTGATCGCCATTCTGTTCATCATCTTCGATCTCGAAGCGGCCTTTCTGTATCCTTGGGCAGTCAGCGTTTTTTCGCTCGGCTGGACCGCATGGATCTCGATGATGATCTTCATCGGCGAGCTGGCGCTGGGACTCGTATACGCCTGGAAGAAGGGAGCGTTGGATTGGGAATGACCCCCATGTCCGGACCCGTCGAGCTCGACCGTTCGGCTGCCGCCACGTCGGTGATCGCGCCCGACCAGGGCTTTTTCGACAGCCTGAACGGCGAGCTGACCGACAAGGGCTTCCTCGTCACCTCGACCGAGGAGCTGTTCCAATGGGCGCGCACCGGCAGCCTGTGGTGGATGACTTTCGGCCTGGCTTGCTGCGCGGTCGAGATGATCCACGTCAACATGCCGCGCTACGATCTCGAGCGCTTCGGCGCCGCGCCGCGCGCGTCGCCGCGCCAGTCGGACGTGATGATCGTGGCGGGCACGCTGTGCAACAAGATGGCGCCGGCGCTCCGCAAGGTCTACGACCAGATGTCGGATCCCAAATACGTCATCTCGATGGGCAGCTGCGCCAACGGCGGCGGCTATTACCATTACAGCTATTCGGTGGTGCGCGGCTGCGACCGGGTCGTGCCGGTTGATATCTACGTGCCCGGCTGCCCCCCGACCGCGGAGGCGTTGCTGTACGGCATCATGCAGTTGCAGCGGAAGATCCGCCGCAGCGGGAGCATCGAACGGTGAGGGCGCCCGCTCCCGCCTTTGCGGCATCGCTGAACGGTGCGACGATCGAGGCGGCGACCGCGACGTTGGGCAGCGCGCTGATCGGCGCGGTCGACCAGGTCGGCGAGGTCGCGCTGTACGTCGAGCGGACCGAGGTGGTGCGCGCGCTGACCGCGCTGCGCGACACGCCGGGGCTGGAATACCAGCAGCTGATGGATATTGCGGGCGTCGACTATCCGGAGCGTCCCGAGCGGTTCGAGGTCGTCTATTGCCTGCTGTCGCTGACGCGCAACCACCGGCTGCACGTTCATGTCGCGACCGATGACGTGAAGCCGGTGCCGTCGGTGACGGGCATCTGGCCGGTCGCGGGCTGGCTGGAGCGCGAGGTGTACGACATGTACGGCGTGCTGTTCAGCGGCAACGCGGACCTGCGCCGCATCCTGACCGATTACGGGTTCCGCGGCCATCCGCAGCGCAAGGACTTCCCGCTCTCCGGGTTCGTCGAGATGCGCTATTCCGAAGAGGAGAAGCGCGTCGTCTACCAGCCGGTCAGCCTCGCGCAGGACTTCCGCAACTTCGACTTCCAGAGCCCGTGGGAGGGCGCGGAATACATCCTGCCCGGCGACGAGAAGGCGAAGCTGCCCGAGGCGAAGGGTGCGCCGACGCCGCTGAAGGCGGACGAGATCCAGAAGGCCGATGCCGTCAAGACGCCGACCGAGGCGCCCAAGACGAGCAGCGAGCCCTATGGCAAGACCACAGCGGAAGGTTCGGCGCAGACCGGCGCGGGCGAGGCGCATGGCGGCAACACGGCCGAAAGCAAGCCGGCCGCCGCCGACGTGACCCCGACCAAGGGCGGAGGACAGAACCAGTGAGCGACTATGTCAGCGAACTGATGGGTGTCGAGGATGCCGCCGATCCGACGACCGGCGACGTCACCATCCAGAATTACACGATCAACTTCGGCCCGCAGCACCCCGCGGCACACGGCGTGCTGCGGCTCGTCATGGAGCTGGACGGCGAGATCATCGAACGCGTCGATCCGCACGTCGGCCTGCTCCACCGCGGCACCGAGAAGCTGATCGAATACAAGACCTACGCGCAGGCGATCCCCTATTTCGATCGCCTCGATTATTGTTCGCCGATGTGCATGGAGCATAGCTTCGTGCTCGCGATCGAGAAGCTGCTCGACCTCGAGGTGCCGCTGCGCGCGCAATATTTGCGCGTGTTCTTCGCGGAACTGACGCGTATTTCGAACCATATGCTGAACCTCGGCAGCCACGTGATGGATGTCGGCGCGATGACGCCGAACCTGTGGCTGTTCGAAATCCGCGAGGATTGCCTCAACTTCTTCGAACGCGCGTCGGGCGCGCGCATGCACCACAATTACATGCGCCCCGGCGGCGTCCACCAGGACGTGCCGCTGAAGCTCCTCACCGACATCGCCGACTGGCTCGACACGCGCCTGCCGCGCCTGTTCGAGGATGCGATTTCGCTCGTCGCCGACAACCGCATCTTCAAGCAGCGCAACGTCGATATCGCGACGGTCAGCCGCGACGATGCGATCGCCTGGGGCTTTTCGGGCCCGATGATCCGCGCCGCGGGCATCCCGTGGGACCTGCGCAAGTCGCAGCCCTATGATGTCTACGACCGGATGGAGTTCGACGTCCCCGTCGGCACGCGCGGTGATTGCTACGACCGGTTCATGGTGCGCGTGGAAGAGGTCCGCCAGTCGGCGCGGATCATGAAGCAGTGCCTGCGCGACATGCCGGAAGGCCCGATCGCCTCGACCGACCGCAAGGTGGTGCCGCCCAAGCGCGCCGAGATGAAGCGCTCGATGGAGGCGCTGATCCATCACTTCAAGCTCTACACCGAAGGCTATCACGTGCCCGCGGGCGAAGTGTATGTCGCGACCGAGAGCCCGAAGGGCGAGTTCGGCGTGTTCCTCGTCGCCGACGGGTCGAACAAGCCGTATCGCTGCAAGATCCGCCCGACCGCGTTCAGCCATCTGCAGGCGATGGACTTCATGTCCAAGGGCCACATGCTGGCCGATACGACCGCGATCCTGGGCGCGATGGACATCGTTTTTGGTGAGTGCGACCGGTGAGCGAACCCGTCACCAACGACTTGATCTATTCGGTATTGCAGAAATTGCAGACCGATGTCGCTGACATGAAATTCGACGTTCGTGACCTGAAGGTTCGGATGACGATGGTGGAAGAGCATCTTGGCAGCACGATCATCGCGATATCGGGTGTCAACAGCCGCCTCGATCGTCTGACCGATCGCGTCGAGCGGATCGAAAATCGTCTAGACCTTACGGACCACGCCTGATGGCTGAAGCAGCGCAAATCCCCGACGAAGCCGAAACCCGTGCCCGCTGGGGCGGTTTCGCGTGGACCGAAGAGAATCAGAAGAAGGCGAACGAGATCCTCGCGCGCTACCCCAAGGGTCGCGAGCAGTCGGCGTCGATCCCGTTCCTCGACCTCGCGCAGCGCCAGGTCGGCGAAGAGACGCAGACGCAGGGCTGGCTGCCCGTGCCGGTGATCGAGTTCGTCGCGAGGGCGATCGGCGTGCCGTACATGCGCGTGTTCGAGGTCGCGACCTTCTACACGATGTTCAACCTGGCGCCCGTCGGCCGCTATCACGTGCAGGTGTGCGGTACGACGCCATGCATGCTGCGCGGCTCCGACGACGTGCTGGCGGCATGCAAGAACAAGGGGCTGATCAAGGGCAAGACCACGCCCGACGGCCTGTTCACGCTGACCGAGGTCGAGTGCCTTGGCACCTGCGCCAACGCGCCGATGGTCCAGATCAACGACGACAATTACGAAGATCTCGACTACGATCGCACGATCGCGGTGCTGGAGGCGCTGGCCAAGGGTGAGCAGCCGAAGACTGGATCGACGATCGGCCGCCAGACGAGCTGCCCGGAAGGCGGCCCGACGACGTTGACCGCGATGGTCGAAGAAAACCACGATTACCGGAGCGAGTGGGCCTGATGCTTGCCGACAAGGATCGCATCTTCACCAACGTCTACGGGTTCCAGCCGTGGAACCTGCAGGCGGCGCTGAAGCGCGGCGACTGGGACAATACCAAGGCGCTGATGGCCATCGGCCAGGATGCGATCATCGACGTCATTAAGGCGTCGGGGCTCCGCGGTCGCGGCGGTGCGGGCTTCCCGACCGGCACGAAGTGGTCGTTCATGCCCAAGGAGCCGAAGCCCGACCGACCGAACTTCCTGGTGATCAACGCCGACGAATCCGAGCCCGGTTCGTGCAAGGACCGCGAGATCATCCGCCACGATCCGCACAAGCTGATCGAGGGCGCGCTGATCGCCGGCTTCGCAATGCGTGCGCGTGCCGCCTACATCTACATCCGCGGCGAATATATCCGCGAGGCGGAGACGTTGTTCGCGGCGGTGGCCGAGGCCTATGACGCCGGGCTGATCGGCAAGAACGCCTGCGGCTCGGGCTACGACTTCGACGTCTTCGTCCACCGCGGCGCGGGCGCGTACATCTGCGGCGAAGAGACCGCGATGCTCGAAAGCCTGGAGGGCAAGAAGGGCCAGCCGCGTCTGAAACCGCCGTTCCCGGCTGGCGCGGGCCTCTACGGTTGCCCGACGACCGTCAACAACGTCGAATCGATCGCGGTCGGCCCGACGATCCTGCGTCGCGGCGCCGAGTGGTTCTCGAGCTTCGGCCGGGAGAACAACAAGGGCACCAAGCTCTTCCAGATCAGCGGTCATGTGAACCGCCCTTGCGTCGTTGAGGACGCGATGGGCATCAGTTTCCGCGAGCTGATCGAGACGCATTGCGGCGGCATCCGCGGCGGCTGGGACAATCTGCTCGCGGTCATCCCGGGCGGATCGTCGGTGCCTTTGGTGCCGGCGAAAGACATCATCGATGCGCCGATGGACTTCGACGGCCTGAAGGCGGTCGGATCGGGCCTCGGCACCGCGGCGGTGATCGTCATGGACAAGTCGACCGACATCGTCCGGGCGATCAGCCGCATCAGCTATTTCTACAAGCATGAAAGCTGCGGCCAGTGCACGCCGTGCCGCGAGGGCACGGGGTGGATGTGGCGCGTGATGGAGCGGCTGCGCACCGGCGACGCCGACATCAGCGAGATCGATACGCTCCAGCAGGTGACCAAGCAGGTGGAAGGCCACACGATCTGCGCGCTCGGCGATGCGGCGGCGTGGCCGATCCAGGGCCTGATCCGGCACTTCCGTCCCGAAATCGAACGCCGGATCACCGAACGCAACGGCGGCTCGCTCGCCCCGATGCAGGAAGCGGCGGAGTGATGCGAGCCGCCGGCCGGATTCTCAGCGCGGTGGGCGCTGCCCTCGCGCTGGTGCCGGCCGGCGCGGCCGCGCAGCTGAAGCCGGAGATGCAGACCGGTTCGATGATTCCCGTCCAGCCGCGTGCGGTCGAGGCGGATCAGGCAGGGCGCATCCGCAAGGGGTTTGCGCAATGCGTCTATCGCATGGGCGCCAAGGGGGCGGTCGTCCGATTGCTGACCCACAGCGATCCGGGGACGGTGGACCTGAAGGCCGCTGGCGTGTCCGATCTATCGCGAAGCCTCTCGATGGAAACGTGCCTGGGCCGCGAGTTGCAGGCCGACCAATCGACGCTCGGCTATAAATTCACGCCCAAGGTGCTTCGTGGCATGATGATGGAAGAGGCGTATCTGTCGACGTTCGCGGTCTTGCCGCCGCGACCGGCGACGATGACGCAGGCGGTCGATCGGACGTTCGTATCGACCGGGGACGCGTTGTCGGTCGCGCGCGGCCTCGCGGAATTTGCCGACTGCGTCGTGTTCAAGGATCCCGAGCATGCCGATGCGCTGCTGCGGACGGTCCCGAATAGCGTGGCCGAGAAGACGGCGGCACGGGCTCTTGCCCCAGCGCTGGGCTCCTGCTTAACGGCGGGGCAGACCGTTGCGCTGAACGCCGCCAGTATTCGGGTTTTTATGGCTGATGGTCTGTGGAACCGCTACGTGCGGCCCACGATCCGTCAGTGACTAGCAGGTTTGAGCGAAACTGATGCCGAAGCTTAAAGTAGACGGGATCGAGGTCGAGGTGCCGCAGGGAGCGACCGTGCTCCAGGCGTGCGAAGCCGCGGGCAAGGAAATCCCGCGCTTCTGCTACCACGAACGGCTGTCGATCGCCGGCAATTGCCGCATGTGCCTCGTCGAAGTGAAGCCGGGGCCGCCGAAGCCGCAAGCGTCGTGCGCGCTGCCCGCCGCGGACAACCAGGAAGTGTTCACCACCACGCCGATGGTGAAGAACGCGCGCGAAGGCGTGATGGAATTCCTGCTGATCAACCACCCGCTCGATTGCCCGATCTGCGATCAGGGCGGCGAGTGCGACCTGCAGGACCAGTCGCTCGCCTATGGCAAAGGCCACAGCCGCTACACCGAGAACAAGCGCGCGGTGACCGAGAAGTATATGGGTCCGATCGTCAAGACGATCATGACCCGCTGCATCCAGTGCACGCGATGCGTCCGTTTTGCGGAAGAGGTCGCGGGCGTCGAGGAGATCGGCGCGATCTATCGCGGCGAGGACATGCAGATCACCAGCTACCTCGAGCAGGCGGTGACGAGCGAACTGTCGGGCAATGTCGTCGATTTGTGCCCGGTCGGCGCGCTGACCAGCAAGCCCTATGCTTATGAAGCGCGGCCGTGGGAGCTCAAGAAGACGCTGACGATCGACGTCCAGGACGCGGTCGGCACCAACATCCGCCTCGACAGCCGCGGCCGCCAGGTGCTGCGCTGCGTTCCGCGCATCAACGAGGACGTCAACGAGGAATGGGCGCACGACAAGACGCGCCACCATGTCGACGGCCTGGTGCGCCGTCGTCTCGACCGCCCGTACGTGCGGCGCGACGGCAAGCTGGCGCCGGTGAGCTGGGACGAGGCGTTCGCGCTGATCAAGACGCGTGTGGACGCGGCGGGATCGAACGTCGCGGCAGTCGCCGGCGATCTGGTCGATTGCGAGACGATGTACGCGGCCAAGGCGCTGCTCGCCAAGCTCGGCTCGACCAAGCTGGAAGGCCGGCAGACGGGCATGGATTACGACGTGTCCAGCCTCGCCGCGGTCAACTTCAACAGCACGATCGCGGGGGTCGAGAGGGCAGACGCGATCCTGCTGGTCGGCACCAACCTGCGCTGGGAAGCGCCGCTGATCAACACGCGCGTGCGCAAGGCGATCAAGAAGGGCGCCAAGGTCTTCGCCATCGGGCCGGAAACCGAGCTGACCTACAAGGTCGAATGGCTGGGCAGCGATTTGTCGCTGCTCGGCGCGCTGCCGGAGGCAGCAGCGAGAGCGTTCGCCGACGCCAAGACGCCGATGGTGATCGTCGGCGGTGGTGCGCTGAAGGGTGGCCACGGCGCGACGCTCGCCTTTGCCAAACAGCACGATCTGGTGCGCACGCTGGACGACGGTACCGCGTGGAACGGCTTCAACGTCGTCCACATGGCGGCCAGCCGGATGGGCGGGCTGATGCTCGGCTATGCGCAGAAGGGCGGCATCGCCGATGTGGCGGATGCGGACGTCACCTTCTTCCTGGGCGCGGACGAGGTCGATTTCGCAAAGTTCGGCGGCTTCAAGGTTTATGTCGGCCATCACGGCGACATGGGCGCGCATCATGCGGACGTGATCCTGCCGGGTGCGACCTATGCCGAGAAGTCCGGCACGTGGGTCAACACCGAAGGCCGCGTGCAGCGCGGCGAGCGCGCGGTGTTCGCGCCGGGTGACGCGCGCGAGGACTGGACGATCTTCCGCGCGCTGTCCGAGGTGCTGGGCCATACGCTGCCGTTCGACAGCCTGGCGGGCCTGCGCGAGGCGATGGCGGGCGAGGTGCCGGCGCTGCGCAATCCGGGTCTGGCGAGCTTTGACTGGAACCCGCCCGCGCTGGGTGCGGCGGGGCAGGGGACGATCGCGGGCTACCCGATCAAGGATTTCTACCTCACCAATGCCATCTGCCGGGCGAGCCCGACGATGCAGCGCTGCTCGGCCGAACTGGTCCATGGTGAGACGTTCGCGGAGGCCGCGGAGTGACCAATTTCTTCAATTCGACGGTCGGCCTGTCCTATGGCTGGGCGTGGTTCCTCGCGACGATCATCGGTATCCTCGTCATCGCACTGCCGCTGATGCTGGCGGTGGCGATGATCATCTATGCCGATCGCAAGATCTGGGCGGCGATGGCGCTGCGCCGCGGCCCCAACGTGGTCGGGCCGTTCGGCCTGCTCCAGTCTTTCGCGGACGGCCTGAAGGTGTTCCTGCAGGAAACGATCGTGCCGGCGGCCGCGAACCGCGTGCTTTTCCTGCTCGCGCCAATCATCACGTTCACGGTGGCGCTGATCGTCTGGGCGGTGATCCCGTTCCAGGCGGGCGTCGTCGTCGCCGACATCAACGTCGGTCTGCTCTATGTCCTCGCCGCCTCGTCGCTGGGCGTCTACGGCATCATCCTGTCGGGCTGGGCGTCGAACTCCAAATATCCCTTCTATTCCGCGCTGCGCGCCGCGGCGCAGATGGTGAGTTACGAGGTCGCGATCGGCTTCGTCCTCATCTCCGTCGTGCTGTGGTCGGGGACGTTCAACCTGTCGGGGATCGTCATGGCGCAGCAGGGCCATGGTCTGGGCTGGATCAACGGCTTCTGGATCAACCCGCTGCTGTTCCCGATGGCGGTAGTGTTCTTCATCTCGTCGCTCGCGGAGACGCAGCGCGCGCCGTTCGACCTGACCGAGGCGGAGAGCGAGCTGGTCGCCGGATACCAGACCGAATACAGCTCGATGAGCTTCGCGCTGTTCTGGCTGGGCGAATATGCCAACGTCATTCTGATGTGCGCGCTCAACGCGACGTTGTTCTGGGGTGGCTGGCTGCCGCCGCTCAACGTCGGCTGGATGTATGCGGTGCCGGGGATCATCTGGCTGCTCGCCAAGATGCTGTTCTTCTTCTTCGTGTTCAGCTGGGTGAAGGCGACGGTGCCGCGCTATCGCTACGATCAGCTGATGCGGCTGGGATGGAAGGTGTTCCTGCCGCTGTCGCTGTTCTGGGTGTTCCTCGTCTCGGGCGTGCTGATGTGGGTGCGCGTGCCGGTTTGAACCGGGTGAACGCCTTGATCGTGCGCGCGGGACTGGATCCCGCCGCAATACGACGTCGCGCGCTGGGCGGCGTCATCATCGGATTGACGGTCGTCGCCATCGACCGGGTTATGGGGTTTGGATCGTGAGCGTCGCACAGATCGTCAAATCGTTCACGCTTTGGGAATTCGTGAAGGCGCATGCCCTCACGCTGAAGTATTTCTTCAAGCCCAAGGCGACGATCAACTATCCGTTCGAGCGGAACCCGGTGAGCCCGCGGTTCCGCGGCGAGCACGCACTGCGCCGCTATCCGAACGGCGAGGAACGCTGCATCGCGTGCAAATTGTGTGAGGCGGTGTGCCCGGCGCAGGCGATCACGATCGAGGCCGAGCCGCGCGACGACGGCAGCCGCCGCACGACGCGCTACGACATCGACATGACCAAGTGCATCTATTGCGGGCTGTGCCAAGAAGCCTGCCCGGTCGATGCGATCGTCGAGGGGCCGAATTACGAATTCTCCACCGAGACGCGCGAGGAATTGATCTACGACAAGGCCAAGCTGCTCGACAACGGCGACCGCTGGGAGCGCGCGATCGCGGCGAACCTTGCCGCCGATGCGCCGTACCGTTAATGCGCGCCGCGTCGCTTATCCGGGCTTAAGGGGGCCGACCGAATCGTGATCCAGGCTCTTGCCTTTTACCTGTTCGCCATCGTCGTGATCGGCTCGGGCGCGATGACCATATCGTCGCGCAACCCCGTCCATTCGGTGATGTGGCTGATCCTCGCCTTCTTCAATGCGGCGGGGCTGATGGTGCTCGTCGGTGCCGAGTTCATCGCGATGCTGCTCGTCATCGTCTATGTCGGCGCGGTCGCGGTGCTGTTCCTGTTCGTCGTGATGATGCTCGACATCGAGGTCGCGCAGATGCGCGCCGGCTTCGCACGCTACCTGCCGCTGGGCCTGGCGCTCGCGGTCGGCCTGGCGGCAGAGATCATCATCGCGGTCGGGGCGTGGGAAGCCGGCGGGGTCAAGCTGTCGCAGCGGATCGCGCCGGTCGAGGGCAATGTGCCCAACATCCAGGCGATCGGCGACCTTCTCTACACGCGCTATCTCTTCGTGTTCGAGGCCGCGGGCTTCGTGCTGCTCGTCGCGATGATCGGCGCGATCGTGCTGACGCATCGCCAGCGTGGCGGCGTGCGCGGCCAGAACATCGCCCGCCAGAACGCGCGCCGTCCGCAGGACGCGACGCGCAACGTCCAGCCGCCGGTCGGCGAGGGGGTCCAGCTGTGACCATCGGTCTTATCCATTACCTGGTCGTCGCGGCGATCCTTTTCACGATGGGGGTGCTGGGCATCTTCCTCAACCGCAAGAACCTGATCGTCATCCTAATGGCGATCGAGCTGATCCTGCTCGCGGTGAACATCAACCTCGTCGCCTTTTCGGCCTTCCTGCACGACCTGGTCGGCCAGGTGTTCGCGATGTTCGTGCTGACCGTCGCGGCGGGCGAGGCGGCGATCGGCCTTGCGATCCTGGTCATCTATTTCCGTGGCCGCGGCACGATCGCGGTCGACGACGTCAACCGGATGAAGGGGTGATACCGGTGGCGACACACCAATCCGTCATCCCCGCGAAGGCGGGGATCCATAACCTCTATGCCAGCGAAGGGGCCGCGACGTTGCGTCTCTGGATTCCCGCCTGCGCGGGAATGACGGTGGGAGGCGCGGCATGAGCTCGATCCTGTTCATCGTGTTCCTTCCGCTGCTCGCAGCGGCAGTCGCCGGGCTCGGCAACAAGGCGATCGGCTTCGGCCCCGCCAAGCTGGTGACGACCGGCGCGCTGTTCGCGTCGTGCCTGCTGTCGTGGCCGATCTTCCTCGGCTTCCTCGCCGGCACGAGCGAGGCGCATGTCGTTCCCGTGCTGACCTGGATCGTCAGCGGCGATATGGCGGTCGACTGGTCGCTGCGCGTCGATCAGCTGACCGCGATCATGCTGGTGGTCATCACCACCGTGTCCGCGCTCGTCCACCTCTATAGCTGGGGCTATATGAGCGACGATCCGGACCAGCCGCGCTTCTTTGCCTACCTTTCGCTGTTCACCTTCGCGATGCTGATGCTCGTCACCGCGGACACATTGGTGCAGATGTTCTTCGGCTGGGAAGGCGTCGGCCTTGCCTCTTACCTCCTCATCGGCTTCTGGTTCCGGAAGCCGAGCGCCAATGCCGCGGCGATCAAGGCATTCGTCGTAAACCGCGTCGGCGACCTGGGCTTCATGCTCGGCATCTTCGGCACCTTCCTGGTGTTCGGCACGGTGTCGATCCCCGAGATCCTCGCGGCCGCGCCCAATATGGCGGGTTCGACGATCGGCTTCCTCGGCCATCGCTTCGATACGATGACGGTACTGTGCCTGCTGCTGTTCGTCGGCGCGATGGGCAAGTCGGCGCAGCTCGGCCTGCATACCTGGCTGCCGGACGCGATGGAGGGTCCGACCCCGGTGTCGGCGCTGATCCACGCCGCGACGATGGTCACTGCGGGCGTCTTCATGGTGTGCCGCCTGTCGCCGATGTTCGAGATGTCGCCGACCGCGCTGCATTTCGTCATGGGTATCGGCGCCGCGACCTGCCTGTTCGCCGCGACCGTCGGCATGGTGCAGACCGACATCAAGCGCGTCATCGCCTATTCGACCTGTTCGCAGCTCGGCTACATGTTCTTCGCCGCGGGCGTCGGCGCCTATGGCGCGGCGATGTTCCACCTGTTCACGCACGCCTTCTTCAAGGCCTTGCTGTTCCTCGGCGCGGGCTCCGTCATCCACGCGATGCATCACGAGCAGGACATGCGCTATTACGGCGGCCTTCGGAAGCATATCCCGCTGACGTTCTGGGGCATGATGATGGGGACGCTGGCGATCACCGGCGTCGGCATCCCTGCGCTGTTCGGTAATCCGCTGGCGTTCGGCTTTGCCGGTTTCCACTCGAAGGACGCGATCATCGAGGCGAGCTGGGCGGCGGGCGAGCCGGGCGTGTGGTTCGTCGGCGTGCTTGTCGCGGCGATCACCAGTTTCTATTCGTGGCGCCTGATGTTCCTGACCTTCTGGGGCAAGCCGCGCTGGGCCGCGTCGGAGCATATCCAGCATGCGCTGCATGACGCGCATGGCCACGGGCATGACGATCATGCGCACGCGGGCCATGGGCACGATGCGCACCATTCCGACGAAGCGCATGGCAACCCCGCGCAGGCGGAGGACGCCGGCCATCGCCCGTCGACGCACGATGCGGGTCAGCACGACCTGCCCGCAGGCACGGGCGGCTATCATCCGCACGAAAGCCCGCTCGTGATGCTGATCCCGCTGATCGTGCTGTCGATCGGCGCGATCGCGGCGGGCTTCGTCTTCCATGGCTTCTTCATCGAGCCGAGCGCGGGGGAAAGCTTCTGGAAGGGCGACATCGCGTTCCGCGAGCATCTGATGCACGCGATGCACGGCGTCCCGGTGAGCATCAAGCTGTCGGCGACGATCGCGATGCTGCTCGGCCTGCTGACCGCCTGGTACGCCTATATCAAGGCGCCGCGCTTCCCGGCGGCTGTCGCGGAGCAATTTCGCGTCCTCTACCGCTTCCTGCTCCACAAATATTATTTCGACGAGCTGTATGACCTGCTCTTCGTCCGCCCCGCCTTCGCGATCGGCCGCCTATTGTGGCATCGCGGCGACGAGAAGACGATCGACCGGTTCGGGCCGAACGGTTCGGCCTGGGCCGTGCAGCTGTCCAGCCGCGTCGCCGGCCGGCTCCAGAACGGATATGTCTACACCTATGCCTTCGTCATGCTGATCGGTCTGACCGCGGCCGTTACCTGGGCGATCGCGAAATGAGCGGCTTTCCCATCCTTTCGCTGATGCTGGCGATCCCCGCGATCGCTGCCATTGCGTGTCTGTTCCTGACGCCGCAGGGCGCGCGTCTGACCGCGCTCGTCGCGACTTTGGTCGACTTGGCGCTCGGCATCCTGCTGTGGACGCAATACGACATCGGCGGCGCGCAGTGGCAGTTCGTCGAATACCAGCCGGTGTTCGGCCGCTTCGCCTGGGCATTGGGCATCGACGGTTTCGCGCTGCTGCTCATCATGCTCAGCGTCTTCCTGATGCCGATCTGCATCGGGGCGAGCTGGCGCTCGGTGACGAACCGCGTGCCCGAGTATATGGCCGCGTTCCTGTTCACTGAGGTGCTGATGATCGGCACCTTCGCGGCGCAGGACCTGTTCCTGTTCTACATCTTCTTCGAAGCCGGCCTGATCCCGATGTTCCTGATCATCGGCATCTGGGGCGGGGTGAACCGCATCTACGCGTCGTACAAATTCTTCCTGTACACGTTGCTCGGTTCGGTCGTGATGTTCATCGCGATGCTCTACATGGCGCGGGCCGCGGGCACGACGCGCATCCCCGAACTGATGGCCTACGACTTCCCGGCTCATGTCCAGACGTGGCTGTGGCTCGCCTTCTTCGCCTCGTTCGCGGTGAAGATGCCGATGTGGCCGGTGCACACCTGGCTGCCCGACGCGCACGTGCAGGCGCCGACTGCAGGTTCGGTGATCCTGGCGGGCGTGCTGCTCAAGCTGGGCGGTTACGGCTTCCTGCGCTTCAGCCTGCCGATGTTCCCGCAGGCGTCTGGCCAGCTCGCCTGGCTGATCTTCCTGCTGTCGGGCATCGCGGTCGTCTACACCAGCCTCGTCGCGCTGGTGCAGTCGGACATGAAGAAGCTGATCGCCTATAGCTCCGTGGCGCACATGGCGATCGTGACGATCGGCCTTTATGCCTTCAACCGGCAGGGGATCGAGGGCGCGATGATCATGATGCTTAGCCACGGGCTGGTGTCGGGCGCGCTGTTCCTCTGCGTTGGCGTGATCTACGACCGGCTGCACACGCGCGAGATCGCGCGCTACGGCGGCCTCGCGATCAATATGCCGCGCTATGCTCTGTTCTTCCTGTTCTTTACGATGGCGTCGATCGGCCTGCCTGGGACGAGCGGTTTCGTCGCGGAGTTCCTGAGCCTGATGGGCACGTACCAGGTGTCGACCTGGACCGCGCTGATCTGCACTACCGGCATCATCTTAGGCGCGGCATACATGCTGTACCTGTACCGCCGTGTCGTATTCGGCGAGATCAAGTCGGAGGACGTGCGCGCGATGCAGGACCTGTCGGGGCGTGAGCTCTGGCTGCTCGCGCCGGTCGCTGCGGTGGCGCTCTGGATGGGTGTCTACCCCGAAAGCTTCATGGCGCCGATGCGCAAGGACGTCGGCGTCCTGCTCGCCCGGATCGACCGGGCGGCACCGCCGAGCGACTCCAGCCCCACCGCCGGCAAGCCTGCCGCGCCTGTTCATGTTGCAGCCGAGGGCGCGCACTGATGGATTACGCCGCCAATCTCGCCATGACGCTGCCCGAGGTGATCCTGGGCGTCGGCGCCATCGTCCTGATGCTCGTTGCCGCCTGGGGCGGGCAGGGTTCGACCCGTGCGATCTCGTGGGCCGCGGTCGCGGTGCTGGCGGGCGCGTGTGTCGCGGTCGCCGGACCCGCATCGAGCGGGGGTGTCGCGTTCGAGGGTCTTTACCGCGCGGACGCCTTCGCCGGTTTCGCCAAGCTGCTGATCTTCCCTGCCGCGGCGGTCGCCATCCTGATGGCGCCGACCTTCTTCCGGCGCACCAGCGGCGACGATCTGCGCCCCGAATATCCGGTGCTGATCCTGCTATCCGCGGCGGGAATGGGCATCATGGTGTCGGCGAGCGACCTGCTGACGCTGTACGTCGGGCTCGAGCTGCAGAGCCTTGCGGCCTATGTGCTGGCGAGCTTCATGCGGCGCGACACGCGTTCGGCGGAAGCGGGCCTCAAATACTTCGTGCTCGGCGCGCTGGCGAGCGGCATCCTGCTCTACGGCATCAGCCTGGTCTACGGCTTCTCGGGCACGACGTTGTTCGACGGGATCGCGCAGGCCTATGCCGGCACGCGCTCGCTCGGCCTGCTCTTTGGGCTGGTGTTCGTGTTTGCGGGTCTCGCCTTCAAGATTTCGGCGGTGCCGTTCCACATGTGGACGCCCGACGTCTACGAAGGCGCGCCGACGCCGGTCACCGCCTTCTTCGCGTCCGCGCCGAAGGTCGCGGCGATGGGCCTCGCCGTGCGTGTCGCGGTCGAGGCGATGGGCCCGGCGACGGACCAGTGGCGCCAGATCGTGATCTTCGCGGCGCTCGCCTCGATCATCCTCGGCGCGGTCGCGGCGGTGGGGCAGACCAACATCAAGCGGCTGCTCGCCTATTCGTCGATCAACAACGTCGGCTTCGCGCTGATCGGCCTTGCTGCGGGCACGCCGACCGGCGTGTCGGCGGTGCTGGTTTACCTCACCATCTATGTCGTGATGACGCTGGGTTCGTTCCTGATCGTGTTGCAGATGCGCGATGCGGACGGTCAGCCGGTGGAGAGCATTGCGTCGCTGAGCGGCCTGTCGCGCAACCGGCCGGGCCTGGCCTTTGCGCTGATGATGTTCATGCTGAGCCTCGCGGGCATCCCGCCGCTGTTCGGCTTTTATGCCAAGTTCGCGGTGTTCGACGCGGCGATCGCGGCGGGGCTCTTCCCGCTGGCGGTGATCGGTTACGTCGCCTCGGTGATCGGCGCCTATTATTATCTGCGCGTCGTCAAGACGATGTACTTCGACGATCCCGCGCCCGCGTTCGGGCCGGGCGACAGCAAGCTGGAAGGCGGCCTGATCGTCGTCACCGCGGCGTTCATCTCGCCGCTCGGCTATCTGCTGATCGCGCCGCTTACCGCGTGGACGATGGCCGCGGCACAGGCTTTGTTCTGATCGCCTTTCGCCGGTGACGATCCGCACCATCGTCGAGACGGGATCGACCAATGCCGACCAGCTTCACCTCGCGACGCTCGGCGCGCGCGAGGGGGAGTGGCTGCGTGCCGAACGGCAGACCGCGGGGCGGGGGCGGCAGGGGCGGGCGTGGCAGTCGCCGCCGGGCAATCTGTATGCGAGCACGCTCGTCCGGCTGCGGCCGACCGATCCGCCACCCGCATCGCTGGCGCTGGTCGCCGCGGTCGCGTTGCACGAGACGCTGGACCTTTATCTGCCGGGCCGCGCTATGCTGAAATGGCCCAACGACGTGCTGATCGATGGCGCGAAACTGTCCGGCATCCTGCTCGAGCGGAGCGGCGAG
Organism: Sphingomonas sp. FARSPH; assembly: GCF_003355005.1. Lineage (NCBI taxonomy): Bacteria > Pseudomonadati > Pseudomonadota > Alphaproteobacteria > Sphingomonadales > Sphingomonadaceae > Sphingomonas > Sphingomonas sp. FARSPH. Next base: position 3,320,704 of record NZ_CP029985.1, on the reverse strand, counting down.
GCGTTGGTCGTGGGGATCGGCGTCAACGTGGCGCACCACCCCGACCTGCCCGACCGCGCGACGACGAGTCTGGCCGCGGCGGGCTGCGTTATCGATGCCGCGACGCTGGTCGGGGTGCTGGCGGAGGTCTTCGCGCGCTGGCTGGAGATCTGGCGGGTGCAGGGGTTCGCGGCGGTGCGCGCGGCGTGGCTGGCTGCGGCGCATCCGGTGGGCAGCGCGCTTTCAGTACACATGCCGGACGGGCATCGCGCCGAAGGCTTGTTCGAGGGGCTGGACGCCGATGGCGCGCTGGTGCTCCGCTTGGCGGACGGGACGCGGCGTGTCATGCACGCGGGCGACGTCTTCCTGTCGTGAGGACGAAACAGGCGGCGCGGCCGTCGTCAGGGGAGTAGGCTGAAGCGATGCTGCTCGCGATCGATGCCGGCAATACCAACGTCGTCTTCGCGCTGGTCGAAGGACGTGCGATCCGCGGGCGCTGGCGCATCGCCACCGATCCGCGCCGCACCGCGGACGAATATGCCGTCTGGCTGAGCCAGTTGTTCGCGCTGGAAGGCTTTGCGCGCGAGGACGTCGATGCGGTGATCGTCGCGACGGTGGTGCCGCGCGCGCTGCACAATCTTCAGGTGCTGAGCAGCAAATATTTCAAGACCGAAGCGCTGATCGCCGGGCGCGCGCCGGTGGAATGGGGCATCGCGCTCGACGTCGACGAACCGCAGAATTTGGGGGCCGACCGCGCGGTCAACACGATCGCGGCGCATGCGCTGCATGCCGGCGACCTGATCGTCATCGACTTCGGCACCGCGACGACGTTCGACGTCAGCGACTATCGCGGCGCGTACAAGGGCGGGATCATCGCGCCGGGCATCAACCTGTCGCTCGACGCGCTGGTCAGTGCCGCCGCGAAGCTGCCGCGGATCGCGATCGAGGCGCCGGCATCGACCAGCGTCATCGGGCGCAATACGGTCGACCAGATGCATATCGGCATCTTCTGGGGCTATATCGCGATGATAGAGGGGCTCGTCGCGCGATTGAAGGCGGAGGTCGGCCGCCCGGTGAAGGTGATCGCGACGGGCGGCCTCGCCATCCTGTTCGAACGGCACATCGCCGCGTTCGACATCGTCGAGCCCGACCTCACCATACAGGGGCTGGCGATCATGGCCGAAAGAGCCCATATCGTATCCTGACGCGCTCGCGCCGACCGGCCTGGCGGGCGCCCCAGAATTTCACCGAAAGATATTGATGACTCCCAAGAATAACGAACTGCTCTTCTGTGCGCTCGGCGGCTCAGGCGAGATCGGCATGAACGTCAACCTGTATGGCCATGCCGGCAAGTGGCTGATGGTCGATTGCGGCGTGACCTTCGCCGACGCCGCCTATCCCGGCATCGACCTGATCCTGCCCGACCTCGCCTTCATCGAGGATCGTCGTGACGATCTGGTCGGTATCGTCCTGACCCACGGGCATGAGGATCATATCGGCGCGCTGCCGTATCTGGCCGAGGACCTGGGCGTGCCGCTGTACGCGACGCCGTTCACCGCGGGCCTGATCCGCGGCAAGCTGGAGGAAGAGGGCAACGCCAACCGCGTCAAGCTGCGCGTCGTGCAGCCGGGCGGATCGGAGACGATCGGGCCGTTCGGCATCCGTTTCGTCGAACTGTCGCATTCCATCCCCGAGCCGAACGCGCTGGTGATCGAGACCGCGGCGGGCCGCGTGTTCCACACCGGCGACTGGAAGCTCGATCCGCATCCGGTGATCGGCAAGCCGACCAGCGGCGAGACGCTGGCCAAGATCGGCGATGCCGGGATCGACGTGCTGGTGTGCGATTCGACCAACGTGTTCAACGAGGACGCTTCTGGCTCCGAATCGTCGGTGCGCCGCGGCCTTGCCGAGACGATCGCCAAGGCGCGCGGTCGCGTGCTGGTGACGACCTTCGCGTCGAACGCGGCGCGGCTCCACACCTTGGGCAAGGTCGCACGCGAGACGGGGCGTAAATTGTGCGTCACCGGGCGCTCGCTCGACCGGATCCTGAAGGTCGCGCGCGCGTGCGGCTACCTCGGCGATTTTCCCGAGACGGTCGATCCCGAGACGGCGATGCGGCTGCCCAAGAACAAGGTGCTGATCGTCGCCACCGGCGGCCAGGGCGAACCGCGCGCGGCGCTGGCGCGCGTCGCCGACGGCAGCCATACGATCAAGCTGGACGAGGGCGATACGGTCATCTTCTCGTCGAAGCAGATCCCGGGCAACGAGATCGCGATCGGCAAGATCCAGAACACGCTGGCGGCCAAGGGCGTCCGGATGGTGACCGAGCGGCAGGCGCACGTCCACGTCTCCGGCCACCCGGGTCGCCCGGAGCTGGCGCAGATGTATCAATGGATCCGCCCCGAGCTGCTGGTGCCGGTGCACGGCGAGATGCGCCACATGATGGAGCATGCACGCTACGCACAGGCGCAGGGTGTGCCGCAGGCGGTGGTGCAGAGCGACGGCGAGATCGTCCGCCTGCTGCCAGGCAAGGCCGCGAAGATCGGCCATGCCGGCGTCGGCCGGCTGGTGCTGGACGGCGACGTGATCCTGCCTGCCGACGGATCGACGATCAACGAGCGGCGCAAGCTGGCGATCAACGGCCAGATTTCGGTCGCGGTCGCGGTCGATCGCAACGGGCGCGGCATCGGCCGCCCGCAGGTGCGCGTGCAGGGCGTGCCGGTCGAGGAAGACCGGCTTGCCTTCGTCGAGGATGCCGCCGCTGCGGCGCAGGAGGCGCTGAACGGCGGCAAGCGCGAGATCGAGCGCCGGCGCGAGGACATTCGCCTGGCGGTGCGCCGCGTCGCGACGCGCTGGACGGGCAAGAAGCCGATCGTCGACGTGCTGATCGTCCAGGCCTGATCGCGACGCCGGAAGAAGAGCGGGGAGGAACCGATGCGCTGGACGTCGATGCTGGCGATTTACGTCCTGTTCTGGGCCTTCTCCGTCTTCCTGGTGCTGCCCTGGGGCGTGCGGACGACCCGCGAGGCAGGGGGGGATCACGTGCCGGGGCAGGCGGAGAGCGCGCCGCACGAATTCCACCTGGGGCGGCTCGTCGTCCGCGTGACGATCGTGGCGACGATCCTGTTCATGCTGTTCGTCGCCAATTACGAGTTCGGCTGGGTGACGCCGCGGATGCTCGACCTGTTCAATCCCGACGTCATCTATAACGACAGCTGACGCGCGGTGCGCGCCAGCGGCACTAGAAAAATATCACCGGCACCATCTCATGTCAGTTTCACGTAAGCTACATGCTGTACACGTCCGCCTACGCATCACCCGAGGATGTGGACGCGAAGAGGCGGGAATGATGGAGGATACGCGACGCCGCGTGCTCGACCTGCTCAAACAGGCGCTCTCACTGATGGACGAGCAGGGCGAGACCCTCGCGGCGGCGCGCGTCGCCGCGGTTATCGACGACCTGCTGATCGACGCCTGCGGCTCCGGCGCGCGCCCGCACTGACCGTTCGCTCCCCGCGCGTCCGACGCCGGTCAAGGGGCAGCTATTCGCGCTTCTTCGCCGTCCAGCCTCGCTGGATCGGCTTTAGCGCAGGCGTTCGATCGCCTGCGCCAGCGCGACGTAGAGTTTGCCCATATCGGACGACAGCAATGTAACGCCGAGCGGTGAGCCGTCGCGCTGCGCGAGGATGGTGCGCAGCATGCCTTCGAAATCGTGGATGTAGCGGTTGACGGTTTCGCGAAAGACCGCGTCGTCGTCATACAGGCGGGCGATCTCGCGCGCATCGGCGGGTTCGAGGATACGCACCGCGCGGCGGGTAAAGACGCCGCGATCCCCCTTGAGATAGGCGGCCCAGGCGCTGTCGGACACTTCCGGCGCGAATGCCTTTGTCACGTCGATCGCGGCGGAATTGAGCGATTCGATCAGCAGCGAGGCGCGGCGCGCGAAGCTGTTGCGATCGGCCTCCTCGCGGTCGGCGCGCGCGTCCTCGATCCGCGTTTCGACGAGCGCGGTCTTGTCGAGGATATCCTGCACCTGATCCGACAGACGTTCGGTGGCACGCGTTGCCGCGGCGACGGCCTGTTCGGTCGCGTCCGCGATCGCGCGGACCTGGCGTTCGACGGTGTCGCCGGCGGCGCGGCGCATCGCCTCGCCACTGGCCTGTTCGAGCGCCTGGGCCGCCTCCGGGATCACTGCGGCGAGCGTTTCGCGTGCCTTGTCCGCGGCACTCGACGCGGTGTCGCGCACGCGCAGCAGCGCCTCGACCAGGCGCGGCGCGGCCTCTTCGGCGAAGCGGTGGGTGCGGCCGATCGTCTCGTCGACCATCGTGCCCAGCGCATCGGCCTTGCCACGCCCTTCGTTGAGCGTCTGGAGCAGCGTGTTCGACAGGTGATCGAGCGTGCGGCGCTGTTCGGCGATGACACCGGCGATCGCCTCGATCGCGTCGTGCGTGCTTTCCGCGGCGGTGACGAGCGCGAGCAGCTCGGGCTTGGCGGCGACGACGACCTGCTTGCTCGCCGCGATCTTCGCGTCGAGCCGGGTCAGCGCCTCAGGAAGGGTTTCATCGATTTCGCGCGACGCCGCGTCGAGCGCGATGAGCAACGATTCGGTAGTGCCGATGGTGCGTGTCGCCATCGCCTCGCCGGTGCGCAGCGCCTCGGTCATCGCATCCGCCGATCCGCCGAGCGCGCTGATCGAAGCGGCGAGCATCTGCGAGCGCTCGATCCCCTGCGTGTGCAGCACGTCCATCCGCTGTTCGACGCGATCGATCTCCGCATCGATGACAACGATCAGGTCGTCGCTGGCGGCGCGGTGGCGCTCGAGCCGCGTGACGACGCGGTCTATGACGTCCTCGACGGCGCCGATCCGTTCGGCGAGCGCATCGGCGCTGTCGCGGGCGGCGCTGTCGAGCGCGGCCTGGTTGGCGCGCAACATCGCGAGCATCGCATCGCCCTGCGTCGCGATGCCCTTGCGCGCCTCGTCGACCGCATCCGCGGTGCGGCCGAGCAGCGCGTCGACCGCGTCGGACATCTCGCTGGTGACCGTTTCGAGCCGTGCGCCCGCCGTCTCGCTGGTCGCTTCCATCCGGGCAAGGTGTGCGGCAAGACGCTGCGCCGCGCCGCCGGCGATCAGGTCGGCCTCGCGCCCGCGCTCGGCGAGCGCCGCGAGCTGCCCTTCGAGCGCGGCGGCATGGCGGCCGGCGGTGACGCCGCTCGCTTCGAGCTGGTCGCGCGCGTCGACAATCTCATCGTGCGCACGGGGCAGGGTGGCGAGCAGTACGTCGACGCTCGCCTGCGCGGCATTGGCCGCGTCGCGCAAGGTGCGGGCGTGCGCATCGGCCGCCGCGATCTCGCCTGACAGGCCGCGACCGACCGCGAGCAGCCGTTCGTTGGCGCCATCGCCCATCGTCATCAGGCTGGTGATCTGTTCGGCGAGGACGCGCCGGTTGGCGTCGAGTGAACGGGCAAGGACGCCGACCGTCCGCTCCAGGTTCGCCGCTTCGGCCCGCATAGTGCGCGCGGTGTCGCCAAACCGGCGCGCCTCCGCCCGGCTCGTCCGCATCACGAGCAGGCACAGGATGCCGATCAGCGCCGGTACGACGGCGAGCGCGGCGATCAGCTCGACCAGACCGACGGGCGGGAGCAGGCGGATGTCGTTGCGCACCAACCACAACATGCCGCCGAGCCAGAGCAGGGACAGCGCGAGCGCAGCGGCAGGCAGCACCCAGCGACGCGGCGCAGCCTCCGGCTCCGCCTCCAGCGTCCAGGCATCGTCCGGTCCGATCAGGTCGAGCGTGTCGTCCGCATGACGATGCGGGGCGATCGCCGCGTGTTCCGCATGGCTGCTGCTGCCGGCGTCCGCCCGCATGTCGACGATCATGGAACCCCCTTTTGTCGGGCGCGAACTTAACCGTGTTTTGCGCCATCACCAAAGCCAAACCGCAACGAAGCGTTAAGCCGTTGCGCCTAGGAACAACGCAATGGCCTATGATCCCGGAGCGATCGACGCGACTTTGGCGGCTGCGGTCGGTGACGAACCCGCGCTGGTCGCGGAATTGCGCATCGCTTTCTCCGAGAGCGCGCACAACGCGGTCGCCGCGCTGGAAGCGGCGCGGGATGTCGCCGCGTGGCGCGATGCGACCGCGCGGCTGACCGGGCTTGCCGCGAGTTTCGGCGCGGTGCGGCTGATGGCGATGGCCAATCGCGCCGCGACGCTGCCGTTCGACGCACCCACGCTCGCCAAGCTCAAACGCACCGTCGCGCGGCTGTAAGGCCCTAGCCAGCGCGGGCCCTTGCGCCTACCAGCGGGCGGATGCTCGCGGGCCTCCTCATTGCCATGCACGACGCGGACGACCGGCCCGCGATGCTGACCGCCACGCTGCCGTTCGGCGGTATGACGCTGATCGAATATCAGGCGCGGCTGCTGGTCGGCGCGGGGGCGTCGCAACTCGTGATCGTCGTCGCGCGGCTGACGCCCGAACTTCTGGGCGCGATCAACCGGATCGGGCGGCGCGGGGTCGCGGTCGACACCGTGCGTACCGCGGCCGAAGCGGCCGAGCGGTTGCATCCGCTGGCGCGCGTGCTGATGGTGGCCGATGGCCTGACGACGACCGAGGAGACGATCGGCGCGCTGGCGCAAGGCGGCGGCGATGCGCTCCTCGTAGTGCCGGAAACCGTCGCTGGGCCGGGATTCGAGCGCGTCGGCGGCGGCATGGTGTGGGCGGGCGTCGCCCGGCTGGAGGCGCGCCGCGTCGCCGAACTCGCCGCGCTGCCGCGCGATTACGACCTGCAGTCGACCCTGGTCCGCCTCGCCGAACAGGCACAGGCGGTGCACATGCTGCTGCCCACGAGCGCCGCACGGAACGGCCATGCGCTGAGCCATTCGGGCGTCGCGCTGGAAGCGCGCGGACGCGCCGTGCTGACCGCGATGGTGTCCGGGCGCAGCGGCTGGTTCGAACGGTTCGTGGCGACGCCGCTCGCCCGACTGACGATCCCGCTGATGGTGCCGCGCGGGATCTCCGCAGCGGCGGTCGCGGCGGGGGCAGGCGTCGTCGGGCTGGTCGGGCTGATCCTCGCCTGTCTGTCGCATCCCGTATCGGGGCTGCTGCTCGCGCTGCTCGGAACGCTCGGCGCGATGCTGGCCGCGACGCTCGCCGATCTGCGCGACGAACCCGGCGTGGCGCGCGGGCTGAAGACGGCGGCGACCATCCTGCCGATGCTGGCGGTGCTGGCTTATGGTTACGACGAGACGCGGCTGATGCTCGATGGCGTGCCGATGACGCTGGCGATCGCGTTCGTCCTGTTCGCGGGCATCGGCGAACGCGCGATCGGGCGGGCGTCTCGGCCGACATGGTGGGGCAGTGCGCCGGCTTATCTGCTCGTCGTGTGGCTGGGCGCGCTGGTCGAGGCACCGCTGGTCGCGCTGGGCGGCGGCACGGTCTATGCGGCGGCGACGCTGACCGCGGCGATCGAACGTCTGCGGCGCGAGCCTTAGCACCGCTTTAACGACACAGGGGCTAGCGCCAGAACCATGTCGGTCGAGCCGGAACATCAGGAACGCCAGACGCTGGCCGCGCGCCTCGCCGCGGCCCGGCGGCTGGGCGCGGCCGCCGATTCGCGACTGGGCGCCGCGATCGCCGATTTCTTCCTGCCCGACGACGCGCGCCTCGACGAGCGGACGCGCACGATGCTGGGCCAGTTGCTCGACGCGGTGGTGCGCGCGATCGAAACCGATATCCGCCACCACGCCGCCCGCGTGCTCGCTGAGAAGGGCCAGGCGGACGCGGCGGAGCGGATTCTGCGCGGGCCCGACGATGTTTTGCGCCGGCTGGCGCGCGCCGGGCTGCTACGCGAGCGGCAGCTTATGGACGAACTGCTCGCGCAGGTTCGCTGCGACCAGATGAGCGCGGCGCTGGCGCCGGCGCCGGGTGCGCCCGACGAGCCGAGCCTGCTCGTCCGCCTGACCGAGGTGGACGACGGCGTCGTCGCCGCGGCGGCGCGCGCGCTGTTGACTGCGGAAGCGCGGCGGCGGTCCGCGATTGAGCAGGCGCGTCCGCAGCATTCGGTGCTGCCGGCGGAACGGCATCACCAGCTCGTCTGGTGGGTCGCCGCCTGCATTCGCGAGGCACAGAGCGCCGACGGTGCGAGCGATGCCGCGCTGGACCGCGCGATCGTGGCGGCGGCGCAGCGCAACCTGGGTGCGCATGACGAAGGCCAGCGCCCCGAAGCGGCAGCGGTGCGGCTGGCCGCGGCGATCGACGCGCGCGCGAGCGAGGTCGGGCCGTTGCTGGTCGATGCGCTGGGCGACCGGCGATTGTCGCTGTTCGTCGCGGTGCTGGGCCGCGCCGTCGACGTGGATTTCACCGCGGCGCGGCAGATCATGCTGGAGCCGGAGGGGGACCGCCTGTGGCTCGCGCTGCGTGCGGCGGCGCTGGATCGCGCGACGATCGCGCGGATCGCGCTGGCGCTCGCCGATGCCGACCCGCGGCGCGATATCGAAGCCTTCGCCGATGCGATCGACGCAATCGCGGCGGTGCCGGTCGAGGTCGCACGCTCGGCGCTGGCGCCGTTGACGCTGCACCACGATCTGCGACTTGCCATCGACGCGCTGGCGCGCGAGACGGCGCGATGAGGATCGAAGGCCTGCCCGACGTGCCCGTCTCGCACGCGCTGATCGACGGCGACGATCGCCTGGTGTCGGCGGACCCGGCGCTGCTCGCGCTCAACGCTCATGCCGGCGGCGGGATCGGCGCGGCGATCGCGGTGCCGCAGCTGGCGATGGTCGTGCGTCTCGCGCGGCGGCTGGGCATCCTCGTCTCGCGCGCGGTGGTCGTCGCGGATGGCGACACCGACCTCGATTTGTGGGTGCGCGCGCAGCCCGTCGACGGGGCGGTGCGCCTCGCGGTGTCGGGATGGCGCGAAATGCGGCCGCAGCCATCGATCGCGACGCCTAACGCGGCGATGATCGAGGACGGCGACCTGCCCTGGGAAACCGATGCGGCGCTGCATCTCACGTTCGTGGGGATCGAGGGCGCGCGGCGATATGGCGTCGACGGCCTGGCGATGCTGGGCCAGCCGCTGACCGCGCTGTTCGCGCTCGACAGCGACCGGGAGGGGGCGATGCCGATCCTCGACGCGATGGCGCGGCGCCGGCCATTCGAGGCGCAGCCCGCCCGGCTGCGCGCAAACGATCGCGCGGTGACGCTGACCGCGACCGTGCGGCGCGACAAGGAGGGCGGGTTCGCCGGCCTCGCAGGCGTCGCGCGGGACGTAGAGGCGCCGGTGGTGGCCGCACCGGCGGCCGATGCGGGCATGTCGGCGCGATTCGCGGAAGCGCTGGAGCGCGCCTTGCGCACGCCGCTTGCCAAGATCATCGCGCATGCAGACACGATCCACGCGCAGGCCGAGGGGCCGGTGCAGGCGGATTATGCCGATTATGCGTCGGATATCGCCAATGCCGGCCGCCATCTGCTCGGCCTCGTCGACGACCTCGTCGACCTCGAGGCGGTGGAGCGCGACGATTTCCGCCCCGATTTGGAGACGATCGACCTCGCCGACGTCGCGCGGCGCGCAGCGGGGCTGCTGTCGGTGAAGGCGTCCAATACCGGCATCGCGATCGCGCGGCCGCTGGCGGGAATGCCCGTTGCCGCATCGGGCGATTTCCGGCGGACGTTACAGATCATGGTCAATCTGATCGGCAATGCCGTCCGCTATTCACCCTCAAACGGGGTCGTCACGGTCACGGCGGCGCGCGTCGGCGCGATGGTCGAGGCCGTGGTGGCGGATCAGGGCAAGGGAATCGCGCCCGACGATCAGGCGCGCATCTTCGAGAAGTTCGAACGCGTCGACCCGAGCGAGCCGGGCGGCAGCGGCCTTGGCCTCTATATCGCGCGCCGGCTGGCGCGGGCGATGGGGGGCGACCTGTCGGTGGAGAGCGTGCCGGGCGAAGGCGCGACGTTCACGCTGACGCTGCCGGCCGGCGACGCGCCGGCCTGACGACGGTTCAGCGCCGCGGCAGGCGGCGCGCGACGAGGATCAGCAAAAGGCCGAAGACCGCAACGGCGCTGCCGCGGTCGGCCCAGATCCGCTGATCGAGCATGAAGCTCGATTGCGGCCAGTGGACGTAGCCCAGGCCCTGGCCGATCCACAAAGCGCCGGTAAGCGCCAGCATGACGCCCACCGCGAGCAGGATCGGCCGGAGCCGGCGCATCAGCGCTGCTCGACCGGAACGTAGGTGCGCTGCGTCGGGCCGGTGTAGAGCTGGCGCGGACGCCCGATCTTCTGGTCGGGATCGGTGATCATCTCGTTCCACTGCGCGACCCAGCCGACGGTGCGGGCGAGCGCGAAGAGCACGGTGAACATCTCCGTCGGGAAGCCGATCGCCGAGAGGATGACGCCCGAATAGAAGTCGACGTTCGGGAACAGCTTCTTCTCGATGAAGTACGGATCGTTGAGCGCGATCTCTTCGAGACGCAACGCGGTCTCGAACAGGGGATCGTTGACCTTGAGCGCGTCGAACACCTCGCGCACCGTCTTCTGCATGACGGTCGCGCGCGGATCGTAGTTCTTGTAGACGCGGTGTCCGAAGCCCATCAGGCGGAACGGATCGTTCTTGTCCTTGGCCCGCGCGATGAATTCGGGGATGCGATCGGGCGTACCGATCTCGCGCAGCATGTTGAGCGCGGCCTCGTTCGCACCGCCATGCGCGGGGCCCCAGAGGCAGGCGATGCCCGCCGCGATGCACGCGAACGGATTGGCACCCGACGATCCGGCGAGGCGGACGGTCGAGGTCGACGCATTCTGTTCGTGATCGGCGTGGAGGATGAAGATACGGTCCATCGCCTTCTCGACCGCCGGGTTCACCTCATAGGGCTCAGCGGGCACGCCGAAGGTCATGCGCAGGAAGTTGCCGGTGTAGGACAGCGAGTTGTCCGGGTACAGGAACGGCTGCCCGACGCTGTACTTGTACGCCATCGCCGCGATCGTCGGGATCTTGGCGATCAGGCGGTGCGACGCGATCGTGCGCTGCACCGGGTCGTGAATGTCGGTCGAATCGTGGTAGAAGGCGGACAGCGCGCCGACGACGCCGCACATGATCGCCATCGGATGCGCATCGCGGCGGAACCCGCGGAAGAAGGCGGCCAGCTGCTCGTGCACCATCGTGTGGCGCGTGATCGTGGTGTTGAACGTCGCCAGCTCGTCCGCCGACGGCAGTTCGCCGTTGAGGAGGAGGTACGCGACCTCCATGAAGCTCGACTGTTCGGCAAGCTCGCCGATCGGATAGCCGCGGTGGAGCAGCACGCCCTCGTCGCCGTCGATGTAGGTCAGCGCCGAACGGCACGATGCGGTCGAGGTGAAGCCGGGATCGTAGGTGAAGGCGCCGGTCTGCGCATAGAGCTTGCGGATGTCGACCACGTCGGGGCCGACCGAACCGGACATGACCGGGTATTCGAAGTCCTTGCCGTCCAGGGCGAATTTCGCGGTGTCGGTCATGTCTTGTCCTTCCTGTCAGACTGCCATCTGGTCCGCGATCCGGCCGAGGCTTTCCTCCTTGCCGAGAAGCGCGAGCACGTCGAAGATGCCGGGCGACGTCTTGCGCCCGGTGAGAGCGGCGCGGAGCGGCTGGGCGACTTGGCCGAGCTTCAAGCCCTTGCCCTCGGCGACCTGCCGTACCGCTGCTTCGATAGCCTCCTGATCCCACTGCTGCACTGCGTCAAGCGCCGTGTGCAGTTGCGCGAGCAGCGCCCGCGCCTCCTGCGTCAGCAGCTCCGAAGCCGATGGCTCCATCGGAAGCGGGCGCGTGGCGAACAGGAAGCACGCGCCATCGGCAAGCTCGTTGAGATTGGCGGCGCGCGCCTTCAGGAACGGCATCGCCTGCGTCAGCAGCGGCTCGGCATCCTCGCCATAGCCGCCGATGCCGGCGACCAGCGTCGCGAGCCGCGCATCGTCGGCGGCGCGGATGTAATGGCCGTTGAGGTTCTCGAGCTTCTTGAGGTCGAAGCGCGACGGGCTCTTGCCGACACCGGCGAGATCGAACCATTGCACCGCCTGTTCGCGGCTGATGATCTCGTCGTCGCCGTGACCCCAGCCGAGGCGAAGCAGGTAGTTGTCGAACGCTTCGGGCAGGATGCCGAGTTCGTCGCGATACGCCTCGATCCCGACCGCGCCGTGCCGCTTCGACAGCTTCGCGCCGTCGGTGCCGTGGATCAGCGGGATGTGCGCGTAGACGGGCTCCGCCCAGCCCATCGCGCGATAGATGGGCAGCTGGCGGAAGGCGTTGTTGAGATGATCGTCGCCGCGGATGACATGCGTCACGCCCATGTCGTGGTCGTCGACGACGACCGCGAGCATATAGGTGGGCGTGCCGTCGGAGCGGAGCAGGATGAGATCGTCGAGCTCGGCGTTCTGGACCGTCACCGAACCCTGGACGCGATCCTCGATCGTCGTCGCGCCCTCGCGCGGCGCCTTGAGGCGGACGACATAGGGCTGCCCCTCCGGATGGTCGGTGCGGTCGCGCCACGGCGAGCGGATGCGCAAAGGACGCTTTTCGGCCTGCGCCGCCTCGCGCTGCGCCGCAATCTCGTCCTGCGTCATGTAGCAGCGATAGGCATTGCCGCCCGCGACCATCTGATGCGCGACCTCGGCATGGCGATCGGCGCGGGCGAACTGGAAGACGGCTTCGCCGTCCCAGTCGATGCCGAGCCATGTGAGGCCGGCGAGGATCGCGTCGATGGCAGGCTGCGTCGAGCGCGCGCGATCGGTATCCTCGATCCGCAGCAGGAATCTGCCGCCGTGATGGCGTGCGAACAGCCAGTTGAACAGTGCCGTGCGCGCACCGCCGAGATGCAGGTAGCCGGTCGGCGACGGCGCGAACCGGGTAACGATCGCCGCACCCTTGGCCTCGGCGTTACCGTTCGCGTCATGATCCACTGTTGCGCCCAACCGTGCCTGCTCCTTAGGGTTCGAGATGATGGCCCAACCAGCCGCGGCGGCCCCTAGCACGCGCGTTCCGCGCCTTCAAATCCCGCCGCGGTGGGGAGGTTTCGTCGCGCCCGCGTGGATCGAACGCTGGCTGGAGGCGGAGCGCGAGCAATTGCCGTTGTGGCTGCCGGTGATGCTGGGCGCCGGCATCGCGGCATGGTTCGTGCTGCCCGACGCGGCACAGTGGCGTGCGGCGTTGGTGGCACTGGCGGGCATGGGCCTTGCCGCGGCGGCGCTGGACGGGCGCAGCCGGCTGGCGCGGATCGTCGCGATCGGCGGGCTGGCGGCTGCGGTCGGGCTGGGGCTGGCATGGTGGCGGGCGGATCGCATTGCGGCGCCGGTGCTGGCGCGGCCCGCGGTGGTGCGGGTCGTCGGCATCGTCGAACAGGTCGAGCCCTTGCCCGCGCGCGAACTGGTACGGCTGACGCTGCGCGCCGACCCCGCGAGCGGCCTGCCGCCGCGTATCCGCGTGAATGTCGATGCCGCAAGCGTGCCCCCGGGTGTCGTGCCGGGTGCGCGCACCCGCCTGTCGGCGCGGTTGATGCCGCCCCCGGGCGCGGCGGTGCCCGGCGCCTATGACTTCGCGCGTGTCGCCTGGTTCGCCGGGATCGGCGCGACCGGCCGCGCCTTCGGGCCGGTGGTCGTGGTCGGCGGGGTGAAGGGCGGCGACACGCTGCGCGACCGGCTGACGCGCCACATCACCACGCAGCTGGCGGGGAGCGCCGGCGGCATCGCCGCGGCGCTGGCGACGGGGGACGAGGGCGCGATCACGCAGGAGGATTCGGACGCGATGCGGCGCGCGGGGCTTGCGCATCTGTTGTCGGTCAGCGGCCTGCACATCACCGCCGCGGTCGGCGCGACGATGCTGGTCGTGATGCGCCTGCTGGCCTTGTGGCCATGGCTGGCGCTGCGCGTGCGCCTGCCGCTCGTCGCGGCGGTCGCAGGAGCGGGGGCGGCGATTGGCTATACGCTGCTCACCGGCAGCCAGGTGCCGACGATCCGATCGTGCGTCGCGGCGCTGCTCGTGCTGGCGGCGCTGGCGATGGGGCGGCAGGCGGTGACGCTGCGGCTCGTCGCGGGCGGCGCATTCGCGGTGCTGCTGGTCTGGCCGGAGGCTCTGGTCGGCCCGAGCTTCCAATTGTCATTCGCCGCGATCGTCTCGATCGTCGCGCTGCACGAGCATCCGCGCGTCGCCGCCTTCTTCGGCGTCCACGAGGAATCGCGCTGGCGGCGGCTGGGTCGGGAACTCGCCTCGTTGCTGGTCACGGGGCTGTTGGTCGAGGCCGCGCTGATGCCGATCGCGGTCTATCACTTCCACAAGGCGGGGCTGTACGGCGCCTTCGCCAATCTGGTCGCGATCCCGCTGACCACCTTCGTCATCATGCCGCTGGAGGCGCTGGCGCTGCTGCTCGATGTGGCCGGCTGGGGCGCGCCGATATGGTGGCTGACTGGGCAGGCGATGGCGTTGCTGCTGTGGATCGCGCGCAGCGTGGCGGCGATGCCGGGATCGGCGATGGCGCTGGCGACGGTGCCGGTCGGTGCATTCGCCCTGTGCGTCGGCGGCGGGTTGTGGCTGGCGCTGTGGCGGACGCGGGTCCGCTGGCTTGGCGTGGCGTCGCTGGTCGCGGGATGCGTGTGGATGGTGACGACGCCGTCGCCCGATATCCTCGTCACCGGCGACGGCCGGCATCTGGCGGTGCGGACCGCGGGCGGGCTGGCGATCCTGCGCGATCGCGCCGGCGATTACGTGCGCGGCGTGCTCAGCGAAACCGGCGGGGAGGAGGGCGAGCCGATGCTGCTCGCCGATCGCCCCGACGCGCGCTGTTCGCGCGACGTCTGCGCGATCGATCTGGTGCGGGGCGGCGCGCGCTGGCGTCTGCTCGCGACGCGCAGCGCCTATCCGTTGCCATGGCCCGCGTTGATCCGTGCCTGCGCGCAGGCGGATATCGTCGTCAGCGACCGTCGCCTGCCCGCGCGATGCCGGCCGCGCTGGCTGACGCTCGACCTCGCGGCGTTACGGCGGACCGGCGGCGTCGCGATCACGCTGTCGCCGATGCGCGTCGTCACCGTTCGGCGGGCGGGAGACAGGCACCCCTGGCTGGCCCCGCCAAAGGCGGTGCCGGCCGCCGGGACGCGCTATCGCGACCCCTTCGCGCCACCCGGCCCGCCGCGGTTCCAACCCCGGCGGGCAAACCGAGATCCTCAGTCGTAGCGGCGTAGGATGCCCGACAATTTGCCCTGCACGCGCACGATGTCCGGCCGGTAGCGCTGCGGCTCATAGGCGCGGTTCGCGGGATCGAGGCGGATCATCGCGCCTTCGCGGCGGAAATATTTGAGCGTCGCCTCGCTCTCCTCGATCAGCGCGACGACGATCTCGCCGTCCCGCGCCGTCTCCGTGCGGCGGATTAGCGCATAGTCACCGTCGAGAATGCCCGCCTCGACCATCGAATCGCCCGACACTTCCAGCGCATAATGTTCGCCCGAGCCGAGCAGCGCGGCGGGCACCGCGAGCATCGAGCTGCCCTCGAACGCCTCGATCGGCACGCCGGCGGCGATGCGGCCGTGCAGCGGAATCTCGACGACGTCGTTGGCGGGCGACGGGGCGGGGCGGACGTTGCCGCGCGCGGGCGCGGCGGGCGTTTCCGCAACCGGCGCGGCGGTGGCGGGCTTCTTTTCCGAGCGTTCCGGCATCCGCAACACCTCGAGCGCGCGGGCGCGGTTGGGCAGACGGCGGATGAAATGCCGCTCCTCGAGCGCGCTGATCAGGCGATGCACGCCGGATTTGGACTTGAGGTCGAGCGCCTCCTTCATCTCCTCGAACGAGGGGGAGATGCCAGTCTCCTCCAGCCGATCGTTGATGAAGCAGACGAGCTCGTGCTGCTTGCGCGTGAGCATGGGCGGTCCTTCCCGTCAGAACAGACGTGGAACTTCTAGGGAACGTTCCGCTTGCCGTCAAGCGATCATCAGGATCTGCGCCGAGTCGCCGGCGGATGCCGGCGGCGCGTGGGCGGGGCGGACGATCATGCAGTGCGATCGGGCGAGCGTGAGCAGCATCGAACTGTCCTGGATCGTCGAGGCATAGGCGCGTCCGTCGCGCAATTCGGCGCGCAGATAGTCGGTGCGCGCGTTGTTGGCTGGCAGGTCCTCGCCCAGCAATACGGTCGTCTCGCGCGGCAGCGGCTCGGCGGCGCCGGCGAGATGCGCGATCAGCGGGCGGACGAACAGTATCGCGGTGACGAAGGCGGAGACGGGATTGCCGGGCAGGCCGAGCAGCATGGTGCCCCCCAGGCGGCCGGCCATCATCGGCTTGCCGGGCCGAAGCGCGATCCGCCAGAAATCGATGCGCCCGCCCGCCGCCTCGATCGCGGGACGGACGAGGTCGTGGTCGCCGACCGACGCGCCGCCGGTGGTGACGAGAAGGTCGGCCGATACCGCCGCAAAGGCGTCGCGCAACGTCGCGAGATCGTCGGGCAGGATGCCGAGATCGACGATGTCGACGGGCAGGTCGGCGAGCATCGCGGCGAGCATGACCCGGTTCGATTCGGGCAGCGCGCGCGGGTCG
Organism: Sphingomonas sp. FARSPH; assembly: GCF_003355005.1. Taxonomy (NCBI): domain Bacteria; kingdom Pseudomonadati; phylum Pseudomonadota; class Alphaproteobacteria; order Sphingomonadales; family Sphingomonadaceae; genus Sphingomonas; species Sphingomonas sp. FARSPH. The sequence goes on along the minus strand of NZ_CP029985.1, from coordinate 3,304,185 downwards.
GCGGTCGCGCCGGGGGCGATGAGCTCGTCGCCGGTGGCGCAGAGCGCGACGCGGATGCGGCGGCGGGTGGGGATCGTCCCGACGCCGCCGGTCGCCGCGACGGCGAGGCGTGCGGGCGTGATGCGCGCGCCGGCGGGGATCAGCCGATCGCCCGCGGTAAAATCCAGCCCGCGCCGGCGGACGTTGCGGCCCCGCGCAAGCGGCCCTTCGCCGACGAGGCGGATGTGCGTGCCGGTGGCGTCGACCTCTTCCTGCACCATCACCGTGTCCGCGCCATCGGGCACGTCGGCGCCGGTGAAGATGCGTGCCGTCTCGCCGGGGCCGATCGATCCCGCAAAGGGGCGCCCCGCCGCGCTCTCGCCGACCAGCGCCCAGGGACCGGGCAGGTCGGCGAAGCGGATCGCATAACCGTCCATCGCCGACAGGTCGTGCGCGGGCTGTGTCCGTCGCGCGACGACGTCCCGCGCCGCCCAGCGGCCGTGCGCAGCGAGGAGCGGCATTTCTTCGATCGCGACCGGCGCCGCCAGCGCGAACAGCCGCGCCTGCGCCTCTGCGATCGGCAGCAGGCTCACGCCGCCTGCCAGTCGCCGGACGCGCCGCCCGATTTGGCGAGCAGGCGCAGGCCGGTGATCGTCATGCCGCGGTCGAGCGCCTTCGCCATGTCGTAGATCGTCAGCAGTGCGACCGAGGCGGCGGTAAGCGCCTCCATCTCGACGCCGGTCTTGCCCTCCGTCGCGGCGGTCGCGGTGGCGGTGATGCCGTCCGCATCGATTGCGAGGTCGAGCGTGACGCGGGTGAGCGGCAGGGGGTGGCAGAGCGGGATAAGGTCCGCGGTCTTCTTCGCGGCCATGATGCCGGCGATACGCGCGACGGCGAGCACGTCGCCCTTCTTCGTCGCGCCGTCGCGGATCGCGGCGAGCGCATCGGCGGCGATGGCGATGTGTCCGGTCGCCGTCGCCTCGCGCGACGTAACCGACTTGCCGGCGACGTCGACCATACGCGCCGCGCCGTCCGCGTCGATATGCGTGAGATTGCTCACCCGACCAGCGCGCGCGTCGCGGCGGTCAGGTCGGGCTGGCGCATCAGCGATTCGCCGATCAGGAAACAATGGACGCCGTGTTCGGCGAGCGCATCGAGGTCGGCGCGGCTCGACAGGCCGCTTTCCGCGACGAAGGTGCAGCCCGGCGGCGCCTTGTCGACGAGCGCATAGGTGCGGCGGAAATCGACGCTGAAATCGTGCAGGTTGCGGTTGTTCACGCCGATCAGCCGCGATTTCAGGCGCAGCGCGCGGTCGAATTCGGCGGCGTCGTGCACCTCGACCAGCACATCCATGCCGCAGTCCAGCGCGCTCGCCTCGATCTCCGCCATCTGGCCGTCGTCGAGCGCGGAAACGATGATGAGGATCGCGTCGGCGCCGATCGCGCGCGATTCGGTCGCCTGCCACGGGTCGACCATGAAGTCCTTGCGGATCACGGGCAGGCTGCATGCGGCGCGCGCGGCGACGAGGTCGTCGTCGCAGCCGCGGAACCATTGCTCGTCGGTCAGCACCGACAGGCAGGCCGCCCCCCCGCCTGATAGGCGCGCGCGTGCGTGGGTGGGTCGAAGTCCGCGCGGATCAGGCCCTTCGACGGGCTCGCCTTCTTGATCTCGGTGATGAGCGCATGGCCCTGCTTCGCGTCGAGCGCGGCGCGGAAACCGCGCGGCTTGGTGACGGTGGCGATGCGCGCCTCGAGATCGGCGAGACTTGTCGTCGCCTTGCGCGCGGCGACTTCCGCGCGCTTGGTTTCGACGATGCGGGAGAGGATGGTGGTCATCGGTAGGCGATCCAGCGGTCGAGCAGCGCGCCCGCGCTGCCGTCGTCGAGGACGCGGGCGGCATCGCGCGCGCCATCGGTGAGGGTGGAGACGGCGCCGGCGACGACGAGCGCCGCGGCGGCATTGAGCAGGACGGCGTCGCGATAGGCGCCGGCCTCCCCGGCGAGGAGGCGGCGCAGGGCGTCGGCGTTATAGGCCGGGTCGCCGCCGCGCAGCGCGGCGAGCGAGTGGCGGGCGAGGCCCGCATCCTCGGGCACGATCCGCGCGGGCAGCGCGACGGTGCCGATCGTGACGGCCAGGCTGGGTCCGGCGGTTGACAGCTCGTCGAGGCCCTCCTCGCCCGAAATCACCGCCGCGGCTTCGGTGCCGAGCTGCGCCAGCGCCTCCGCATAAAGGCCGGCATAATCGGGGCGGGCGATGCCGAGCAGTTGGCGCGTGACGCGCGCGGGGTTGGCGAGCGGGCCCATCAGGTTGAAGATCGTGCGCTTGCCGATGCGGTGGCGGATCGGCGTGATCCGCTTCATCGCGGGATGGTGGTTGGCCGCAAAGAGGAACGCGATGCCGAGGTCGGCGAGGCTGCCTTCCGCCGTCGCCCCCGCGATATCGAGGTCGAGGCCGAGCGCCTCCAGCGTATCCGCCGCTCCGGCCTTGGACGAGGCGGCGCGGTTGCCGTGTTTCGCCACGGGGACGCCGCATGCCGCGACGACGAGCGCGACCGCGGTCGAGACGTTGAGCGTATGGTGTCCGTCGCCGCCGGTGCCGCACACGTCGATCGCGCCGGCGGGCGCATCGATCGGGATCATCCGCTCGCGCAGCGCGCGCGCGGCCTCCGCGATTTCGAGGCTGGTCTCCTCGCGGTCGGACAGGGCGAGCAGGAAGGCGCCGATGTCCTCCTCCGACGCGCGCGCGTCGAGGATGTCGGCGAACGCGGCCCGCGCGCTTTCGCGCGACAGCGGGGTCGACGGATCGGGGAGAGGGGTGAAGGTCGTCACGCCGCGCCCGCCTTCACGGCGATGCCCGCGGCACGCAGGAAATTGGCGAGCATCGCATGGCCGTGCTCGGTCGCGATGCTTTCGGGATGGAACTGGACGCCGTGGATCGGCAGGCTTTCGTGGCGGAAGCCCATGACGTTGCCGTCGTCGGCGCGTGCGTTGACGATCAGCGGCGCGGGCACGTCGTTGACGATCAGGCTGTGATAGCGTGTCGCGGTGACGGGCGAGGGCAGGCCCTCGAACAGGCCGGTGCCGTCGTGATGCACGGGGGAGGTCTTGCCGTGCATCAGCCCGCCGCGCTCGACCCGGCCGCCGAAATGCTGGCCGATCGCCTGATGCCCCAGGCATACGCCGAGCAGGGGCCGCCCCGCGTCGGCAGCGGCGGCGACGAGGTCGAGGCTGACGCCCGCCTCGTTCGGGGTGCACGGGCCGGGCGAGATCAGGAACGCTTCCGCTCCCGACGACAGCGCTTGGCCGGCTGAGATCGCATCGTTGCGCACGACCTCCACCTTCGCGCCAAGCTCCATCAGGTAATGGACGAGATTCCAGGTGAAGCTGTCATAATTGTCGACGACGAGGATCATCGCAGCGCCATAGCGCAACGCCCGACCCGCGCAACGGCTGTTACCCGCCGGTCATCCACCGGCAATCTCGCCATGCCTAAATCGTCCATGCGATAGGGGAGCCGGATCAGGCCTCGATCGTTGATTCGGCCAAAGGAGATACCCCGATGTTGCGTCCCCTTCTCGTTGCCGCGTTGATCGGCCTTCCCGCCGCGCTATCGGCGCAGATCGCCGGATCGCCGGGATCGGCGGAGCAGGCGCAGAGCGGGCAGCCGCCGCAACGCGTGCGCAGCGTCACGCTGACCCGCGGCGAGAAATGTCCGCAGAGCAGCAGCACCGAGATCGTCGTCTGCTCGACGCTCGACCAGCCGTATCGCATTCCCAAGCAGTTCCGCGACAGCGGGCCGATCCCGGCGCAGAACCAGAGCTGGGTCAACCGCACGCAGACGATGGACCAGGTCGGCCGCGTCGCCGGCGGCCTGCCCGATACCTGTTCCCCGGTCGGCACGGGCGGGCAGAGCGGCTGCGCGCTGGCCGCAAACCGCCAGTGGGCCGCCGAGGAGCGCGCCAAGCGCGACGCCGCGGCACAGGTGCCCTGAGCTTTTACTGACCGAACTGTGGTGCGGCGGCGCGGGTGACCGCGTCGCGCGCGGCCGCCAGGATCGCCCCCGCCTTCGCCTCGCACTCGCGCTGTTCATAGGCGGGGATACTGTCGGCGACGACGCCAGCGCCCGCCTGTGCGTGGATCATGCCGTCCTTGACGACGGCGGTGCGCAGCACGATGCACGAATCCATCGATCCGTCGGGCGAGAAATAGCCGACGCCACCCGCATAGGCGCCGCGACGTTCAGGCTCCAACTCGGCGATGATCTGGCAGGCGCGCACTTTTGGCGCGCCCGAGACAGTGCCCGCCGGAAAGCCGGCGAACAGCGCGTCGATCGCGTCGCGATCGGGATGCAGCGTCCCGACGACGTTCGACACGATGTGCATCACGTGGCTGTAGAATTCGATGCCGTAGCTAGCGGTGACGCGCACCGAGCCGGGTGATGCGGCGCGGCCGACATCGTTGCGGCCGAGGTCGAGCAGCATCAGATGCTCGGCGCGCTCTTTCGGATCGGCGAGCAGGCTGGCGCGGTTTGCCTCGTCCTCCGCCGCGGTGCGGCCGCGCGGGCGCGTACCGGCGATCGGGCGGATCGTCACCGCGCCGTCGCGCACGCGCACGAGGATCTCCGGGCTCGACCCGATGAGCGCGAAGCCGGGCAGGTCGAGGTGGTAGAGGAAGGGCGAGGGGTTGATGCGGCGCAGGCTGCGATAGAGTTCGAGCGGCGGCAACGCGAAGGGCGCGGAGAAACGCTGCGCCAGCACGACCTGGAAGATGTCGCCGGCGCGGATATAGTCCTGCGCGCGCAGTACCATCGCCTCATAGTCGGCGGGCGCGATCGCGGGCGTGTAGACCGGCTCCGCGGCATCGGCGCGGACGGGTGCAGGGAGCGGCGTATTGGCGAGCCGCGCGGCGACGTCGTCGAGCCGCGCCTGTGCATCGGCGACGCGCGCCTGCGGATCGCCCGATCCCGGCCAGACGGGGGCGACGAGGTAGAGCGCGTCGGCCAGCCGGTCGAAGACCAGGATCGTCGTCGGCCGTACGAACAGCATATCGGGCAGGCCGAGCGGATCGGCGGCGGGCGTGTCCAACCGCTCGACGAGGCCGATCGTCTCATAGCCGAAATAGCCGACGAGGCAGGCGAGCGCGGGGGGAAGATCGGCAGGCACGTCGCCGCGACATTCGGCAACGAGCGCGCGCAGCGCGTCGAGCGTCGGCTGGCCCGCGGGGGCGAAGGCGTCGCGGTCGTGCGCCCAGTTCCGGTTGATCTCCGCCGCATCGCCGCGCGCGCGAAAGACGAGGTCGGGCGCAAGGCCGATCAGGCTGTAGCGCCCGCGCGTCGCGCCGCCCTCGACCGATTCGAGCAGATAGTCACCGCGCCCCGGCTCGATCAGCTTGAGTGCGGCGGCGACCGGCGTGTCGGTGTCCGCGACCTGACGGCGCCAGACGAAGGCGGGACGGCCCGCGGCGAGCGCGTCGATCGACGCGTCCACGTCAGTTGCCAGCGGCCGGGGTCGCGCCGCTGAGGTCCGCACGGACCCGGGCGAGCGCGCCGGTGTCGGTCTTGACGCCCACCTGCATCCGCACGGCGCGCGCGAACTGGTCGACATATTCGCGCCCGACGATGCGGCCAAGATCCTGCCGCGTCGCCCCGACGAGCCGCGCGTCGCCACTGGCGTTGCCCGGCGTGACGCGGTCGAGATCGACGATCAGCCAGCCGGCGCCGTTGGGCGCTTCCAGCAGTTTGGCGGTGCCCGGCACCATGCTGAACATCAGCACGAGGCCCGGCTGCGCGCCGCGCGGATTGGACGCGATCTGGCCGCGCATCGCGGAGATTGCCTGCGGCGCGGGCAGCGGACGACCCGTCGCCGACAGCGCCTGTGCGAGCGGCATGCCCTTGTTTACCTTTGCCAGCACGTCGGCGGCAAGCTTGCGCGCCGCGGCGCGGGCGCGGTCGGCGCGGATGTCGGCGACGACGGCGTTACGCACCTGCGCGAGCGGGCGCGGCGTCGCGGGCACGACGCGGCTGAGCGCGACGAGCGCGAAGCCGCCGTCCTGACCCAGCGGCACGAGCTGGGCGGGATCGCCGTCCTGCATCTGGAAGGCGGCAGCGACGATTGGCGCGATCGCGGGATTGGGGGGCGTGGCCGGCGCATCCGGGTTGATGCCGTTGGCGAGCAGCGGCTGCGTCTGCTGCCCCGCCAGTTTCTGGTCGGCGACCGCCTCGTCGAAGGTGGCGTTGCGCGCCAGGGCATCGTCGAGCGCGTCGTGGATCGCGCCGAGCGCCTGCTGCTGCTTCTGCTTGGCGAGCGTCGCGACGATCTCCGGCCGCGCCTGGTCGAGAGTTTTCCCGGGGACGTCGGTGATCGTGTCGACGCGCGCGACGACCCAGCCGAGCGCGCCGCGCACGGGACCGACGAGCGCGCCCTTGGCGGCGCCAAACACCGCGTCGGCGACCGCCGCGGACGTGGCGGCGCGATACGCATCCTTCGTCATCGCCTTTTGCACCGACGGCTCCAGGCCGGCGGCACGTGCCGCATCGGCGAGGGAGGCGCCGCCCTTCACCTTTGCCGCGAGCGCGTTGGCGCCCGCCTGGTCGAGCACGACGACCTGGGTGATGTCGCGCTTCTGCACCGGGGCGTAGAGCGGCTTCTGCTGGGCATAGGCCTGCGCGACCTCCTGTTCGGTCGGCGTGGCACGCGCCTTCACCAGATCGGGCGTGATGATGGCGTAGCGGATCGCGCGGCGCTGCGGCACCGTGTAGCGCGCGATGCCGCGGCGGTAGGCGGCCTGGATGTCGGCGTCGGTCGGAGCGGCACCGGTATCCATCGCCTGCGCGGGGATGAAGCCGATGCGCCCCTCGCGCTTTTCGAGCAGCAGGCTGGCATAAGGGAGCGCGAGCTTCAGCGGCAGCTGCGTCGCGCCCTGCGTCGGCAGGATCAGCTGCTGCGCCATCAGGTCGCGCGCGATGTCGCCGCGCACCTGCGCATCGGTCAGGCGGCGCTGCTGCAGCAACCGCTGATAGATGGCCGGATCGAACTGGCCGTTGGGGCCGCGAAGGCCGGGAATGCTCGCGATCTGGCCATCGACCGCGCGCTTCGAGACGACCATGCCCTGGTCGTGGCCGAATACGTCGAGCGCCAGGCTGTTGACCGAGCGATCGAGCACCGCCTGCAATCCGCCCTGTGCGATCATGTCGGCCATCGTCATCGTCGGCTGCTGCTGGCGCGCGGCCTGCAATTCGCTCTGCATCCGGCTTTCGAGATCGGCGACGCCGATCTTCTCGCCGCCGACCTTGACGACGTAATTGCCGGTCAGCCCGCCGCCGTTGCCGCCGCGCAGGCCGGTGACGTCGCCCGCCGCAAAGGCGATCGCGATGACGCCGAGCACGATGAAGGTGACGATGACGCCGGCCTTGGAATTGATGATCCGGCGGAAGAAGCTGAGCATGAAGAGGCCGATCGTCCCGAAGATGAAGTGGACGGGCTTTACGGGGATGGCGGCTTGCCATCAAGCGCGCGCCGCGCCATCGCCGGCCGCACGATAAAACATGATCCGAGGGGACGACGATGACGCGGCGCAAGCTGGTGGCGGGCAATTGGAAGATGAACGGGTCGCTGGCCTGCCTCAGCGAACTGGACGGTATCGCCGCCGCGGCGGCGGGGGCGCCCGGCGTCGACGTCGCGGTCGCGGTGCCGTTCACGCTGATCGCGCCTGCGGCGCAGCGCGTCCCCGGCCTGATGATCGGCGCGGAGGACGTGCACGAGGCCGACAGCGGCGCGCATACCGGCTGCGTTTCCGCGCCGATGGTCGCGGAGGCGGGCGCGCGCTTCGTCATCGTCGGCCATTCCGAACGCCGCGCCGACCAGGGCGAGACGAGCCACGACGCCTGGGCGAAGGCCGCGGCGGCGCGGCGCCACGGATTGCAGGTGATCGTCTGCTGCGGCGAGACGGAGGCGGAGCGCAACGCCGACCGCGCCGAGCGCGTCGTGCAGGCGCAGATCGAAAAATCGGTTCCCGACCATGCCGACGGCAGCTGGTTCACGCTCGCCTACGAACCGCGCTGGGCGATCGGCACCGGGCGGACGCCGACGCTGGAGGACATCCAGTCGATGCATGCGATCGCGCGCGCCAAGCTGCGCATGCTGGTCGGTGACGCCGCCGACGGGATCCGCATCCTGTACGGCGGATCGGTGACGGGCGACAACACCGCGAGCATCCTGGCGTGCCCCGACGTCGACGGTGCGCTGGTCGGCGGCGCCAGCCTGACCGCGGCGAAGTTCGTGCCGATCATCCGCGCCGCGGCGGCGCTGTAACGCGCGCGCCAGGACCGTGCTCGCAGGCTTGGCGGTCAGCGTTGCGAAAGGCGGCGCGCGTTATCATCTGAACGATGATGAACGTGCCGCATCAAAGGCTTCGCGAGCGCGCGGGCGCCGCCGGGCTGACCGCACTGATGGTCGGCGGGCTGGGCTTCGTGCTGCTGCACGGGCTGGCGGCGGGGTTTCTGCCGCCCGCGATGCAGCAGGGGCTGGCGACGTTCGCGGTGCTGCCCGATCCGCCGCCGCCCGAGCGCGTCGTACCGCCGCCCAGGAAGATCACGCGGCCGAGCGGCAAGGCCTCGCCGCCCAACCTGCGCTCCAAGGCAACCGAGGTGACCGCACCCGTGCCGGTCATTGTCACCGTGCCGCCGCCGATCGTCGTCGCGCCTTTGCCCAACATCGGTGTGCAGGCGACGTCGGGCGCGTCGGACCGGCCGGGGCCGGGCACCGGCGCGGGCGGGATCGGCAACGGCGACGGCGCGGGCGGCGACGGCGATGGCGACGGCAGCGGGATGGAGCGGATGCCGCAGCTGATCCGCGGCGACGTGCGCGGCCGCGACGTGCCGGCCTGGGCGCTGGAACAGGGGTTTCACGGCACGGTGCGCATGCGCTTCCACATCGACACGCAGGGCCGCCCGAGCGATTGCCGCATCGTCGGCAGCAGCGGCAGCGCGGAGATGGACGCCATCACCTGCCGCGCGGTGGAAACCCGGTTCCGTTACCGCCCGTGGCGCGATGCCGACGGCCGGCCGGTGGCCGCGACCGTGCTGCGCGACCAGGAGTGGGACATTCCGGGCGACGACGAACTCAACGCGCGGCGTAACGGGTCCTGAGCAGCTGATAGCAAGCGCGTAAGCCGAAGGCGTCGCCGCCCTTCGGCCGGCCCGGCTTGGCGGCGGGGCGCCAGGCGAAGACGTCCATATGCGCCCAGGGCGTGTCCTTCGGCACGAAGCGGCGCAGGAACAGCGCGGCGGTGATCGCGCCGGCAAAGCCGCCGTCGGGGGCGTTGACCATGTCGGCGATGTCGGACTTCAGCATTTCGTCATAGCCGTTCCACAGCGGCATGCGCCACAGCGGGTCGTGCAGCGTATCGCCGGCGGCGAGCAGGTCGGCCGCCAGCGCCTCGTCATCGGTGAACAACGGCGGCAGATCGGGGCCGAGCGCGACGCGCGCCGCGCCGGTCAGTGTCGCGAAATCGAGGATCAGCGCGGGTTGTTCCTCGGCGGCGCGGGTCAGCGCGTCGCCCAGGATCAGCCGTCCTTCGGCGTCGGTATTGGTGTTCTCCACGGTGATGCCCGCCCGGCTGCGCAGCACGTCGCCGGGGCGGAAGGCGTTGCCCGCGATCGCATTCTCGACCGCTGGGATCAGCAGGTGGAGGCGGACGGGCAGCCGCGCCGCCATCACCAGGTCGGCGAGCGCCAGCGCATGCGCCGCGCCGCCCATATCCTTCTTCATCAGGCGCATGCCCGCGGACGGCTTGATGTCGAGGCCGCCGGTGTCGAACACGACGCCCTTGCCGACGATCGCGATGCGCGGATGCGCGGGATCGCCCCAGGTCAGTTCGACCAGCCGCGGGGCGCGCTCCTTCGTCGCGGCCTGGCCGACCGCGTGAATCATCGGATAGCCGCTGGCGAGCGCGTCGCCGCGCGTCACGGTCAGCGTCGCGTGATGCGCCCCGGCAAGGCGTGCCGCAGCGGCCTCCAACTCGGCGGGGCCAAGATCGGACGCGCCGGTGTTGACGAGGTCGCGGACCAACGCGGTGGCGGCGGCGAGGCGGACCGTCTCGTCGATCGCGGCGGGTTCGCGCGTCAGCAATATGCGCGGCGCGACCGGATCGCCCTTGCGATAAAGGTCGAAGCGATGCTGCGCGAGAAGCCAGCCGAGGCCCGCGGCGCCAACATCGCCATCGGCGAGGCGATAGGTGCCGGCGGGCAATGTCGCCGCCAGCGAGGCGATCCGCCACGGCGAACTCTTCGCTTCGTTGCACACCAGCAGCATCGACCAGTCGTCCGCCGCCTCGCCGGGCAGCACCGCGCGGTCGCCCGCCTTGCCGGAGAGCGCATGCGCGGCGATGGCGGTGCGGGTGCGGGGCGGCTGCGCGACCAGCCACGCGGTGAAATCGTCGGGGTGGACGACGTGGATCGTCCGCGCGGGCTGACCACGATCGGCCTGCAGCAAAGCGGCGAAATCGGTCATTGCGCGGGGCTCACCAGGAATTGTTCGAACGGCTGGCCGATGCCGGGCAGGGCGAAGGTCGCGATCGACAGCGTGCGGCCGGGGTAGGTGACGCGGAAGCCGCGATAGACGAAGCCGCCGCGCAGCTTCGCGCGGCCGACTTGGACGAAACCGGTCGGCGCACCGAGCGGCGACAGACTGGTCCTATAATCGGCCTGGGCCGACTGGGTGAAATAATAATTGGCGTCTTCGGTCAGCAACTTGCGGTCGAGCGTGCCGGTGCGCAGCTGGTCGAACACGGTGCGCGCGTTGGCCAAGGCCTCGGCATCGCCGGGGATGGCGCTGGCGGGTTGCGGCAGGATCACCTTGGTGATGCCATTGGCGATGCGGCTCTGCGCGTCGGCGAACCAGGCGTTGGTTAGGACGACGACCGCGGCGCGATCCTTGGGGAAGACGATATTCTCCGACAGGAAGCCGACCGCCTCGCCGCCGTGCTCGACGATCGGTCGGCCGTCGCGGGTGCCGACATCGACGCCCAGGCCATAGCCCGTGCCCGATCCGTCGGCGAGCTTCACCTCCGTCTCCTGCGCCTGCCAGTCCGCGGCGGGCAGCAATGAGCGATCGATGCGCGCGACGTCCCATTTGGCGAGGTCTTGGGCGCTCATCGCCAGTTCACCCGCGGCGTAGAGCCAGCCGGACGCCGCGGGCGTCTCGACGCGGACGGGGCCGAGTGCATAGCGCTTGTAGCCCTGCGGGAACCCGGGGCCGACCGCCTTGTCCTGGTCGATCGCGCGGATGCCGAGCGGCTGGAAGATCCGTTTCTGCAGGAAGGCGAGCAAGGGTTCGCCCGCGACCTTTTCGACGATCATGCCGGCCACGACATAGCCGGTGTTCGAATATTGCCACTGCGTGCCCGGTGCGAAGTCGAGCTTTTCCGAGCCCCAGCGGCGCACGATCTCGCGCGGGGTGACCGGCGTCGCCATCGCCTTGAAGCTGTAATCCTGCGGCCAGTAATCGCGCAGGCCCGAGGTGTGGCTGAGCAGCTGGCGGATCGTGATGCGGTCGCCGTCGGTGACCCCTGCGACATATTGGCTCACCGGATCGTCGAGGCGCAGCTTGCCCTCGTCGGCGAGCAACAGAACCGCCGCCGCGGTGAACTGTTTCGAGATGGATGCGATCTGGTAGAGCGCCTTGGGATCGGCGGCGGTCGCGGTTTCCGACTGCTTGCCATAAGCCTTGGCAAGGACGATCCGGCCGTCGCGCACCACCGCGATCGACGCGCTCGGCACGCCCGTGTCGCGAAGCGTGTCGGCGACGATCGTGTCGATCTTCGCGGTTTCAGCCGGGGTGAGCGCCTGGGCGACGACGGGGGCGGGGGCCGCGAGGAGCGCGGCGACGATCAGGCGACGAAGCATGCCCGCCACCGAAACAGAAAGCGGCAGCGGGTGCAATGCCATCTTCCCCCTTACACCGCAGGAAGGGGGGTGGGGCGGGTTTACGCCGGCACGCCGTACAGGTCGTGGTCGTCGGCGTCCTCGATCACGACGGGGACGATATCGCCCTCCGCCAGATGGGCCGCGTCGCGCAGGAAGACCTGGCCGTCGATCTCGGGCGCATCGGCCTGGCTGCGACCCGTCGCGCCTTCCTCGCCAACCTCGTCGATGATGACGGACAGCGTGCGGCCGACCTTCGCCTGCAGCTTGGCGGCGGAGATCGCTGCGGTCTTCTCCATGATCCGCGCGTAGCGTTCTTCCTTGACCTCCTCCGGCACCGGATCGGGCAGGGCATTGGCCGCCGCGCCCTCGACGGGTTCGAAGCGGAACGCGCCGACGCGGTCGAGCTGCGCTTCGTCCAGCCAGTCGAGCAGATACTGGAAATCCGCCTCCGTCTCGCCTGGGAAGCCGACGACGAAGGTCGAGCGGATCGCGATATCGGGGCAGATGTCACGCCACTGGTGGATACGCTGCAACACCTTCGCATCGTTGCCGGGGCGCTTCATCGCCTTCAGCACCGACGGCGCGGCATGCTGGAACGGGATGTCGAGGTAGGGGAGGACGAGGCCGTCAGCCATCAGCGGGATGACCTGATCGACGTGCGGATAGGGATAGACATAATGCAGCCGCACCCAGGGGGCGATCCGGCCGAGCTCGCGGGCGAGATCGGTCATATGCGGCACGACCTCGCGCCCCTTCCACATCCGCGGTTCCTTGCGGATGTCGATGCCATAGGCGGACGTGTCCTGGCTGATCACCAGTAGTTCGCGCGTGCCGGCCGCGACCAGCTTCTCCGCCTCGCGCAGGATCGCGTCGGGACGGCGGCTGACGAGGTCGCCGCGCAAGGACGGGATGATGCAGAAGCTGCACCGGTGGTTGCAGCCCTCCGAAATCTTCAGATAGCTATAGTGCCGCGGCGTCAGCTTGAGCCCCGCGTCGGGGATCAGGTCGAGGTAGGGTGACAGGTTGGCGGGCGCCGCGGCGTGCACGGCCTCGACGACCTGCTCATATTGGTGCGCGCCGGTGACCGCGAGTACGTCGGGGAAGCGGGCGCGGATCGTCTCGGCTTCCTTGCCCATGCAGCCTGTGACGATGACACGGCCGTTTTCCTTGATCGCCTCGCCGATCGCTTCCAGGCTTTCCTCCTTCGCGGAATCGAGGAAGCCGCAAGTGTTGACAAGCACGACGTCGGCGCCGGCGTAGTCGGCCGACATCTGATAACCGTCGGACCGCAACTGCGTCAGGATCCGCTCGCTGTCGACGAGGTTCTTCGGACAGCCGAGCGACACCATGCCGACACGCGGCGGGGAGGGGAGTTTCGTTGCCATGGGAGGGGATCGCACATAAGCGAAAACGCGACGCGTTTCCAGACGTGCGTTGCGCGTTACCAGCCGGCAGTGACGCCGAGGCGGACGTTGAGCGGGCGTGGCGGCGTCGTCTGGTCGCGCATCGCCAGTCGGAACGGATTGCCATAGGCGAAGCGGCTGGCGGTCGTGTCGGTGAGATTGTCGACACCAAGCCGCCAGTCGAGGTTGCGCCAGCGCATGCCCGCGTTGGCGCCGATCGACCAATAGCGCCCCTGGCTAACGTCGAGAAGATCGCCCGTGCCCAGCACCGACCGGCCGACGTAGGCGATCGTCGCACCGACGCGCGGCTGCCATGCGGCGGCGCGGTTCCAGGCATAGGAGATTGCGGCATTGCCCGCGAGTGGCGGCGTGTCGGGCAGGCGGCGGTTATCGCGCCGCGACTGGTCCGCGATCGCCCCGCTTACCCGGTTTTCGGTGAAGAGCAACGCGCCGGTCAGGTCAAGGCCCGGCATCGGGATCCAGTCCGCCGTCGCCTCCAGCGTGTGGATATGCGCACTGCCGACATTGCTGGTATAAGGTGCGCCGCGCCGATTGATGAGGTCCGCCTGGATGTCCCGCCAGAAGGCGGTCGAGGCGCTGGCCGAAAGAGCAAGCCCGGTCGTGCCGCTGCGCAAGCGCCGCAGCCCGACCTCGCCCATTACGATCGAATCGGGCGTGTAGGTGGCGACCCGCCCGACGCCCTGCGCCACCGCAAGGCCGCCGGTGCGAAAGCCGGTCTGGAAGCGCGCAAAGGCGGCGAGCCGCGCGCCGAGGCGATAGGACAGCGCCAGCGTAGGGTCGAACCGCTGCGTCGAATTGCCGCGGATGAAGCCCCCGCGCGGCGTCGCCGACGGTTGCCCGTCGACGCGGGCGGCGGTGCCGCGCAGCCCGGCGGTGAACGACACGCGCGGCGTCAGCGCGACCGTCGTCTCGCCGAAGATCGAGGCTTGCCGTGTCACGTTGCTGACGCCGATAATGTCGGCCTCCCGCCCGACATACTCCAGCGAGCGGCTGAGGATGGATTTGTCGCTGATGAACGACACGCCGATCAGCCACGACGATCCGCTGGACAGGCTGCGCGACAGACGGCTTTCGTGCGACAGCAGCAACTTGTTCGTCCGCGCGTGATAGGCGACCGGGGGCGTCGGCACGCGCGACGGCGGTGTCGCATCGAACGTGTCGGCGGTTTCGAGGCGCGCGATGCCGGTCGCCGACACCAGCGACAGGCCGTTCGCCCAGTCGCGGGCCACGACCACGCGGCCGAACAGGAAGCTGCTGTCGAACGGCTGGGCGATGATCGCGGCATGGTCGAGCGGGCCGAATGCCGGTTCGGCATATTGGCCATCGCGCGCGACGATGTGCTGCGCCGCGCCGCTGACGTCGAGGCGCCACCCGTCCCCCGGCTGCCAGCGGACCGCAAGCCGCCCGCCGGTCGTGTAGGTGTCGTTGGTGTTGAACCGGTCGCGGCGGGGGTCGTCGATGTAGCCGCCGTCGCGGGCGGCATAGACGACGCCGCGCGCGGCGGCAGCGCTGCCCAGCGGCAGGTTGAGCATGGCGGCAAGGTCGCCGCCCGCATCGCCGCGCGCCGTGAGCACCGACCCGGCGGTGATCGACCCGGCGATGCGCCGCGGATCGGGGGCGTTCGACGTCAGCCGCACGACGCCGCCGATCGCGCCCGCGCCGTACAGCGTGCCCTGCGGCCCCTCCATCACCTCGACGCTGTGCAGGTCGTACAGGCGCAGGCCCGGATCGGCGCCGGATGCGTTGAGCTGGACGTCGTCGAGGTAGACGCTGGCAGTCGATTGGGTGGTGCCCGAAAAGCTGCTGTCGGCGATGCCGCGGATGAACAGCTTGTTGCGCCCCGCGCCCAGCTGCGTGCTCTGGATCACCGGCATCGTCCGCGACAGATCGGTGACCTCGCCGGTCGATCCGTTCGGCAGACTGGGCGCGCCGAGCGAAAAGGCGATGCTGCCCGGATAGCGCAGCAGCGGGATCGCCTGCTTGCTGGCGGTGACGATGATGTCGGTGCCGCCCGCGTCGCGGCCCTCAGCCCGCTCGGAGCGCGCGGGCAACGGACGGCGCGCCGACGCGCGGTGGTAAACGATGCGATAGCCACCGCCGGCGATGCGCACGGCCCGAAAATCGGTGCCGGCGAGCAACTGCGCGAGCGCGCGGCGGACGGGCAACGGACCGGCGAGTGCCCGCGTGCGGACCGCGTGCAGCCCGCGTTCGGTGCTGATGATCTCGACCCCCGTCTGTCGGCCGAGGGCGAGCAAAGCCCGATCGAGCGTCGTCACGGGCAGCGATATGACGGGTGTCGTCTGGGGCGCGGCGACGACGCCAGCGGGGGTGAGGATCGCTATCGCCAGCGCAGGGAAGACAACGATGCGATCAGCGCGGTGGCTGTGCCTCGCTCGCCAGAATCCACGCCTTACCGTCACGTCGCCACGTCGCCCCGATCAGATCGGCCAGATGCGGTACGTCCCGATCGGCAATCCCCGTCATCACGATCATGCCCGTAAAGGGCCGGTTCGACAAGTCGCCGGCCATCGTCAGACGGATATCGTACAGACGCCCGATCCGCGCCGCGACATACGACAGCGGCATGGCATCGAACGACAGGCGCCCGCTGCGCCAGCTTCCCACTTCGCCGGGGGTGACCTTGCTGCGCAAAATGCGGCCGTCCGCGACCGCCGCCGCATCACCCGCCTTCATCACGACGCGCGCATCGTCGGGCGCAAGTATCACGGACCCTTCCGCGACCGCGACGTCGGTGCGCGCATCGGTGTGCGCGACGTCGAACACCGTGCCGAGATCGCGGATCACCAGATCACCCGAGCGCAGCGTGAACGGCGCCGCGGCGTCGTGGCGGACGTGCAACGTCGCTTCGCCGCGATCGAGCGATGCGGTACGCGAATCGTTGCGATCGAGCGACAGACGCGTGCCGCCGCTCATTTCGATCCGCGTGCCGTCGGTCAGTGTCACGGTGCGGCGCTCGCCATCCGCGGTGGAAACCGAATAGGCGCCGGAAGGACGCGGGCCGATGAGACCGGTGACCGCGGCCGCGACGAGCGCGGCGGCGACCGCGCCACCGGCGAACCAGCCGCGCCGCCTTCCGGGCAACGGCGCATCGTCGTTTGCCGCGCGCGGGGCGACGAACATGTCGCCGGCGATCATGCGATTCTGCACCGCGACCCGATCAAAGGTCGCGGCATGCGCAGGATCCGCCTCCAGCCACAGCGTGAAGGCCTCCCAATCGTCGGCCGACATATCGGCCTGGCGCACATGCCAGGCGATTGCCGTATCGATCATCGTCCGCTCAGCCTGCACGCGTGGGACCCCTTTCATCCTCTAGACGATGCGGATCATTCAAACCCTCATCGGCGTGCTGCACTCTGTCGTGAATTTGTCGATAGGCCCGCTGTAACAGCTTCTCGACGCCGCTGACGCTGATGCCCAGGGTCGCCGCGATGACGCGTTGCGATTCGCCCTCGACGCGGAACAGCCGCAGCGCGGTGGCCATGCGTTCGGGCATGTCGGCGATCGCGCCCTCGACGACGCGCAGCTTGCTGCGTGCGAACAGCGTACGCTCGGCGTTCGGCATCTCTTCGGCCGAGGGCGTCGTTTCCAGCCACGCCGATTCGCGCGCGACGCGGCGACTCGCCGCGATGCGGCGATCCGTCGCGAGATTGGCGGCGATGCGATAGAGAAAGGCGGCCGGCTGCGCGACGGGGCCGTCGGACAGCCGGTCGAGCCGCAGCCACATGTCCTGCAGCACGTCCTCCGCATCGTCGCGATTGCCCAGCCGTGCGGTCAGCATCCGGAGCAGCGCCGCGCGCTGTTCCAGAAAGATGCCGCGTAGCCCGTCGTCCGCCAACCGTCCCAAACCCTCAGCGTCAGGCTGGAAATGCCAGCCCCTCCGCTGCCGCCATGTCGATGATCGGAGCGGCTTGCAAGGCCGCGGCTTCGCGCGGGCGCGCTGCGGCGATCGCATCGCCCTCCCGCCGCCCTCCGCCGGGGTGGCACATGACAAGGTGCATCGCCCCCGGCCGGCGCAGGAATTTGGGCAGGATGGCGGCGAAATCGCTGGCAAAGTCGTAATGGCCGGCAAACCCCTTGTTGCAGCGCAGGCCGTGGCGGGCGGCATCGCGCGCCAGCCCGCGGCAGTGATAGGCGCTGCCGATCGCCTTGCCCGCGAACGGGCGCGACAGCATCGCGACGATCCCGTCGGTGCAGTCGCGCACCCAAGCGCCCGGCGCGCGGCGGGCGGTTTCGGCAAGGACGATCTCGCGGATCCCGGGCAGCGCGTGCGCGTGCTGGTGACCGTCAACAAAGGCGGGCGGGCGGCCGAGCACGCCGATGAAGGCGTCGAACTGCGCCCGCACCTCGCGCGCGATCTCGTCCAGCGCGATCAGGTGGCGCGCCGCCAGCCGGCACAGGGGATCGATGTCGGGCAGTACGCCGTCCGGCGCGGTTTCGGGCATGCTGGTCAGCGGCACCTCGCCGGTCAGCGTCAGGTGCAGGCCGACCTCGACATGCGGCGGCAGGTCGCGCAGCAACGCGGCATCATCGGTCCAGCCCGGCATCACCGCCATGCAGCTGGTGGCATTCAGCTTGCCGGCCCGGAGAAGGGCCGCGATCGTCTCGCTGGTCTGACGCGAAAAGGCGAAGTCGTCAGCACACAGGATTAGTCGTGGCAAAAGCCGGCCTTTCCATGTCGTGATAGGCGCGTTCGCGGATCTTGTTGCTCAGCAACTTGCGGCGCTGCAACCGCGGACCGAGGAAATCGTAGAAGAACCAGTCGCCTGCCCACGGCGCGGTCGCGGCGTAGACGAGCCGTTCGAACAGCGTCCAGCGGATCGATTCGCGGTCGCGCTCGCGCGGCGAGGGCATGCACCAGAATTCGCGCGAATAGTGCATGCTGCCCTGGCCCATCGTGCGATGGATCACCTCGTGATCCTCGAGGATGAACGGCCACAGCTCCGGGTCGAAGCCGCCGGCCGCGCGCAGGCTGGCGACGTGGAACGCCTGGCCGGCGCCCCCCGCATGGCATTGCCGCGGCAGGGCGCGCGCGGCCGCCAAGATCTTGCGCGCCTCCGTATCGAGCGCATCGCGGTCCGCGCCGGGCGCGACGAAATAAGCGCCGGCGACGACGCATCCGTCGCGTGCCAGCAGACGCCCGGCCTCGGCCAGATAATGGGGGGGATAGAGCGTGTCGGCGTCGCAGGTCGCGACATAGGCCGTGCGGACCCAGGCGAGACCGGTGCGCAGCGCGGCGACCTTACCGGGCTGCGTCTCGGTCAACACCACCGCATCGAGGCCGTGCGCCTGGATCGCGGCGCGCGCGACGTCCGCGCTGCCATCGGTCGAGCCGTTGTCGACCAGGATGAGCTTCAGCGGCACGGTCTGCGCCGCGATGCTGGCGATCGTATCGGCCAGGAAGGCGCGTTCGTTGAAGAAGGGGATGAGGACGGTCCACGCCGGCGTCGGACGACGCCGGACCGCTGCGTTCCACGGCTCGACCCCGAAGGCCGCGTCCTGATCGAAGCTAAGAAACATTCCCACTCTCGCTCGCTCGGGCGCAGCAAGGCGATCGCATTTCCCGATCGCGATGCGCACGCGCTGCCTTGCCCCACTTTCCAGACGACGCCGATCGGCGGGGGCCACACCGGGCAAGGTAAAAAAATCATTATGGCCGGACGGGGCGTCGGCGGGCTAGGCGAGCGGCCATGGTCACGCGCTCGTCTCCGCCCGCTCCGGACGCTCCTCCCGCCTCGCATCCGCGCGCGGTGCCGGCATGGGGATGGGCGCTGCTGTTGCTCGCCATCGCGATGGCGATCCGCTGCCGCGATTTCGGCAACCCGGTCATCCATGTTGACGAGGAATATTATCTGCTCGTCGGCAGCCGGATGTTGCAGGGCGCCTTGCCCTATGTCGATTTATGGGACCGCAAGCCCGTCGGGCTGTTCCTGATCTTCGCGGCGATCCGGTTGCTGCCGGGGGACGGCGTGCTTGCGTACCAGCTGGTCGCGACCGGGTTCGCCGCGGCGACCGCGATGCTGGTGCTCGTCGGTGCGCGGCGGCTGGGGGCGAGGCCGGCCGGCGCGTTCGCGGCGGGGGTCGCCTATCTTCTGTGGCTATCGCTGCTCAGCGGGCGGGGTGGGCAGTCGCCGGTCTTCTACAATCTGTTCGTGGCGGGCGCGGCAGTGCTGACGCTGCGTCTGCCCGTGCTGGCGGCGGCGCGTCGTCAGGGGGCGATCATCGGCAATGGCGCCGCAGCCTGCCTGCTCGCGGGGCTGGCAATCCAGACGAAATATACGCCGGTGGTCGAGGGCGCGTTCTTCGGGCTCGTCCATGTCTGGTATCTGCGCAAGGCGGGGGGATCGGTCGTGCGGATCGGGGGCGCGGCATCGTTGTGGGCGCTGCTCGGTGTGTTGCCGACGGCGATCATCGTCGGGCTCTACTGGCTGCAGGGGCCCGCGGTCTTCGCCGCATTCTGGTTTTCCAATTTCGCGTCGATCGCGCTACGTCATGGCTATCCGGCGGCGAAGATCGCGGCGCGACTGGCGGGCACCGCGGCGCAATTGCTGCCCTTCATCGCGTGTGCCGTCGCGGCCTGGCGCCATCGCCCGCGCAGTGACGAGACGATGATTGCCTTCGGATGGCTGATCGCCGCGCTGATCGCCTTCGCGATGATCGGTGCCTTCTTCGATCATTATGCGCTGCCGCTGATGGTGCCGCTGGCGATGATCGCCGGCCCGGTGCTCGGCCGTCAACGCGCCGCGATCGTCGCGCTGCTGGGTTATGGTGCGATCCTGTTCGTCGCGCGCGTGCTGCTGGTGCCGACCGACGCGGCCTCGGCGCGCGCCGTCGCGCAAGTGATGAAGCGCTACGACCGCGACGAATGCCCGTTCGTCTTCGCGGGCGATTCGGTGCTGTATGTCCTTGCCGATGCCTGCGTGCCGACGCCTTATGCCTTTCCCTCGACGCTCGCCTACGACCCGGAGCGCGGCGCGACGGGGATCGACGAGGCGGCGGAGGTCCGGCGCGTGCTGGCGGGCCGCCCGCCGGTGATCGTAACGATGGATGTGCCGTTCGCGCCCTGGAATACCGACAGCGAGGCGGCGGTCGCAGCGGCGCTGCGTCGCGAATACCGCCTGGTTGCGTCCGTCCCGCGCGAGGACGGGCATCTTCTGGCGTATGTTCGGCGCGATCGCTTGGAGGCAGCCCACCGATAGCCGGTCGTTGGTGGGGATCGGGCCGCGCGGCGTCGTCTAGTCGGCAGATCGCCACCATCATGGAGCCATGACGCCGTGTTTGTGACCCTCCGCCCGCTTTCGCTGATCCTCCCGCTCGGCCTGCTTCTCGCCACCGCGGCCGCGCCTGCGCCGGTCGCGACGCTGGGTGCCGATGCCGCCACCTGCCGCACCGGCCGGGGTCCGGCGATCCAGGTCAACGTCGCGGGCCTGAAGGATCGGCGCGGCGAGATGTGGCTGGAGGTCTATCCGGCGGTCGAGAGCGATTTTCTGCGTGACGACACCGATCTGGTCGCGGAGGGCAAGACCTTTCGGCGCGCGCGTGCAAATCCGCCCGCGAGCGGCGATTTCGCGATGTGCGTGCAGTTGCCGCGCCCCGGTCGCTATGCGCTGTTGCTGCGCCACAACCGGACGGGCAAGGACAAATTCTCGATCTGGAACGACGGCATCGGCTTTCCCGGCAGCGGCCGGATCGGCCGGGCAAAGCCGCGGTTCGCGGAGACCATCGTCGACGCGGGCGGCGGCGTGACCGTCTCCACCATCCGCCTGCAATATTTGCGCGGGCTGGGCGGTTTCCAGCCGCTGTGACCCGGGGCCGCGGGCGAACCCGCGGCCGAACCGATCAGGGCTTCTGCGACAATCTGGCCGCAAACGCCTCTGCGGTGCACAGCCCTGCGATCCCCCGCGCGCTGCACCCCGGAATCGCCAGCACTGCGACATAGGGCGTCGCCCCGGCGGTGAGCGGGGTGAGATTGCGGATCTGCGCGATGCTTTGCGACCGGAACAACGCGCGGACATAGCCCTTGCCGGCCGCATCGCGCAGCCGCTCGAACACGATCGCGCCACCCGGCGACGGATCGTCGCGCGACAGGCCCGGCACCTGCCAGTGCAGGTCGAGCAAACCGCCCATCGCGGCGACGTTGGTGTCGTGGCCGGAAATCATCGTGACACGCGCGCCGTTGGGCTTCGTCAGCGAATCGGCGATCAGCGGCGCGAGCAACGACAGGTTGGCGCGCGCGACATAGGCCGGCCGCGCGAGCAGCCGAAATTCGAGCGCATGCAGCTCGGCCAGCGCCGCGATATCCGCCGGGGTCGCGCGGCCCCAGCCGACGTCCGTCATCGGCTTCCCCTCCGCATATTCCAGCAGCAGGATCTGCGCCGCGGTCGACGCGCGGTCGAGCGCGCCCGACAGCTTGGGTCTCTTGCCGGGGCGCGCCGGCGCAAGGCCGCTCGGTTCGCCGCCGATGCCGCACCCTGCCTGCGGCTTGCCGCACAGGATCGTATCGAGCCGCGTCAGCAGCGGGCGCACGCGCGCTTCCTCGCCCGCGATGCCGCCCGGCCCCGCGGCGGCGAGCACCGCGGCCTGCGCGGCGGCGGGGTCGAAGGCGACCGCCTGTTCATCGATCGGCGAGAAGAGCGGATCGGGTTCGTCCTGCGGGCGGTGCTCGATCACCGGCGTGCAGCCGGGCTGAAACGCGCCGGCATAGGCGCGCGCGGTCTCAATGGTGCGTTCGTCGCTGTCCGCGACGAGGCGTACTGGCGTACAGCCCGTTTTGGCGACCAGTCCGGCGGCGCTCCAGCGCGCGCGATCGTAGGCGGCCACCCGCGCGATCGCGGTGCGGCCATGCGGGGTCAGGTATCCGGGAGCGACCGGCCAGGCCGGCCAGGGCCGGTCCGCGGTGCCCGCCGGCATCGGCGGCGCCTTGGTCGGCGGTCGCACGCCGTGCCGCATCAGCAGCACGACCCGGTCGACCGTCAGCCCCGCGGGCACGGGCGCGTCCTGCGCCGCGACGGGGGCGGCGACCAGCGCCGCCATCAGCATGATCCGCTTCATCGATCCGATTCCTAGAAGTGCAGCTGCGCGCCCCAGCGGAAGCTGTAGCCATAGCGTTCGCGTTCGACCAGCTGCGGCTTGGTGCCGATGAACCGGCGCCACGGCGCGTCTGTGAGGTTCAACGCCTGGCCGAAGAACGTCAATTGCGGCGTGACCTCGTAGCTGACGTTCGCGTCGAGCTGGCCGTTCGCATCGGTATATTGGTCGGTCGCCGCCGTCGTTCCCAGCGTGTCGAGATATTTGGAGCGGAAGGAATAGGCGGCGCGGATCGCCAAGCCGTACTTCTCGTAGAAGACCTGCGCGGTGCCGACGTCGCGCGATTGCAGGAACAGCGGAAAGCGACCGTTGCGCCCGCCCGGGATCGCGCCCTCGCCGTGCCCGGTGATGTGCGCGTAATTGGCGCCGATGCCGAACCCGTCGAGCGCGCCGGGCAGGAAGGTGAAGCGTACCTGCAGGTTCGCTTCCAGCCCCTGCAGCACCGCGTTGTCGACGTTGGTCGCCTGCGTCACCGTGACGTTGTTCAGCGCCTGGCCGGCATAGGTGCCGTTCACGCCCAGCGTCGCGCCGGTATAGATCGGATTGTCGATGACCTTGCGGAAATAGCCGAGCGAGATCAGCCCCTGGCCGGGCAGGTAATATTCGACCGCGCCGTCGAGGTTGACCGCCTTGTACGGCTTGAGGTTCGGATTGCCGAGTGAGACGCTGACAGGCGAGGTCGTCTGATCGACGAGTACATAGGGCGCGAGGTCGGGATAGTTCGGACGGCCCAGCGCGGTCGTCGCGGCGGCGCGGACGATCAGGCCGTCGGTCACTTCCCATTTCGCGTTCACGCCGGGAAACCAGTTGGTGTAGCTCTTCGCGCCGAAGGCATTGTAGCCGCTGTCGAGCGCGGAGGTGGCGGTGATGAGCTTGGCCTTGGTCTGGTCGCGCGTATGCTCGACGCGGACGCCCGGGACGATCGTCACCGGCCCGACATGCGCGGTGACCATTGCATAGCCGGCCCAGATCTTTTCGGCGACGTCATAGTCGTTGGCGAGGCTGTTGGTGCGGCTGGACGCGATGTTCGCGGTGATCGTGCCGGGATTGGCCGCCAGATAGGCCTGCGCCGCGTCATAGCCGACGCGGACGGGGAAGGTGTAGCGATCGTAGAAACTGGTGTCGCCGAGGTAGGAAACGCTGGCGAGCGTGAACGTACGGCCCGAGGTCAGGCCATAGGTCAGGAAATCGCGCGCGTTCGTCTTGTGCCGGTCGAGGTATTTGACGCCCAGCTTCACCGCGCTGTCGCTGCCGAAGGCAACGGGGATCGTCAGGTCGGCACGCCCCTGCCACAAGGTCTCGACCGCGTTCCGGTAATCATAATTGACGCTGTTCAGCGTGTAGGCGGTCGGGTTGGCGTTCGGCTGGACGGTGGGGATGAAGTCGTAGGGCGTGGTCGACACGTCGTAATTTACGGTCAGCGCGCTGCCGCCGGTGCGGAAGTTGTATTCGGACCGCAGCGGATCGCGCTTCTGCGCGCGGGTCCACGCACCGGCGATATCGAGCGCCGCGTCGCCGAAGCGGAAATTGCCGCCCGCCTGCACCGACTTGGTGTTGTCCGTTTCCTGTCGCCGGCGGACGCGCACGCTGCCGCGGCCGCGGAAGCTGCCGCGGGTGGCGCTGGTCGCGACGACGTTCGACTGGTTGTCGATGATGAACTGGTCGCGCGTCTCGTTGTCGTCGAACCGCGACAAGGTGCCGCGCAGGAACAGCGATGCGGCATCGGTGGGGCGCCAGTCGAGGTTGAGGACGACCCCCTGCCGCGTGCGGACGAGGTTGTAGTCGCGCAGTGCGCCCTGGTCGGGCAGCAGCACGCTCGGCACCGCGGAGCCGGCCGCGGTCGCGACCGTGCGCCAGTTGGTCGAACCCTGGAAATTCTCCGATTCGATCGGCCGCTTCGAATAATTGACCGACAGGACCGCGCCGAACTGCTCGTTCGCGCCGAAGCGGCCGCCGACCTGAACGTCGCCCTCGTAAGGATGACCGCCGTTGAGGTGATAGGCACCGTATTGGATGCGCGCGTCGGCGAAGAGCGGCGCCTTGCGATCGAAGGCGGTCAGCGTGCGGATGTTGACCTCGCCACCAATCGCATTGGCGTCCTGATCCGGCGTCAGCGACTTGGTGACGATCACCGAATTGATCAGCGCGGAGGGGATGTCGTCCAACTTCACCTGCCGCCCGTCGGGTTCGGGAGCCGGCATGGTCAGGCCGTTCAGCACGACGTTGACGAGGTTGGGATTGACGCCGCGGATGATGACATAACGGCCCTCGCCCTGGTCGTTAGCGACGGACACGCCCGGCAGGCGGCGGACCGCTTCGGCGACATTCTGGTCAGGGAGTTTGCCGACGTCGTTGGCGTAGAGCGCCTCGACGACGTTGTCCGCCTGCCGCTTCGCCTCGATCGCTTTCTTCTCGCCCTGCGCGGTGCCCAGGACGACGATGTCGGTGTCTGGCTGAACGCCGGTCTGGGCCGCCTCGGTCGCCGATGCGGTGTTGCTCGCCGCGGGCGTGGTCTGCGCGCCGGCGGTGCCAGCGGCGATCAGGCTGATGGCGGACGCGCCGGCAAACAGCGGAAAGAATGTCATGACGTCAGATCCCCGAACCGCGGCGCCCCCAGCGCCGTCTGTCGGGTGCGCCGGTAGCGGCCGCGGGTGTCAGTGACGCGTAAGTTGCATGACGCAGAGATGACGTACACGTCATGAAGTGGGGGTGAAGTAACGGGGTCAGCCCGATTGCGGCGGAACGATCTCGAGCTTTTGCGGTAGCGTGCCGACTTCGATCCCGCGGTCGCGGAACTCGCGCAGCAAGACGAGCAGGATGGCGCTGCGCGTCGGATAGGCGGCGCGCGCGCTTGCGACGTGGCCGAAACAGTTGAACAGGATACGATCGCTGGCGATGCCGTCGATGAAGGCCGCCGGGGCAGGGGCTTCAAGCACCGCCGGTTCCCGCGCGAAGCTTTGCAGGACGAGACTGCGCACGAGATCGGCGTCGGTGCCGAGCGGCACGGAGAATTGCAGCTGGATGCGGCCGAGCGCGTTGCTCAACGTCTTGTTGAGCACCGATTTGGTGATGAGTTCCGAATTGGGGACGATCAGCGTCGAATGGTCGGCGAGCTCGATCTCGGTCGAGCGCACGCTGATCCGCTTGACGTCGCCTTCGTCGGTGCCGACGCGCACCAGATCGCCGATCTTGATCGGCCGTTCGGCCAGCAGGATCAGGCCGGACACGAAATTCTGGGTGATCGCCTGCAGGCCGAACCCGATGCCGACCGACAGCGCGGAGAGCAGCAGCGCGATCCGCTCGACCCCGATGCCGAGCGAGGCGAGCGCCCAGATCACCGCCAGCGCGATGCCGACATAGCGCGCGACGAGGCTGACCGAATTGCGCCCCGATCCATCCAGATCGGTGGTGGGCAGGTAGCGCCCCTCCAGCCAGCTCATGAACCCGCGCACCAGCGCGAGACCGATGAGCAGCACCAATAGGCCCTGCAAAATCGCGCCTGGCGAAATCGCGATGCCGCCGATCTGCACGCCCTGCGCGAAGCTGCCGAGCCGGCCGAAGATCGCCGCGATGCCGGCGCCCGCGCCGAAGGGATTGATGAGCAGCGCCAGCGCCGCGATCGCGAGCGCCAGGCGGACGACGCCCGACAGGAGGACGCCGAACTGGTCGACCGCGCTGCCCCGAATGCCGAGACCCTGCACCAGGACGACGCCGAGGCGGCTGGAGCGGTGGAACAGCGTCGTCGCGATATCGTCGACCGCGGCCATCAACAGATAGACGCTGGAGCCGACCACCGTCGTCCAGGCGACCATCTGCGACAGCATCAGGCTGAGGCTGACGTAGCCGAGCAGCAGTGCCCCGACTGCGACGACGACGATCGCCCAGGCGAGCAGCGTCGCCGCCGCCAGCCCGGCGGTTGCGGAGGTGTTGGCGGCCTCGCCCAGTTCCGCGGCGCGCTTCGCCCGCAGTTGCGCGATGACGAGGAGCGTCGCGACGATCAGCAGCAGGTGGAGCAGCGCCTCGCCCGCCTGCGTCGCGACCTGCGTGGCGCTGCTCGCGCCGATGCTGCTCAGGAATGCTTGCGTCAGAATGCTGACGAACGCAAGAAGGGCGAGTGCCTGGGTCAGCGGCCGCAGCCGCGACGCGGTTTCGTCGTCGATCGGGGTGATGCGCCACGAGGGCTGGTTGCGCATCAGCAGTGCGCCGAAAATCGCGACGGTGAAACCGCTGAACCCCGCCGCCATCACCAGCGCGTCGAGCAGGGCGCTCCAGCGTTGCGGCAACAGGCCCGACCAGCGCAGCCCCTGGACGAACGCGAGGGCGGCGAGCGTCGGCATCGATGTACCGACCATCACCCGCCATAGCGCGTTGGCGGAGCGCCGCACGCGGCGCCCCGGCGCATCCTCGACAAGGAAACGCTGCCCGGCGCGACGCGCGACGAGGCGCACGGGAAACAGCAGGATCAGCGCCAGGATCGCGCCGACGATTGCATGCCACGGCAGGCCGCCGTGCCATTGCGTGCCGATCTGCGCCGCACCCTGATCGAGGAACAGCCGCACGCGGCGTGCGTCGCGGGGCAGGTTGTCGGCAAGGTCGCGCCAGAAATCGGGCGACAGTGGCGAGGGCGCCTTGGCGGTAAAACGCTCGCTGATCTGTTCCGCCTGGCTGCGATCGATTTCGGCGAGCAATTGCGTTGCGGTGACGCCCAGCAGATTGCCGCGCTTGACCGCCGCGTCGAGTGACGCGTGCTGCTGAACCAGCCGCGTGCGCTGCGCATGGATGTCGGGGGCCTCTGCCCCGTCCTGGGGGGTGGGGCCGAGCTGCGCGATGCGGGCGTTGACCAGCACGAGCTGCTCGTTGAGCTGATCGGCGGCGGTCTGCGCGTTCTGCTGCGCATCCGTGATCTTTTCGCGCAGCGCCTTGAGGTCGGCGGGGCTGATCCGGCCATCGAGCGCGCGATCGGCGCCGCGCAGGTCGATCTCCGCCTTGCTGATCTGATGGGCGAGATCGCTCGGCGAGGGCGTCTGGGCGGTGGCACCCGTCGTGGGCAAGACCGCGGCGAAGATCAGCGCGATAGACAGGAACAGGCGGGCGAACGGCGACATCGGACCCGTCCCTTGCCCTGCCCGACGCGCGTGAGGCAAGCGGCGATTGCGCCGCCTGCCTCACGCGGCGGATCAGGCCGCGGCTGCTGGCACGCGATCCCCACCACGCCGCTTCGCCTCG
Source organism: Sphingomonas sp. FARSPH (assembly GCF_003355005.1). NCBI lineage: Bacteria > Pseudomonadati > Pseudomonadota > Alphaproteobacteria > Sphingomonadales > Sphingomonadaceae > Sphingomonas > Sphingomonas sp. FARSPH. The sequence goes on along the minus strand of NZ_CP029985.1, from coordinate 3,276,530 downwards.
GCGCGGAAGCGGTGGAGCAGCGGTTCGGTATAGCCGTTGGGCTGGCGCACCCCCTCCGTCACCAAAGCGCGTGCGGCCTGGAAGGCGATGCTGTCCGCCTCGCGTCCCGCCATCGGGCGATAGGCGGGATCGCCCGCATTCTGCGCATCCACTTTCGCCGCCATGCGGTGCAGCGCGGCGTCGACCTCCGCCGGCGTGGCGACGCCGTGCAGCAGCCAGTTGGCCATATGCTGCGACGAGATCCGCAAGGTCGCGCGATCCTCCATCAGCCCGACGTCGTGGATATCGGGGACTTTCGAACAGCCGACGCCCTGGTCGATCCAGCGCACGACATAGCCGAGGATGCCTTGCGCATTGTTGTCGAGCTCCTCGCGCACCTCCTGCGGCGTCCAGTTGCGCCCCCCTGCGAGCGGAGGTGAGAGCAGCGCGTCGAGCGGGGCGATCGCCTCCGTCGCCCGCGCACGCTGGCGGGCGGCGACGTCGACACGATGGTAATGCGTCGCGTGCAGCGTCGCGGCGGTGGGCGAGGGGACCCAAGCGGTGGTCGCGCCGCTCATCGGATGCGTGCCCTTCTGCGCCAGCATGTCTGCCATACGGTCGGGCGCGGCCCACATGCCCTTGCCGATCTGCGCCCTGCCCGCGAGGCCGCAGGCAAGGCCGATCTGAACGTTGCGATCCTCGTAGGCGGCGATCCAGCCGCTGCCCTTCACCTCGCCCTTGCGGATCATCGGGCCGGCCTGCATCGCGGTATGGATCTCGTCGCCGGTGCGATCGAGAAAGCCGGTGTTGATGAACACGATGCGATGCCGCACCGCCGCGATGCAGGCGGCGAGATTGGCGCTGGTCCGGCGCTCCTCGTCCATCACCCCGACCTTGATGGTGTGGCGCGGCAACGACAGAAGGTCCTCGATCGCGTCGAATAATCGGTCGGTGAAGGCGGCTTCCGCCGGGCCGTGCATCTTGGGCTTGACGATGTAGATCGAGCCTGCGCGGCTGTTGGATCGCGACGCGCGGTCGTGCAGCGCGATCAGGCTGGTGACGATCGCGTCCAGAATGCCCTCCGGCGCCTCGCTGCCGTCGGGCAGGCGCACCGCGGGCGTTGTCATCAGATGGCCGACGTTGCGCACGAACAGCAGGCTGCGACCCGGCAGGGTGAAGGGCGTGCCGTCGGGCGCGACATAGCGGCGATCGGGATGGAGCCGCCGCGTCTGCATCCGCCCGTTCTTCTCGAACGTGTCGGTCAGGTCGCCGCGCATCAGCCCCAGCCAATTGGCATAGGCCGCGACCTTGTCCGCCGCATCGACCGCCGCGACCGAATCCTCGAGGTCGCAGATCGTGGTGATCGCGCTTTCCAGGATGATGTCGGCGATCCCGGCGGGATCAATGCGGCCGATCGGATGGGCAGGGTCGATGACCAGTTCGATGTGCAGGCCGTGGTGGCGATAGAGCAGGCCCGTCTCGCTGCGCCCGACGAACAACGTCGGGTCGGCCAGCACCGGCTTGCCCGTCAGCGTCGCCCAGGATCCTCCGTCGGCGAGCGGCAGGACATCGTCGAGGAACGCCTTCGCCCAGGCGACGACCGCAGCCCCGCGTGCGGGATCGTACCCCGGCATGCGCGCACCGGGGATTGCATCCGTGCCGTAGAGCGCGTCGTAAAGGCTGCCCCAGCGTGCATTTGCGGCGTTGAGCAGGAAGCGCGCGTTGAGGATCGGCACGACGAGCTGCGGCCCGGCGATCGCGGCGACCTCCGGATCGACATGGTCGGGATCGATCGTGAAGGGGGCTGGCGGATCAACGAGGTAGCCGATGTCGCGCAGGAAGGCCGCATCCGCAGGAGCGCCCGCGCGATAGCGCGCGTCGATCGCGGCCTGCATCCGGTCCCGCGCGGCGAGCAAGGCACGGTTTTCCGGCGTCAGCGTCTCGAAAAGGCGTGCGGTCCCCGTCCAGAAAGCGGACGGGTCGACCCCGCTGCCCGGCAGCACCTCCGCCTCGAGGAAGCCGGCAAGGTCGGGCGATACCTGCAATCCGGCGCGTTCGATCGTGGCGGTCATCGCAGTTCGACTCCTCATATATTGAGGTGGGATCATAGCGGTGCGCGGATTGGTGCGGTAGTAATGAAGATGTGACGAGTCTTTTTCCTTAAGGGAACGAATGCCGGTGGATCCCGATTATGCGTTGTTCGCGCGCGTGGCGGAGGCGGGGAGCCTCAGCGGTGCGGCGCGGATGCTGCGGCTGTCACCGGCTGCAGTCTCGAAACGGCTCGCGGCGTTGGAGGCGCGAATGGGCGTCCATCTGGTCCACCGCACGACACGCCGGCTGGCGCTGACCGCGGCGGGGGAGCGGTTCCGCGACGACCTGATCCCCATCCTTGCCGCGCTGCGTGCGGCGGAAGATCGCGCGACGGGCCGCAGCGACACGCCCGCCGGACGACTGACGGTGAGCGCGCCGACGTCGTTCGGGCGCCTTCACGTCGCGCCGCATCTCGGCACGTTCCTGGCGCGCTATCCCGCTATCGCGCTCGGCTTCGATCTCGACGACGGCTTCGTCGACCTGATGGCGGGCCGGGTCGATGTCGCGATCCGCATCGCCGTGACCCTGCCGGACGGCTTGACCGTGCACCGGCTGGCGACGAGCCGGCGCGTCCTGTGTGCGGCACCCGCCTATCTTGCGCAGCACGGCACGCCGGAGTCGGTCGACGCGCTGGCACGGCATCGTCTGCTCGCCGCGGAAGGACAGATGCCGTGGCGGCTCGTCGCGGCGGGACGCGAGCTCACGGTCGCGGCGGAGAGCCATGTGCGCACCAACTCCAGCGAGATGGTGCGCGAACTGGCGCTTGGCGGCGTCGGTCTCGCGCTGCGATCGTTATGGGATGTCGCCGGCGATCTGGCGACCGGCAGGCTGGTGCGCGTCCTCGAACCCTGGGAAGGATCGGCCGATGCGGGCATATATGCGGTGCATCTGCGCAGCCCGCGCGTACCGCCGACGATCGCGGCCTTCGTCGCATTTCTGCGCGCGGTGATCGACGCGGATCGCTGGGCCCTCCTGCCGGCGACCGGCGGATGACGCCGAATTCATGGAACAGCTTGGGGCCGTCGCGGCTTCAATCCGTTCTATTCGATCGACACGAGGAGGGACGATCATGAAATTCGTGATGCTCATCGTCGCCAGCACGACGCTGGTCGCGGCCCAGCCGGCGCTTGCCAAGGGCTGTATCCGCGGCGCGCTTGCGGGCGGCGTGGCGGGGCATATGGTGGGCAAGGGCCATGCTGTGGCCGGCGCCGCAGCGGGCTGCATCGCCATGCACCACCATTATGCGAAGAAGGCGCGCGCCGCGAAAGCCGCGCAGCAGCGCTAACCCATGCGTACCGGCCCCGGCGCGTATCTGCCGGGGCCTAATCCCGCTTCGCCCGCCCGGTGAGTTCGGCCCCGGCATCGCGATCGAACCGCAGATTGACGAACACCGCGCACAGCGAGATTGCGGTCACCGTCCAAAAAGCGGCGGAGAAGTCCGTAAAATCCGGACGCATCCGCCCCGCCCACAGCATCGACAGATGGAGCGCCGTTGCGCCCGCGCAGATGCCCAGCGACAACATCAGTTGCTGGAATGTGGAATAAAAGCTCGTAGCCGCGCTCATCCGCGTCTTGTCGATCTCGTCATAGGCGATCGTGTTGTAGGCGGTGAACTGAAACGACATCAGGAAGCCTGAGACGACAAGCACCGCGAACACCGCGGGCAACGGCCAGTCGAGGCGGAACAGGCCGCATAGCGCATAGGCGCCGGTTCCGAGCAGCCCCATGACGACCAGGCTGGCGCGGAAGCCGAAGCGGCGCAGGATGCGACGTGCGACCCCCTTCATCCCGAAGGACCCGATCGCGCCCGCGACGGTCATCGCGCCGCTATGCGCCGCGGACAGCCCGAAGGCGAGCTGCATCATCAACGGCAGCAGGAACGGCTGCGCGCCCTGCGTGATGCGGGTCAGCGATCCGCCGATCACCGACAGGCGGAACGTCGGCACGCGCATCAGCGACACGTCGAGGATGGGATGCGCGACGTGCTTCGCATGGCGCAGATACAGCGCGCCGACCACCAGGCCGACCGCGATCAGGATCGCGGCGAGCCGCCCCTCGCCGCTGCGGCTCGCCATTTCGAACCCCATCAGCAGACAGCCGAGCGCGCCGCCCGAGAGCACGAAGCCCATCGGGTCGAAGGGGTGGGGATCATCCTCGCGGATGTCGGCGATGAACCGGCCAACCAGCCAAATGCCGACGATCCCGATCGGCAGGTTGAGCCAGAAGATCCAGCGCCAGTCGAGGTAGGTGACGATGAACCCGCCGAGCGGGGGCCCGACGATCGGGCCGATCAGCGCGGGCATGATCAGCCACGACATCGCCGACACCATGTCGCGTTTGGCCACCGAGCGCAGCAACACGAGCCGCCCGACAGGCATCATCATCGCGCCGCCGACCCCTTGCGCAAACCGTGCGAGCGCCATCAGCGGCAGCGTCGGCGCGAGGCCGCAGGCGAGCGATCCCGCGACGAACAGGCCGATCGCGGCGCGAAATACCGCACGCGCGCCGAAACGATCCGCCATGGTGCCGGAGGCGGGGATGAACACGGCGAGGGCGAGTAGGTACGAGGTGAGCGCGATGCTCATCTCCGGCGCGCGCACGCCGAAATCGCGCGCCATCGTCGGCAGTGCGGTGGCGAGCACGGTGGCATCGAGGTTTTCCATGAACATCGCCGTGGCGATGATGAGCGCGACGGTGCGGTAATTGCGCGCCGGCGGTTCCGCGCCGTCGTGGTCGTGCGTCTGCGCGATGTCGCTGCCCGCGGGCACGATCCCGTCGCGCACCTCCGCATTGACCGAGGCGATGCCGCGGCGGCGGGGGCGCAGAAACTGACGGGGATCGAGCGACGCGGGGAGGTGGAACTGCAACGGAACGTGGTTTCCCTGGGAACGAGGGGGACCCGAACGGGCGGCTCTCCAACGAAGGCGTCGTCTAGCGCGGCGGTATCGTCGATATAGGGTAGGGGCGATGACTTATCGAGAGGGTAACAAAAAACCCCTCCCGCGTGCGGGAGGGGCGAGTGACTATCGAACGACTATCGAAGGTTACAGGCCGACGTGCGCACCGAGCGAGAAGACCAGCGCACGCGCGTTGGTCAGCGTGCCGTTGGTCAGCACCGGCGTCTGGAGCGCGGTGCCGGCATAGGCCGCGGTGCGCCGGTCGATCGTCGCGTCCTTGAAGTCGACGTAATTGCCGGCGAAGTCGATACCAATCTTGGGCGTCAGCTGGAAAGTGCCGCCGGCGCCATAGTTCCAGCGGTCCGCATCCGGCACGCGCGCGTCGCGCAGGCCGTTCTGCGTCGGCGTGTTCGCGTGCTGCACGCCGGCGCGCAGCGTCAGCGCGGGCGAGACGGCGTAGTCGAAGCCGCCGGCCTGGCTCCAGCTGTCGCGATAATTCTCGGGCAGCGCGGTGTTGAGCGGTGCGCCGAGGCGGATCGCGTCGAACTTGCTCCAGTTATACCGGACGATCTGCGCGTTGAACGTCAGCGGCGAGGCGAGCTTGAAGCGCCCCGACACGATCGTCTGCGCCGGGGTGTAGAATTGCGCCTTGATGCCCGACAGGCTGACGTTCTGCGCCGATGGGATCGGTGCCTGCAGACCGGTGACGGTCAGATCGCCGGTCAGCGTGTGCTTGATACGCGACTTGTAGCTGATACCGACCGTCGCCCAGCTGTTGTGCATCTGGACGCCTGCGCTCCAGCCGAGGTCCCAGCCATCGCCTTCCAGCTTCTGGCGTCCATCGGCCTGAAGCGGCGAGACGTTGGGCAGCGCGTTGCCGAGGCTGGCGTAGACGTGCTCGACGTTCACCGCACCGCCGACGCGCAGCCAGTCGGTCGGCGCGATCGCGAGGCTGGGCTGGATATCGATCGTCTGCAGCTTGGTACGCAGCGCGCTATAGCGGCTCCAGCTCGTCGGCGCGTAATCGGTCGTGAAGCTGTACGGCGACGTGACGGCTAGGCCGACCGCGACCTTGTCGCCGAACGGCACCGCGATCGCGCCCGACGGCAGCACGCCGTTGTTGATCGGGTCGCGCGAAACCTGGTCGCCACCGACGGGCGCGCAGGCCTGGCCGGGGCGGCAGATCAGCGTGCCGTTGTTGTTGACCTTGCCCTTGGGCAGGATCACGGCCGCGGCGATCGCGGCATCGACATGGTCGAGGCCGCCGATGGCCGCGGGGTTCCACCACAGCGACTGCGCGCCGGTGTCGGCACCCTCGCCCGAGAAGGCACGGCCGGCGCCGCGCGCGGACTGTTCCTGTAGATAGAAGGCCTGCGCGTGGGCAGCAACGCTCCAGCCCGCGGAGGCGAGCAACGCGGTGGCCGTCAGGGCGATCTTGGTACGCATGGTCATGGTGGAACCCTTTTACTGACTGATAAGCGGGGAATTTTTGGTTAGCGAACGCGCGTCCAGGTCTGCGTCTTGCAGAGCGGCACGAAGATGCAGCCGCGCACCTTCAGCGTATTGGCGTCGATCGGCGTGACGGTCGCCTTGTAGGTCTTGCCGTCGTCGGCCTTGTAGATCGTGCCGCCGCTCCACGCATCGCCATCCGCCTTGAAGCCGCTGAGGATCAGCAAGCCTTTCAGCGGGCGGTTGCGCAGGTTGGCGTCTGGGTTTTTCTCGTCCTTCAGCCCGGGCTGCGTGCGGAGCAGTTCGGACGTGACGATGCGGCCGCAGATCGAAGCGCCACAGCGCTGGATCTCGACGATGCCGCCGCGGGTTTCGGTCTTCCACATGCCGATCGCGGAATCGGCGGCGGGGGCCGGTGCTGGCGCAGGGGCGGCGGCGAGCAACGCGCCGACGAGAAGCAGGGACATGCGGGGATTCTCCTCTCCGAACGTGCCGCCCGCTAACAGTCGCAGGCGGCGGGGCAGGTGCCATGGTCATCGCGCCGCATCTTTGCGGTCGCGGGTCTCGCTACTATCGCGCGCGTCACGCCGCGATCCTATCGGCGAGCCGGCTGCCGTATACGGCAGTCATCGGCCCGCCTAATCCTGTCAGCCTTGCTGTCAAGCTTCAAACGTTCAGAACGCGTCGAGTTCCAGCGCCATCGTCGAGCGTTTGCCCGTCTTGATCGCAAGAAATGCGGCGGTCGCCTGCGGCAGGATGCGATCGAAGAAGAACCCTGCCGTGGCGAGCTTCGCGCGGTAGAAGCCGGCGTCGCCGCTGCCCTCTGCGAGACGATCGGTGGCGATCTTCGCTGCCTTCAGGAAGCAATAGCCCATGCCGACGAGGCCCATGAGGCGCAGATAATCGGTTGCCGCGGCGCCGGCTTCCTCGGGGTCCTTCATCCCCTTTTGCGCGATCGTCGCGGTCGACAGCTGCAGCGCGCCGAACGCCTGCTGCAAGCCTGCGGTCATGCCTGCCAGTGCCTTGTCGGGCGCGGCGGCCATGGCTTCGCACAGATTGCTGACTGCGTGGAAGAAAGGCCGCATCTGACGGCCCATATGGGCGGGCATCTTGCGACCGACGAGGTCGAGCGCCTGCACGCCGTTCGTCCCCTCGTAGATCTGGCAGATGCGCGCATCGCGGACGAACTGCTCGACACCCGTTTCGCGGATGTAGCCGTGGCCGCCATGCACCTGCACGCCGTGATTGGCGGCATCGAAGGCGAGATCGGTGAACAGCGCCTTCACCACCGGCGTCACCAGCGCGACGAAATCGGCGGCGCGCTGCTTCACCTCTGGATCGGCGGCGTGCTTTTCCGCGTCGAGCGCCCGGGCGGCCCACTGGCCGAGCATCCGGCACCCTTCCGCATAGGCGCGCATCGTCATCAGGCTGCGGCGCACGTCGGGGTGGACGATGATCGGGTCGGCGGCGAGGTCGGGGCGCGCCGGGCCGCCGAGCGCGCGGCCCTGCAACCGGTCCCTGGCGTAAGCGACGGCGGACTGATAGGCGATCTCGTTGATACCCAGCCCCTGGATGCCGACGGAGACGCGTTCGGTGTTCATCATCGTGAACATCGCAGGCAGGCCCTTGCCGGGCTCGCCGACGATCCAGCCGGTCGAATCCTCGAACACCATCTGGCAGGTCGCCGAGGCTTTGAGGCCCATCTTGTGCTCGAGCCCGGCGACGGTCACGCCGTTGGGCGTCGCGGGCGCGCCTGCCGTATCCGGCAAGTACTTGGGCACAAGGAACAGGCTGATCCCGCGCACCCCCGCGGGCGCATCGGGCAGCCGCGCGAGCACGAGGTGGATGACGTTCTCGGTCAGGTCGTGGTCGCCCGACGAGATGAAGATCTTCGCGCCGGAAACCTTGTAGCTGCCGTCGCCCTGCGGCACCGCCTTGGTACGCAGCAGGCCAAGATCGGTGCCGCAATGCGATTCGGTGAGGCACATCGTCCCCGACCATTCGCCGCTGACCATCTTGGGCAGATAGGCCTGCTTCAGGTCTTCGGAGGCGTGGCCCTCGATTGCGGTGGTCGCGCCGTGCGTCAGCCCGGGATAGAGGCTGAACGACAGGTTCGCCGAGCAGATCATCTCCTCGACCAGCTTGTTGAGGCTCTCCGGCAGGCCCTGTCCGCCCCATTCGGGCGCGGAGGCGAGCGCTGCCCAGCCGCCCGCGCGAAACTGGTCATAGGCGGCCTTGAACCCGGTCGGCGTGCGCACGACGCCGTTTTCAAGCCGGCAGCCTTCCAGGTCGCCGCTGGCATTGAGCGGCAACAGCACCTCCTGCGCCATCCGCGCGCCTTCCTCCAGCACCGCGTCGAGCAGGTCGGGGGTGAAGTCCGCGTGGGCGGGCAGATTGGCAAACTGGTCGTCGGCGAACAGCTCGTGCAGCACGAAGCGCATGTCGCGTATGGGGGCGGTGTAGACTTGCATGGGTCTTAGTCCTCTTCCTCCCGTCACCCCGGACGTGTTCCGGGGTCCACTCGTCCGCGCACCACATGTGCGTGGCGTCCACGAAGACGTGGATGCCGGAACAAGTCCGGCATGACGGTCATGGTTCGATCAATTCCGCAGCGGCTTGCCGGTTTCGAGCATATGCTCGACGCGGGCCTGCGTGCGCGGGTCCCTGACGCTGGCCATGAACGCCTGCCGCTCCAGCTTGAGCAACTGGTCCTCGGTCACCGTGTCGACCAGATCGGCCTCGCCGCCAGTGAGGACGGTGGCGAGGCGATCCGAGACGACCGCGTCGTACGGCGTCGCCATGCCCTTCTTGCGGAAGCCGTCGACGACCCCGGCGACGCCGGTGCGGCCGCTTTCGCCGGGAAGGCGGAAGGTCGGCTTTTCGGGGGCGACATAGCCGTCGACCAGCGCGAGCGCCTTCGCCTTGGCATCCGCCAGCAATCGGTCGCGGTTCATCGTGATGCCATCGGTCGGGCGCAGGAACATCATCTCCTTCGCCAGCGCGGCGGATTTGGACACCTGCGCGGTCGAGATCGTCTCGAACGCCTTGGCGACGGCGGGCATCGGCCCCTTGGGCATCATCGGCGCCTTTGCCATCCGGTCGAGCAACTCGCCGTTGCCGCCCCAGCCGGGCAGCAGGCCGACGCCGCATTCGACGAGGCCAATGTAGCTTTCGGCATGCGCCTGCACCGCATCGGCGTGCAGCACGACCTCGCAGCCGCCGCCCAGCGCCATTCCGGCGGGCGCGGCGACGACGGGGAAGGGGGCGTATTTCAGCGCCTTAAGCGCCGCCTGTCCGGCTGCTATCAGTTTCTCGACCTCGCCCCAGGCGGCGATGTTGACCGCGAACATGGCGAGGCCGAGGTTCGCGCCGGCCGAGAAGTTCGACCCTTCGTTATAGATCACCAGCGCCTTGAACTGCGCCTTCACCAGCGGGATCGCCTTCTGGATCAGCTGCATGATCTGTTCGTCGAGCGCGTTCATCTTGGTGGTGAACTCGAGCGCGGCGACGCCGTCGCCGACGTCCCACAACGCGGCCGACCCGTTCTTGAGCAGCGGCTCGGAGCGCAGCTTGACATCCTCGAGCAACAGGACGCCCTCGCCACGCACGACGTCGTGATAGGCGCGGTCGCTGCCCAGATACTGGCGCGTGCCGTTCTCGATCCGGTAGAAGGGCTTGTCGCCGGCGGTGTCGAGGATGGCGGGGACGTGGCGCCCCTCCGCGCGGAGCCGTGCGGCGAGCGTTGCGGCACCGATCCGGTCGATCAGCTCGAACGGCCCGAACTTCCAATTGTAGCCGAGCTTCATCGCATCATCGATCGCGACGATATCGTCGGCAGCCTCGCCGACCAGCATCGCGGCATAGGACAGCACGCTGCCCAGGATCGTCCAGGCGTAGGTGCCCGTCTTGCCCGGCAAAGCGAGCAGCGCGCCGAGGTCCTTTTCCGCCACGGAGGGCAGCTTTTCGGGCTTCGTCTGCTGCCGGTATTCGCCGGTCGACAGATCGAGCGCGAACTTGGTCTTGGTCGTTTTGTCGAAGCGATAGAAGCCGCCCTTGCCCTTGCGGCCGGTGAATCCTTCCGCGATCATCCTGTCGACCAGCGGCATCGGCCGCACCGTGTCGAAATAGGGGTCGCCGGCAGGCAGGGTCGACGACAGGCTCTTCGACAGAAGCGGCATTAGGTCGACCCCGACGAGGTCGACGAGGCCGAAGATGCCGGTCTTCGGCACGCCCATCGGACGGCCGCCGATCTGATCGGCCTCCTCGATCGTCAGCCCCTGGTCCATCGCCGCGTTGATCGCGACGGCCAGCCAATAGGTGCCGATGCGGTTGGCGATGAAGCCCGGCGTGTCCTTCGCGCGGACGATGCGCTTGCCCATGAAGCGGTCGACGAAGTCCTCGACCTTTTCGGCCACCGCGGCGTCCGTATGCGCACCGCGCACGATCTCGATCAGCCGCATGTAGCGCGGCGGATTGAAGAAGTGGGTGATGAGGAAGTCGGCCTTGAACTGGTCCGATCGCCCGTCGACCAGAGCCCCAAGCGGAATGGTCGACGTGTTCGAGCTGATCGGCGTGCCGGGGCGCTTCAGCGCCTCCAGCTTCGCGTAGAGCGCCTGCTTGATGTCGAGCCGCTCGACGATCGCCTCGATGATCCAGTCGCATTCGGCGACGCGGGACAGATGGTCGTCGATATTGCCCGTCTCGACCAGCTTCGCCGCCGCCTTCGACATGAAGGGCGCAGGCTCCGTCTTGAGCATCTTGGCGACCGCGCCCTTGGCGACGGCGTCGCGATCCGTGCCTTCCTTGAGCACGATGTCGAGGAGCAGCACGGGGATACCGGCGTTGGCGACCTGCGCGGCGATGCCGGCGCCCATCACGCCCGCACCGATCACGCACACCTTTTTGATCTGGTCCGCCATGTTATGCGCGCTCCAGCACCGTGGCGATGCCCTGGCCGCCGCCGATGCACTGCGTCGCGAGCGCGTATTTGCCGCCCTCGCGCTCCAGCAACGCCGCCGCCTTGCCGACGATACGCGCGCCGGTCGCGCCGAGCGGATGGCCGATCGCGATCGCGCCGCCGTCCTTGTTGATCGTCTCGTCCTTCAGGCCGAGGTCGCGGATGCAGGCGATCGCCTGGCTGGCGAAGGCTTCGTTGATTTCGACCACGTCGAGGTCCGCGACGGAAAGTCCCGCGCGCTCCAGCGCCTTCTTCGACGCGCCGATCGGGCCGAGGCCCATCGTTTCGGGCTCGCAGCCCGAGATGCCGACCGATTTGATGCGGGCCAGGATCTTCAGGCCATGCTTTTGCGCGAATTCCTCCGACGTGACGAGCACCGCCGATGCGCCGTCGGTGAGCGGCGAAGAGGTGCCGGCCGTGACCGAGCCGTCCTGGCTGAACGCGGGCTTCAGCCCGGCAAGCGCCTCTTGAGTCGTGTCGGGGCGGATCGTGCCGTCTTCGGCGACCGCGCCCGCCTTGGTCTGGATCGGCACGATCTCGTCGGTCAGCCGACCATCCGCGCGCGCGGCGGCGGCCTTCTGCTGGCTCTTCACCGCGAACGCATCCTGTTCGGCGCGGGTGATCTGATACTTCTGTGCGACGTTCTCCGCCGTGTCGCCCATCCCCATATAGGCGCCGGCGTTCTTCTTCGCGAGCGTCGGGTTGGGCAGCGGGTTGTAACCGCCCATCGGCACGCGGCTCATCGATTCGAGGCCGGCGCAGATGAACGCCTCGCCCGCACCGATCTGGATCTGGCCGACCGCGATGTGGATCGCGCTCATCGACGAGCCGCAGAAGCGATTCACCGTCATACCGCCGACCGACAGCGGCAGGTCGACGAGCAGGCCGATCATGCGCGCGACGTTGAGGCCCTGTTCGCCCTCGGGAAAGGCACAGCCGAGGATGATATCCTCGATCGCCGATGCGTCGATGCCGGTTTTCTCGATCAGCCCGCGAATCGTCTGTGCCGCGAGATCGTCAGGGCGGACACGGGCAAGTGCGCCCTTGCCGGCGAGGTGGAACGGCGAACGGGCATAGCCGGCGATGACGACGTTGGTCATGATATCCTCTCAGAAGGCAGCGTTTGCGCTGCGTCGACCGTGAAAAATAACGTTACTTGCGAAATACCGTATAGGTGCGATACCTTCCCAATACGTCAAGTGAGCTGCGGCGACAAGCAGGGTCGGAGCGGCCGAAGGTTTGAGAGGATGGACATGACCGGGATGCCGAGCGACGCCGGAGAGCGGACTGCGGACCAGCCGCTGGCGATCAAGCGGGGCGTGCCGCTGGCCGAACGACCGCGTCTGCTGGGTGCGATGCTTGACGCGTCGGCACGGCGTTTTCCGGATCGCGTCGCGGTCGATTTCCTGGGCGGCACGACGAGCTGGGGCGCGTTGGCCAAGGCGGTGGACCGCGCCGCGGCCGGGCTGCAGGCGCTGGGCGTCGTCAAGGGTACGCGCGTCGCTCTGTGCCTGCCCAACACGCCCTATTATCCGGTGTTGTTCTACGCGACGCTCAAGGCCGGGGGCATCGTCGTCAACGTCAACCCGCTGTACGTCGAGCGCGAGCTCGCGCATCTGATCCATGATTCGGGCGCAGAGATCATCGTCACCTGCGACCTCGCCGAAATCCAGGCGCGGGTGCTGAAGGTGTCGCGCGAGACCGGGATCCGCCACGTCGTCAGCTGCCCGATCGCCGATGCGCTGCCGACGATCAAAAAGTTCGCGTACAAGATCGTCAAGCGCAAGGAGATCGGCCGCGCGCCGCGTGACGCGATGCACCTTTATTACGCCGATCTGATGGCGAAGGGCGCGGCGCCAGCGCCGGTTGCGGTCGACCCGCACGAGGTCGCCGTACTGCAATATACCGGCGGCACCACCGGCCTGCCCAAGGCAGCGATGCTCAGCCACGCCAACATCGTCGCCAATACCGACGCGATGCTCGTCCACGTCGGCGGGGAAACCCCGGACCAGGACCGGGTGATGGGCGTGCTGCCGCTGTTCCACGTCTTTGCGTTGACCAACGTGCTGACCTTCTCGACATTGGTGGGCGCGGAAATGATCCTGTTGCCGCGGTTCGAGATGAAGCAGCTGCTCGGTGCGGTGAAGCGGACGCGGCCGACCTATTTCCCCGCCGTGCCGACGATCTACAACGCGCTCGCCAATCTGCCCGATGCCGATGTCCCCGACCTGTCGTCGATCAAGGTTTGCATTTCGGGCGGGGCGCCATTGCCGATCGAGGTGCGTCATCTGTTCGAACAGCGCACCGGCGCGAAACTGGTCGAGGGATACGGTCTGTCCGAAGCCTCGCCGATCATCACCTGCAATCCGTTCGAGGGCGTCAACAAGGAAGGTTCGGCAGGTCTGCCGTTCCCCGGCACGACGATCGAAATTCGCGACCGCGAAGACCCGTCGCGCATCATGCCCAAGGGCGAAAAGGGGGAGATCTGCGCGCGCGGCCCGCAGGTGATGAGCGGTTACTGGCACAAGCCGCACGAGACGGAAGGGGCCTTCGCCGACGGCGCGCTGCGCACCGGTGACGTCGGCTACCTTGACGACGACGGCTATCTGTTCATCGTCGACCGGATCAAGGACATGATCCTGTGCGGGGGCTACAACGTCTATCCACGGGTTATCGAGGAAGCGTTGTACGAGCATCCCGCGGTCGCGGAAGCCGTGGTGATCGGTGTGCCCGACCAGTATCGCGGGCAAAGTCCGAAGGCCTTCGTCACACTGTCCGAGCCCGGCGCGGTGACCGGCGACGAACTGCGCGACTTCCTACGCGACAAGGTGAGCAAGATCGAGCTTCCCCGCGCGGTCGAGATACGCGACACTCTGCCCAAGACGCTGATCGGCAAGCTTTCCAAGAAAGAGCTGGTCGAAGAAGAACGGCGCAAGGCAGTGTGACAGGGACGCGAGGGTGGAGAGGACGATGGAGGATGGCGGGGAGCTGCAGGGGATTCAGCAGGTCGCGGAACGCTTGGGCATCACGCCGCGCACCTTGCGCTTTTACGAGGATCGCGGCCTGATCGAACCGTGCCGGATCGGCACGACGCGCGTATATCGCCGGCGCGAGATCGCGCGGATGCAATTGATCCTGCGCGGCAAGCGGCTGGGGTTCACGCTGAAGGACATCGAGGAATTCCTCGACCTGTACGATGCCGATCCGCAGCACCTGGAGCAGATGCGCGCGCTGGCGGGGCGATGTCGCGAGCGGATCGACGAACTGGAACAGCAGCGCCAGGCGCTCGACACGACCTTGTCCGAACTGACGAAGATCGAGGCGGAGGCGCTGGCCCGGGTCCACGCGCATGGCGAGGGCGAAGACACCAGCCGCCCGGCGATGAACGGCCAGGCCTGAACGGATCAGTAAAGCGTCAGCATCGGCGGCAGGTGCGCCGGCGCCTCGCCGCGGCTGATCGCATAGGCGGCGTTAACGGCATCGCCGAGCCCTGCGTTGTAGAACGGCTTGGCAATGCAGCCGACGATCAGCGCATGCGCACCCGCATCGGGGCAGGTACCACTGAGAAACAGGCTGGGGATGCCGCGCTCGGCAAGGGCGCGGGCCACGGCGACACCGTCGTCGCCCAGCGCCAGCTGGACGTCGCACAACGCCAGGTCGGGCCGCTCCCGCGCGGCGATGTCCAGCGCCATGTCGAGCGTGTCCGCGATGCCGACGACGGTATGGCCGTGCAGCGTCAGCGCGTCCTCGACCAGCATCGCGACGAGCGCTTCGTCCTCGACGAGCAGCAGGTTGAGGCCGGGTGACGCGTCAGTCATCGTGCGGGACGGGCAACGTCAGTACCGTGCCCCCCGTTCCGGGCGCGAGCGTACCGCGCAGCTGATGCAGCAATCCGCGCACCATCCGCGACGGCTCGTCCGGATGGCACAGGCCGTTGAGCGCGATCGTCATCCGACGCGCGTCCATCGCGAGGTGCAGCGTCACCGGCTCGCCGGGCGACAGCGGAAGGGTCAGCGCATGGAGCAGCAAGGCCAGCGCCGCGGCAGTCTCGATCCGCACCGGCGGGGCGGCGGCGATCTTGCCTGCGGTGACGGGGATCGCGCCATCGCGGATCAGCGCGGCGATCAACCGGCCGACGTCGATCGCGCCCGGCAGTTCGCTGCCGTAGAGCGGCCGATGCGCGAGCGCGAGTATCTGAAGCCGTTCGATCGCACGGTATAGGGGGGCTTGCGCGGCAACGGGCATCTCGCCGACCTCGGCGCCAACCAGGCCGACCGCGACCTGCAGCGCGTTGCGGACGCGGTGCTTGAGCTCGGCCACCAATCGTTCGCGCATCTCCATGCCGTCACGCAGCGCCGCCTCGGCGTGCAGCCGGTATTTGGCGAGCGCGACATAATGGCACAGCGTGCGCAGGAAACGCAGTTCGTCGGTGGTAAAGCGGTTGGTCCAGCGTCGCCCGAAGCTCAGCGTCCCGAGCAGGCGGTCGCCGTGGAGCAGCGGCGTACAGGCATAGGTATCAAGGCCGAGTCGCTTGGTGAAGGCGTACACCGGGTCGGCGGAGGTGCGGATCGATACCGCGTGATGCATGCACCGCTGTTGCGCCACGGTGCCGCAGATCGCCTCTCCCAGTTCGAGCGAGGCGATGGCGGCGGCCTCTTCGTCGCCGAGACCGCCATGCGCCTCAAGCCGGAGGCGCTCGCCATCGAAGCGATAGTTGGTGAAGACGTCGAGCCGCAGTTCACGCCGGATCAGCGCGAAGATTTCGTCGACCATCTCCGCCGGATCGGCGGCGGCAAGCAACCGTTCTGCGGAATCGGCGAGCAGCCCGAGGTAACGTTGCGGGACCGAGGCTTCGACGTCGCCCGGTGCTGCGCCGCTCAGGGGTTTGACGCTGGCCATCATGGATTGCTGTAGCCGCGCGACCGGAGGGCTTCAAGCCGCGGCCGGGGGATTCCGTCCCGTGAGAGATGGGGCGGGAGCGCTGTCTTTTTTCGCCTGCCGGACGTGATATCCTGGCCGCCTTGCCGTCAACGAACGGGAGGAGAGGGTGCCATGGAGTGGATTGATCCACAGGTGTGCGCGTGCAGTTTCCGGTCGCTGTGCTGGATGAGCGGGACCGCGCTGGCCTTATGCTGCGCGGCGCTGCTGACCTTCGGCTGAGCGTCTAGCAGCATTTGCCGCCACCGCGACCGCCGTAGCGCGCCTGCTGGCGGTCGCGGAAGAATGCGGTCTCGTCCATCACCGGCACACCCGGGTGAGCGGCGTGCATGTGCGCGACATAAGCCTGATAAGAGGGCACGCCGACCATCGCACGGGCTGCGTCGACGATCAGCGTGACCAGCCGCCGCACTTCCGGTGACGCGCGCATGTCAGGCGACCGCGCGCATCGCGGCGGGCACTTCGGTAACGGTCGGTCGCGGTATCCGGCGTGCGGCGAGGCAGGTCCGCAAGCCATAGACGACGATCGTCACGACGACCGCCAGGAACAGCGCGCACAGCGCGGCATCGATACGGTCGTTGAAAACGATCCGTCGCATCTCCGCGAGCGACTTCGCAGGGGCCAGCACCTCGCCGCGCACCGCGGCGTCGCCGAACTTGCCCGCATGCGCGAGGAAGCCGACACGCGGATCGGCGGAGAACAGTTTCATCAGGCTGGCGGTGGAGGTGCACAGCACAAGCCATGCCGCAGGCAGGATCGTCACCCAGGCGAAGCGATCGCGCTTCATGCGGAACAGCACCACCGTCGCGAGGGTCAGCGCGACCGCGGCGAGCATCTGGTTGGAGATGCCGAACAGCGGCCACAAGGTGTTCACGCCGCCCAGCGGATCGGTGACCCCCTGGTAGAGGAAGAACCCCCAGGCCGCGACGCACAATGCCGTCCCGATCAGCCCGGGCACGAACGAGGTCGCATTGCGGAACGATGGCACTGCAAGGCCGATCAGGTCCTGCAGCATGAAGCGGCCCGCACGCGTGCCGGCGTCGACCGCGGTCAGGATGAACAGCGCCTCGAACAGGATGGCGAAATGGTACCAGAAGGCCATCATCGCCTGCCCGCCGATCACGCGGCTGAAGATGTGGGCCATGCCGACTGCGAGCGTCGGCGCGCCGCCGGCGCGGCTGATGATCGTCGTCTCACCCACGTCGCGCGCGGTTCCGGCGATCGTCGCAGGCTCGATCGGGAAGCCCATCGCGCTGACCGCGGCAGCGGCGCTCGCGGCGTCCGTGCCGACGACCGCGGCCGGACTGTTCATCGCGAAATAGACGCCCGGATCGATGATCGACGCACCGATCAGCGCCATGATCGCGACGAAGCTTTCCATCAGCATCGCGCCATAGCCGATGAAGCGCGCGTCGCCCTCGCTCGCGATCAGCTTGGGCGTGGTGCCGCTGGCGATCAGCGCGTGGAATCCCGATACCGCGCCGCACGCGATGGTGATGAACAAGAAGGGGAAGAGCGACCCCGACCAGACGGGGCCGCTGCCGTCGACGAAGCGCGTGATCGCGGGCATGCGCATGTCCGGCATCACCACGACGATGCCGATCGCCAGCGCGGCGATCGCGCCGATCTTGAGGAAGGTTGACAGATAATCGCGCGGCGCGAGCAGCAGCCAGACGGGCAGCACCGATGCGACCGCGCCATAGCCGACGAGGATCCAGCAAAGCTGTACGGGGGTGTAGGTGAACAGCGGCGCGAGGGTGGCCGACGCCGCGACGTCGCGGCCGTAAACGATCGCGAGGATCAGCCCGACAAGCCCGAGCAGCGAGACTTCGCCGATCCTGCCCGGCCGCACCCAGCGCGTGTAGACGCCCATGAGGACGGCAAGCGGAATGGTCGCGGCGACGGTGAACAGGCCCCATGGGCTGTTGGCGAGCGCGCGCACGACGATCAGCGCGAGCACCGCAAGGATGATGACCATGATCGCGAAGGCGCCGACCAGCGCGACGGTGCCGGGGATCGCGCCCATCTCCATGCGGATCAGCTCGCCCAGCGATCGGCCGTCGCGGCGCATCGATATGAACAGGACCATGAAATCCTGCACCGCGCCCGCCAGCACGACACCGGCAAGGATCCACAGCATGCCGGGAAGATACCCCATCTGCGCGGCGAGCACCGGCCCGACGAGCGGCCCCGCGCCCGCGATCGCGGCGAAATGGTGGCCGAACAGCACGCGCCGGTCGGTCGGGACGAAATCGAGACCGTCGGGTCGGCGCATTGCTGGCGTCGGCCGCGCCGGATCGATCCCGACCACGACCTTCGCGAGATATTTGGCGTAGAAGCGATAGGCGATCAGATAGACGCACAGCGCGGCGACGACGATCCACAATGCGTTGACATGCTCGCCGCGGGACAGCGCGACGATGCCGAGCGCCACGGCTCCGACAAGCGCCACGACGATCCAGGCAAGTCGTTTCGCGATCGTCATCACCCTCTCCACGCTTTCTGGTTCACAGAGGCGATGCGCAGGCCTTGGTCAAGCGTTCATGTGGGCGAACTGCTGCTTCGTCGCCCCGGCGGTAGCGTCGAGGTCCGCCCCAGCTTGACGTTCGCAAGGCGCATGCCTCCCGGCCCGATGAAAGGTCGCGAAAGTCGCGGTCTTTCACCCTTTGCGATGGCCGTCCCGCCGGGTCGGCCAAGCTGCGTCCGATACGAAAGAGCCGTAGCGTGGCGCTGTACCAGATAGGTTCATAGCAGGGTTCTGACGAGTTGAAAAGGGCTAATGATATGGCCGACACGGACCTTGAGAGGCCGCGACCACCATGCGGCAGTCACGGCCCCGTGCGGCCCGTGGATCAACCGACCCGGTTGGCCACCAGATCGTCGACCACAGCCGGATCGGCGAGCGTCGACGTGTCGCCGAGGCTCGACGTGTCGCCCTCCGCGATCTTGCGCAGGATGCGGCGCATGATCTTGCCCGACCGCGTCTTGGGCAGCGCCGGCGCGAACTGCAGCTTGTCGGGCGTCGCGATCGGCCCGATTTCGCGGCGCACCCACTGCACCAGCGCGCTGCGGAGCTCGTCGGAGGGCGCCTGCCCGCTGTTCAGCGTGACATAGGCGTAGATGCCCTGGCCCTTGACGTCATGCGGCATGCCGACGACCGCAGCCTCCGCCACCGCTTCGTGCAGAACCAGCGCGCTTTCGACTTCGGCGGTGCCCATGCGATGGCCGGACACGTTGATGACGTCATCGACGCGGCCGGTGATCCAGTAATAACCGTCCGCGTCGCGGCGGCAGCCGTCGCCGGTGAAATACTTGCCCTTGTAGGTGGTGAAATAGGTCTGGAAGAAGCGTTCCGCGTCACCCCAGACGCCGCGCATCTGTCCGGGCCAGCTTTCGGTGATGCAGAGGTTGCCCTGCGCCGCGCCGACCAGCGGGCTGCCCTCGTCGTCGACGAGTTGAAGCGTCACGCCGGGAAGCGGCTTGGCCGCGGAACCCGGCTTCATCGGCACCGCACCGGGGATCGGCGCGATCATGATCCCGCCCGTCTCTGTCTGCCACCAGGCATCGACGATCGGCGCGCGGCCCTCGCCGACGACGTCGTGATACCAGCGCCACGCCTCCGGATTGATCGGCTCGCCGACCGATCCCAGCACCTTCAGCGAGCTGCGATCGGTCCGCCGGACGAAGTCGTCGCCCTCCTTCATCAACGCGCGCAGCGCCGTGGGGGCGGTGAACAGCGTATGGACCTTGTGCCGGTCGACCACCTGCCAGATGCGGCTGGCGTCGGGCCAGGTCGGCAGGCCTTCGAACATCACCGTCGTCGCGCGGTTCGCGAGCGGGCCGTAGAGGATATACGTGTGCCCCGTTACCCAGCCGATATCGGCGGCGCACCAGAAGATCTGGCCGGGCTTGTAATCGAACGCCCATTGATGCGTCAGGCTCGCCCACAGCAGATAGCCGCCCGACGTGTGCATCACGCCCTTGGGCTTGCCGGTCGATCCGCTGGTGTAGAGGATGAACAGAGGGTCTTCGGCCGCCATCTCCTCGGCGGGGCAGTCGGTGCCGACATCTGCCGCGGCTTCGTGATACCAGACGTCGCGCGGTCCCATCGCGACGTCGGCGCCGGTCGCCTTGACGACGATGACCTTTTCCAGGCTGGGCGCGCGGGGTGCCGCCTCGTCGACGCAGGCCTTCAGCTTGATCCGCTTGCCGCCGCGCCGCCCCTCGTCGGCGGTGACGACGATGCGCGATCCGCAATCCTCGATCCTGCCCGCGAGCGCATCCGCGGAAAAGCCGCCGAACACCACCGAATGGATCGCGCCGATCCGCGCGCAGGCGAGCGCGGCATAGGCGGCCTCCGGGATCATCGGCATGTACAGCGTGACGCGGTCGCCCTTGCCGACGCCCTGGCCCTTCAGCACGTTGGCGAAGCGGCACACCTCTGCATGAAGCTCGCGATAGGTGATGTGCCGCGCCTCTTCGGTCGGCACATCGGGTTCCCAGATGATCGCGACCGTATCGCCATGATCGGAAAGGTGACGGTCGATGCAGTTCGCCGCGACGTTCAGCCGCCCGTCGGCGAACCATTTGATGTGGAAATCGGCCTGGGCGAACGACCAGTCGCCTGCGATCGTCGGCGCCTTCGTCCACGCGATCCGCTTGGTCGCCTGGTCGAGCCAAAAGCCGCCGGGATCGCTCGCCGCCGCCTCGTAGAGGTCCGCGTAGGTCTTGGAGTCGAGGCTGGCGTTGGTCCAATCGCCGCTGATCGGATAGATTTCTGGATCGGTCACACGCATCCCCGCCAAAGAACCGCGGGCACCGGGCGGCGCCCGCGGCCTTGCTTAATCATGGGACCCGCGCGGCGCCAGCCGCTCCGCGCGGGTCGCGTTCAACGGCCGAGGAACGTCAGAAGGTCGCGGGTCAGCCGCTCGCCTTCCGTCGCGAACAGGCCGTGCGGCGCGCCGTCATATTCCACAAGTTGGCTGGCCGCGATGCCGACCGCCGCGGCGCGTCCCGACGGGTCGATCGGCACCGTCTGGTCCGACGTGCCGTGGACGATCAGCGTCGGCACGCGGAAGGCGGCGAGATCGCCACGGAAGTCGGTGTGGCCGAACGATTCAGCGCAGGCGAGCGTCGATTTCAACCCCGCCATCATCGCGGTCGCGGTCGCCCAGTCGAGCAAGGCGTCGCTGACCGGCGAGGTGATGTAGCCCACGCCGAAGAATTGCTTGAAGAAGGTGTCGCGGAAGAACGCGGCGCGATCCTTGCGGATGCCCGCGCCGATCTGGTCGAGCGCGTCCTGCGGCACGCCGTGGGGATTGTCCTCCGTCTTCAGCATGTACGGGACGATCGAGGCGATCAGCCCGGCGGCGATCACGCCCTTGCCGTCGTGCCGGCTCATGTAGCGCGCGACCTCGCCGCCACCCATCGAAAAGCCGACGAGCGTCGCATCCTCGCCCGCGCCGGTCGCCTCCAGCACGTCGGCAAGATCGTCGGTCAGCGTGTCATAATCATAACCGCTCCACGGCTGGCCCGAACGCCCGAACCCGCGCCGGTCGTAGGCGATGGCGCGAAAGCCCGCGTCCGCCAGCGCCATCATCTGCGGGTCCCAGCTGTCGGCGGACAGCGGCCAGCCATGCAGCAGCACGACGGGGCGACCCTGGCCCCAATCCTTGACATAAATGTCCGTGCCGTCGCGCGTCTTGACGTAAGGCATCGTTCGTTCTCCATGACTTGGCCCGCCGTCCGAACGGATGCCGGCTGCGCGCCGTTCCCATCGCCCGGGCTGGCGCAACCGTACCATCGGTGCCAGCATCCGCATCGAAGACGAATCGGGAGAGCGTATGCGTGTGATGATGGCGGCATCGCTGGCGGTGATCGCGATGGCGACCGCGGGATGCCAGGTGAAGGTGTCGGACGCGGCGAACAACACGGCGGCCGCGACGCCGGCTGCTGCCGCGCCTGCGAGCAAGGGCGACTGGGCGAAATTCCGCGATGGCTTCATCGAAGGGTGGTTCCGGCTCGATCCCGCCAACGCCGTCTATCAGGGGCGGCACGATTTCGACGGCCAGCTGCCCGACTGGAGCAATGCGGGGCTGAAGCGGCAGGCGGCGTTCCTGCACCAGGCGATCGACCGGGCGAAGGGCTTCGCCGACGCCGACCTGACGCCGCAGGATCGGTTCGAACGCGACTATCTGGTCCAGGTCGCGAAGGGCAAATTGTTCTGGCTGGAGGATGCCGACCAGCCGCACATCAACCCGGCCTATTACGTCGGCGGCGGGCTTGATCCCAACGTCTATATCGCGCGCCCCTATGCGGACGCGCCGACACGGATGAAGGCGCTGATCGCGTTCCTGCAGCGCGTGCCCGATGCGACGGCGAACATCCGCGCCAACCTCAAGACGCCGATGCCGGCATCCTTCGTCAATTATGGCGCGGCGGGCTTCAACGGATTTGCCGATTATTACGTGGGCGATGCGAAGAAAGCCTTTGCCGACGTCAAGGATGCCGCGCTGCAACAACAACTCGACATCGCCGCGGCCAATGCCAGCAAGGCGATGCGCGACCTGGGCGGCTGGGTGTCGAGCCAGAAGGGCAGCGCGACCGGCAATTTCGCGCTCGGCGCAGACCGGTTCCAGCGGATGATCGCGGCGACCGAGGGCGTCGACACGCCGCTCGCGACGCTGGAGGCTGCGGGCCGTGCGGACCTAAAGCGCAACCAGCAGGCGCTCGCCGCCGCCTGTGCGCAATTCGCGCCGGGCCAGACGATCCCGCAATGCATCGACAAGATGGGTGAGAACAAGGCGGCCGACGGCCCGGTCGCCGAGGCGCGGCGCCAGATCCCGACGCTGCGCGCCTTCGTCATCAAGAACGACCTCGTCACTATTCCCGGAACCGAGGAAGCGAAGGTCGAGGAGAGCCCGCCCTATAATCGCCAGAACAGCGCTTATATCGATCCACCGGGGCCGTTCGATAAGGGCATTCCATCGGTCTATTACATTTCGCCGCCCGATCCCTCGTGGGACAAGAAGACGCAGGATGCCTTCGTGCCGGGCAGGGACGATCTGCTCTTCACCTCGGTGCACGAGGTGATGCCGGGGCATTTCGTCCAGTTCCTCCATGCCAACCGCTCGCCCTCACTCTTCGGGCGGCTGTTCGTCGGCTATGCCTTTGCGGAAGGCTGGGCGCATTATGCCGAGGAGATGATGTGGGAGGCCGGGCTCAACAACGGCGATCCGGAGACGCACGTCGGCCAGATCAGCAACGCGCTGCTGCGCGATTGCCGCTTCCTGTCGGCGATCGGTCTGCATGCGCGCGGGATGACGCAGGAGCAGAGCCTGAAGATGTTCCGCGAGCAATGCTATCAGGACGAGGGCAATTCGCGCCAGCAGGCGGCGCGCGGCACGTATGATCCCGCCTATCTCAACTACACGATGGGCAAATTGATGATCCGCAAGCTGCGCGCCGACTGGACCGCGACGCGCGGTGGCCGCAAGGCGTGGAAGGCGTTCCACGACCAGTTCCTGAGCTATGGCGGCCCGCCGATCCCGCTCGTCCGCCAGGCGATGATGGGCGAACCGACCGCCAAGGCGGTGTTCTGAGCAGCGGCGTGAGGGACGGTCAGCGCGCGACGTGGGTTGCGGGCTGACCGTCCTCCGCCTCTGCCGACTGGGGATTGCGGATCGAGGGGCGCAGGCGGGTTAGGCTGCACAGCCCGGCGACGAGCGCGAGGCCCGCTGCAACGAGGGGCGGGGTGCGGCCGGCACCGATGCCGAGCGCGAGCAGCGCGGCGACCAGGGTCGCGCCCGTCGTCTGGCCGACGAGGCGCACCGTGCCGATCAGGCCGCCGGCCGCCGCGGAGCGGTCGCGCGGGGCAGAGCCGATGACGAGCCGCGAATTGGGCGGCAGGAACATGCCGAAGCCCGACCCGCACAGCGCCATCCGCCAGGCGATATCGAAATAGCCCGGATCGGCGGGCAGAAAGGCGATCAGCACCAGCGCGACGATCGACACCGCCATGCCGATCCCGCCGAGGATGCCCGCCGGCACCCGGTCCGACAACCAGCCGGCCAGGGGGGCGACGATCATGTTGGTGAGCGGCCAGGGCGCGATCGCCGCGCCGACCTCCGCCGCGCTCATCCCGAAACCGTGCTGGAGACGGAAAGGCGTGGAAAGCAACAGCGTCATCGACGCGGTAAAGGCCGCATAGCCGCCGATTGCGGACAGCGCGATCACCGGCTTTGCCAGCAGGTCGATCGGCAGGATCGGCTTCGCCTCACCCCGTTCGCGGCGGATGAAGATCGCGCCGATGCCGATGCCTACCATGACGATCGCCGCGGATACGACGGGGCTGTCGCCGTGGACGCCGCTTTCCGCGCCGCCGATCACCAGGCCGATCATGCTTGCGCACATCACCCCGCCCAGCACGTCGAAGGGTTCGTCGCGCGGCTGCGGCGCGGGCAGGGCGCGGCCGAGCGCGAGGCTGGCGAGCGCGAAGGGTACCGCGCTGGCGAACACCCACGGCCATGGCGCTACCGACAGGACGAGACCGCCGAGCGTCGGCGCGAGCGCGGCCGAACTCGACACCACGACGGAGTTGATGCCGAGCCCCCGCCCGAGCTGCCTGGCCGGGTAGATGGAGCGGATCAGCGCGGCCGAGACGCTGAGCGCGGCGGCGGCGCCCAGCGCCTGCGCCGCGCGCACGACGAGCAGGAACGGCAGGCTCTTGGCGAAAAAGCACAGCATCGTCGCGACGGTGAACACGATCTGCCCGAACTGATAGGTGCGCTTCAGCCCGAACCGGTCGCCGAGGCCGGAAAACGGCAGGATCATCATCGCCAGGATCAGCTGGTACACCGTCACCACCGCGACCACCGCGCTGTTCGCGACGCCCAGGTCGCGCGCGATCGTCGGCAGCGCGACGGTGGCGATGCCGCCGTCGATGATGGTGAGCGCGGTGCCGGCGGAAATGGCGGCGATGGCGAAATAGCGGCGGGGCAGGGACAGGCCGTCGGTCATAGGCGTGGCGCATTGCGCTCGCGAGCGCGACCCGGCAAGACTATCCATCATCGGGGAGATAACGTCACATGCGATTCGGAATGTCGTCCGCCGCCCATATCCTGCTCGCGACGACGAGCCTGCTTGCCGCCGCGCCGGCATTCGCGCAGACCGCGCCGATGACGGACGCCAACGACCCCTATCTTTGGCTCGAGGACAAGGATGGCGCGAAACCGCTCGCCTGGGTCGAGGCCGAGAATGCCCGCACGTTGCCGCGGCTGCAGAACGACTCGCGCTATCAGGGTTTCTACAGGGACGCGCTCGCCATCGCGTCGGCGAAGGATCGCATTCCGATGCCGAGCCAGACGTACGGGCGCATCTACAATTTCTGGCGCGACGCCGATCATCCGCAGGGCATCTGGCGGTGGACGACGCCTGCCGATTACGCCGCCCCCGCGCCGAAGTGGACGACGGTGCTCGACCTCGATGCGCTGTCGAAGGCGGAGGGCAAGAAATGGGTGTGGAAGGGCGCGAACTGCCTCCAGCCCGAAGAGCGCCTGTGCCTCGTCGCGCTGTCCGAAGGCGGCGAGGACGCGATCAGCTATCGCGAGTTCGACCTGGCGGCGGGCGCGTTCGTGCCGGGCGGATTCGTCTTGCCAAAGTCGAAGCAGGGCGCGACCTGGATCGACAAGGACACGTTGCTCGTCAGCCGCGACTGGGGCGCGGGCACGATGACGGCGTCCAGCTATCCGTTCGTCGTCAAGATGGTGAAGCGCGGCAAGCCGCTCGACGCCGCGACGGAGGTGTTCCGCGGCCAGCCGACCGACCAGCTCGGGACCTATGCCGGCATGATGCAGGACGGGCAGGGCAATCGCCTCGTCACGATCGAGCGGCGTACGACCTTCTTCGGCGGCGAGACGTTCGTGTGGACGCCCGCGGGCGTCCGCAAGCTCGACATTCCGGCGCGCACCTCGCCGTCGGACATGGTCGATGGGCAAGTCGTCTTCCAGACTAGCGATCCCTGGGGCAAGGTGCCGGCCGGCGCGATCGCCTCCGTTCCGCTCGCCGAGGTGCAGAAGGGCGGCACGCTCAGCCCGACCGTGATCTTCGCGCCGAACCCCCGCCAGTCGGTGGACCAGGTCGTCGCGACGAAGGACCGGCTGGTGCTAGTCTACAACGACAACGTCCGCGGGCGGATGGCGGTCTACACGCCGGGTACGGGCGGCTGGACCGCGACGCCGGTCGCGCTGCCCGACAACGTCTCGCTCGGCGTCGCCAGCGCGGACACCAAGGACGATCGCGGTTACGTGACTGTCACCGGCTTCCTGACGCCGACGACCCTGCTGCCGCTCGATGCGGCGACCGCCTCCGTCGGCGCGCCCGTCAAGACGCTCCCCGCCAAGTTCGATGCCGCGAACGTTGTCGTCGAGCAGCATGAGGCGACGTCGACCGACGGCACCAAGGTCCCCTATTTCATCGTGCACCGGAAGGGCGTGCCGCTCGACGGGACGACGCCGACGATCATGACCGCTTATGGCGGGTTCGAACTGCCGATGCTGCCCGGCTATTCGGCGATCACCGGCAAGCTGTGGCTGGAAAAGGGCGGTTCCTACGTCCTTGCCAATATCCGCGGCGGTGGCGAGTTCGGCCCGGCGTGGCATGACGCCGGCCGGATGACGAAGCGCCAGATCATCTACGACGATTTCGCCAGCGTCGCGAAGGACCTGTTCGCGCGGAAACTGACCAGCCCGCAGAAGCTGGGCATCTATGGCGGATCGAACGGCGGCCTGCTGATGGGTGTCGAGTTCAACCAGCATCCCGACCTTTGGAAGGCGGTGACCATCCAGGTGCCGCTGCTCGACATGATGCGGTACGAGAAGATCGAGGCGGGCAAGTCGTGGGTCGACGAATATGGCTCGGTCGACGTGCCCGAGCAGAAGGCGTTCCTGCGCACGATTTCGCCTTATCAGAATATCCGCAAGGGCGTCGCCTATCCCGAACCCTATATCTGGACCACGACCAAGGACGACCGCGTCGGCCCGCAACATGCGCGCAAGTTCGCGGCGCGGTTGAAGGAATATGGCCTGCCGTATCTGTTCTACGAGGATACGGCGGGCGGCCATTCGGGTGACGCGGACATCGAACAGGGCGCGCGGCTGCAGGCGTTGCAGATGACCTATTTCGCGCAGAAATTGCTCGGCCCGGCGAACGGGGCGCGCACCGCAGCGAAATAGGCGAGACCACGCCCGTTCTTCGGCCTGGGCGTCGTCGCGCTAGGCCGGCGCTCAATCGCCGGCCAGCGCATTCGCCAATTCGGCCTTGGTCATCGTCGAGCGGCCCTGGATGTCGCGTTTCTTCGCCTCGGCATAGAGGTCGGCCTTGCTGCGATGGTCGCGATAGGGCGCGGTCTTGGCTGCGACGTCGTCGGGTTGCGCCGAGAATTGCCGCCCCTTCTTCGTGTCGGCGCGCTTCTTCGCCGTCGTGCGGGCATAATCGTCGTCGCTTAGCGCGGCGCGCGCCTTGTTGGGCAGATAGCGCTCGTATGTCTTGCCGCTCGCCTTGCCAGACCTAGTGCCCCAGTCTTCCTCGGTCCATGCGTGCAGCGCGTTGTGCGGGTCCGTCCGGCCCTCGTAACCGCCACCGCGTTTCTTGTATTCGGCGACGGCGAGCTGCGCCTTGCGCGCCGACCATTGGCCTTTGCGACCGCCCCTTGCGCCCGCAGTGATCTCGTCCTTGACCCGTTCCCACAGCGCAGGGTCGCTCTTCGTCGCAGTGTCGGCCATGGTCCTCTCCGAAGTCTGATTGCACGGCGCGAACGCAGGGTTGCGAAAAGCGTTCTTGCTGCACCGCAGCGCGATCGATTATAACCACGACAATGACTCAGCCCAGCGACGGCGCACCTTCCGGCCCCTTGCCAACCCTGTTCGAGGCGATCGTGCGTCTGCGCGTCGTCACCGCCACCTACAACAAGGGCGTCGTCACTATGGCGCCGCATATCCTCTACACCCGGCATGGCGAGGTCTATGTCGATGCGATCACCCTGGACCGCGACGGCAAGCCGCCGCGCGAGGAAAAGATGGGGGCATTCAAGCTGGACGGGCTGGGTGACCCGACGATCGTGCAGGATCGCCCGTTTTTTCCGAACCCGCTCTACGACCCCGCGCAGGAAAAATATGCGGGCGTCACCTTGCTGGCGGTCGAGCGGGCCTGAACCCGCCCGACGCCTGACGCGCGACGCCTATCCTGGCGGATCAGCGGCAGCGGATTTCCGACTGGTTTTGGTCAATCGACTTGCCCGCCAGCGCGCCCGCAGCGCCGCCGAGCAAAGTGCCGACAATGCGGCTGTGGCCGCCATCGATCAGATTGCCGAGGATACCGCCGGCCGCGCCGCCGACGATCAGGCCCGTCGTCCCGTCGCTGCGGCGGCAATAATACCGCCCGTCATTGCCCGCGTAGACGCGTTCGTCCGGGCTCAGCACGCGCTCGCGATAATTGCTGCCGGCGCGGTAATAGCGGGCCGGGTCGTAGCCGTTTTCGTACCGGTCGTCGTCCGCGGCATAGCCCTGGTCATACGCACCCGGAACCGGCGCCTGGCGATACCCGCCGGGACCGGTCGGCGCTGCGCCATAGCCGCCGCCGTAGCTGCCGCCGCGCGACGCGCGATAGCGGTCGAATTCCGCGCGATATCGGGCAAGCTCCGTATCGAAGCGCGCCTGTGCCGCGCTCCAGCGGGCGTCGTCCGCCGCGCTCTGCGCCGCGACGGGCGCCGCGGCGGCAAGGGTGGCTGCCGCAGCGGCAGCGGCGATCAGGCGAGCGATCATCTGTACATCCTCCTCATCATCCCGAGCGATGCCGGGCCTCTGCGGAAGTACGCAGTGCGCGCCTGATCGGTTCCTGAACGGTCCTATCAGGAGCGCGGTCAGGCGACGGTGACGAAACTGTCGAGGACGCGCTTGCGGCCTGCGCTCTCGAAATCGATCTCGAGCTTGTTGCCCTCGATTTCGGCGATCGCGCCATATCCGAACTTCTGATGGAAGACGCGCAGGCCGGGCGACAGGTCGCTGCGCCCCTTGCTGCCCAGGCTGACCGCGCTGGCGCGGCTTTCGACGATGCGCGTCGGTTGCGTCGTGAAGCTCGATCCTGCACCGGCGGCACGCTGCCAGCCCGGGCCGCGGCCGGTGCCGCGCGCGACGTCGGCGAACGGGTCGGCACGTTCGGACCAATTGGCGCGCCACAGGCTCTCGCCGCCCGCCATCGTCGTCTCGCTGTCGACATGCTCCGGCGGCAGTTCGCCGACGAAGCGGCTGGGGATGCTCGACGTCCACTGGCCATAGATGCGCCGGTTCGCGGCATGCAGGATCACCGCCAGCCGCCGTGCGCGGGTGATCGCGACATAGGCGAGCCGGCGCTCCTCCTCCAGGCTCTTGGTGCCGCCCTCGTCGAGCGAGCGTTGCGAGGGAAACAGCCCTTCCTCCCAGCCGGGCAGGAAGACCGTGTCGAATTCCAGACCCTTGGCGGCGTGGATCGTCATGATCGTCACCTGCGGGTCCTGCGCACCGCCTTCATTGTCCATGACGAGGCTGACGTGTTCGAGGAACGCGCCGAGCGTCTCGTAATCCTCCATCGCGCGGACGAGTTCGGACAGATTCTCCAGCCGCCCCGCCGCCTCGACCGACTTTTCCGCCTGCCACATCGCCGTATAGCCGCTCTCGTCGAGCAATTGGCGCGCGAGTTCGGCATGCGGCAGCTCGCGCGCCATATCGCGCCAGCGCGCGATGTCGCCGACGAGGTTGCCGAGCGCGCGGCGCGCCTGCGGGGTCAGTTCGTCGGTGTCGAGGATGCGCGCCGACGCGATCGTCAGCGGCAGGCCCTCGATCCGGGCGAGCTGGTGGATCTTCGCCAGCGCCTTATCGCCCAGCCCACGCTTGGGCACGTTGACGATGCGTTCGAACGCCAAATCGTCCGCCGGCTGATTGACGATGCGGAGGTAGGCGAGCGCGTCGCGGATTTCGGCGCGCTCGTAGAAGCGATAACCGCCGACGATGCGATAGGGCAGGCCGATCGCGATGAACCGGTCCTCGAACTCGCGCGTCTGGTGCTGCGCGCGGACGAGGATCGCGATCCGGTCGAGGCTGGTGCCACTGCGCCGCGCCGCCTCGATCTCGTCGCCGACGCGTCGCGCTTCCTCGGGGCCATCCCAGACGCCGACGACACGGACCTTCTCGCCGACGTCGAGTTCGGTCCACAGCGTCTTGCCCAGCCGTCCGCCATTGTGTGCGATGACGCCGGATGCGGCACCGAGGATATGCGGGGTGGAGCGGTAATTCTGCTCCAGCTTGATCACCGCCGCGCCCGGAAAGTCGCGCTCGAAGCGCAGGATGTTCTCCACCTGTGCGCCGCGCCAGGAATAGATCGACTGGTCGTCGTCGCCGACGCAGGCGATGTTCTTGCGCGCCTGCGCGAGCAGCCGCAGCCAGAGATACTGGACGACATTGGTGTCCTGATATTCGTCGACCATGATGTAGCGGAACCGCTCCTGGTACAGGCGCAGCACGTCGGCATGCGTCTTCAGGATGGTGAGCATATGAAGCAACAGGTCGCCGAAATCGCAGGCGTTGAGCGCCTTCAGCCGCTCCTGATATTGTGCATACAGCTCGCCGCCGCGACCGTTGGCGTAGCGTTCGCTCTCGCCCGCGTCGATGTCGGCGGGCACGAGGCCCTTGTTCTTCCAGTCGTCGATCAGCCCGGCGAGACTGCGCGCGGGAAAACGCTTCTCGTCGAGGTCGGCGGCGACGATCAACTGCTTCAGCAGCCGCAATTGGTCGTCGGTGTCGAGGATGGTGAAATTGCTCTGCAGCCCGACGAGTTCGGCGTGGCGGCGCAGCATCTTCGCGCCGATCGCGTGGAAGGTGCCGAGCCACGGCATGCCCTCCACCGCCTCGCCGACCAGCCGGCCGACGCGTTCGCGCATCTCGCGCGCCGCCTTGTTGGTGAAGGTGACCGCAAGGATTTCGGACGGCCATGCCTTGCGCGTCCACAACAAATGCGCAAGCCGCGCCGTCAGCGCGGCGGTCTTGCCCGTGCCGGCGCCGGCGAGCATCAGCACCGGGCCTTCCGTGGTCAGCACCGCCTCACGCTGGGGCGGATTGAGGCCCTTGAGATAGGGCGGGTCCTGCAAGGCGTCGGCGGTGTCGGTCACCGGCGAACAGGTAGGGAACGAGGGGCCGGGGGGCAAGTCCGGGCATCTGCTGCGCTGCAACATAAAAGACGCCGGTGCGTCGCGACTCCGACGCCGGGCCGACGCCGTGCCGACACGCCTCGCCCCTAACAGCGGCCCGTCGACGGCCGTGTGCCCGTTCGATCCACCCGAAGCGAGAGGTGGACGGCGATGCAGCGCGGCCGGTGTGGCAGGATTTACGCAGGAGTCCATCATGCAGCGCTTCATTACAGCCGCGACCGCGGCGCTCATTCTGTGTGCCGCCAGCGGCACCGCCATCGCCGCAAGCGATCGCGAGACGGTTTCCGCCCACGTGTCGAGCCGGGGGCTCGACCTCGGCACTCCAAAGGATCGTGCGATCCTCGATGCGCGCGTGCTGCGCGCCGCGCGGGCGGCGTGCGCGCTGCGCAGCGGCGATCTGGCCGATCGCGCCGATGCCGACCGCTGCATCGCCGAAATGCGCCAGAGCGCGGTGACCGCGCTGGCCGCCCGCGCGGAACGCCGGCCGGTGACGCTCGCCAGCGCGCGCTGACCACATTCACCGGTAGCCGAGGGGAACGGGATCGGCAGACCGCCGGTCCCGTTTCTCGCAACCGCCCGGTGCGTCGGCGATATGTTCGGAGAAAAGTCGGGGCAGCCCGCAATGGACTGCCCCGTAGTTCAGGGAGGACCGGCCGACAGGGGAGGCGGCCGGACGTCGCGCCCACAGGGGGAGAAGGGCCGCGACGACATTGGCTCTAGCCCCGCTTTGTTGCGTTGAAATGTCATGCGCTGGGGCGGCGCACGATTTTCCCACGGCTTCCGCCGCCGGCCCGGCGCGGGTAGGGTCTGGCGATGCAACCGCCCTCGGCCCGCCGCATCCTGACCGCCAGCCTCGTCGGCACCGCGGTCGAATTCTACGATTTCTATATCTATGCGACCGCCGCCGCCCTGGTGTTTCCGGCGTTGTTCTTCCCGGGCGAAAGCGCGTCCGCGCGCCAGATGCTGAGCTTCGCGAGTTTCGCCGTCGCGTTTTTCGCGCGGCCGGTGGGTGCGGTGGTGTTCGGCCATTTCGGT
This sequence comes from Sphingomonas sp. FARSPH, assembly GCF_003355005.1. Taxonomy (NCBI): domain Bacteria; kingdom Pseudomonadati; phylum Pseudomonadota; class Alphaproteobacteria; order Sphingomonadales; family Sphingomonadaceae; genus Sphingomonas; species Sphingomonas sp. FARSPH. The sequence continues at coordinate 3,243,948 of NZ_CP029985.1, read as the reverse complement.
GACCGCGTCGGGCGCAAGTCGACTTTGGTCGCCAGCCTGATGCTGATGGGAGGATCGACCGTCGCCATCGCCTTCCTGCCGACCTATGCGCAGATCGGCTGGGTCGCGCCGCTGCTCCTATGCGTGATGCGGGTGGGCCAGGGGCTCGGCCTTGGCGGCGAATGGGGCGGCGCGGCGCTCCTCGCGGTCGAGAACGCGCCGCCGCAGCGGCGCAACACCTGGGGCATGTTCCCGCCGCTCGGCGCACCGGTCGGCTTCATCATGGCGAACGGCCTGTTCCTGTTGCTCGGCCTGGTCCTCGACGACGCACAGTTCCGCGCCTGGGGCTGGCGCTTGCCGTTTCTGGTCAGCGCGGTGCTGGTGATGCTGGGCCTGTGGGTGCGGTTGAAACTGACCGAGACGCCGGCCTTCGTCGCGGCGGCGAAGGCGGACGATCTGCCGAAGGTGCCGATCGCCACGCTGATCGCGGGCCACGGCCGCGCGCTGATCGCGGGCACGGGCGGCGTGGTCGCCTGCTTCGCGCTCTTCTACCTCGCGACCGCGTTCACGCTCAGCTACGGTACCACGACGCTGGGTTACGGGCGCGAAGCGCTGCTCGGCGCCGAGCTGGTCGCGATCCTGTTCTTGGCGGCCGGCGTGATCGTCGCCAGCGTGCTCGCGGATCGCGCCGGCGCGCGGCGCATGCTGGCGATCGGCTTTGCCGGGTGCATCGCGGCGGGCCTGTCGATGGGGCCGATGCTCGGCGCGGGATCGCTGGCGATGGTGTTCGCGTGGCTCGCCTTCGCGCTGTTCGTGATGGGCTTTGCCTACGGCCCGCTCGGCGGCTGGCTGCCTGCGCTGTTTCCCGCCGGCGTCCGCTACACGGGCGTGTCGATGACGTTCAATCTTGGCGGCATCATCGGCGGCGCGCTCGCCCCGATCGCGGCGCAGGCGCTGGCGGCGCGCGGCCTGTGGTGGATCGGTCTGTATCTGGTCGCGGCGGGTATCGTCAGCCTCCTCGGCCTGCTGCTGGTGCAGCGCACCGCGCGCTAGGCGTCGCGGCGGAGCAGCGTCAGCCGCGCCTTGCCGTGGACGCGCGTCGCATCGAGCGTGAAGCCCGCAGCGGCGATCTCCTCATCGCGCGCGGTTTCGATGCTGACCCACGTCGCCGGCCCGATCCAGCCGAGTCGCGCCAATTTGTCGAGCGCCACCGACCCTGCGCCCGTGCCGTAGGGCGGGTCCATCATCATCAGGTCGAGCGGCGCGGGCGCGGGGCCGAGCGCCATCACCGAGGTCGCGCGCACGTCGCCGCGCGCGCCCAGCTTGGCGAGGTTGGCCTTGAGCGCGTCGAGCGCCGCGCGATCCTGCTCCACGAACAGGCACGACGCCGCCCCGCGCGACAGCGCCTCGATCCCCAATGCGCCCGATCCGGCGAACAGGTCCGCCACGCCAAGCCCTTCGAAGCTGCCGAAGCGGCTGGCGAGCATCGAGAACAACGCCTCGCGCGTGCGATCGGCGGTCGGGCGGGTGGCGTCGCCTTTGGGCGCGACCAGCGGGCGGCCGCGCCATTGACCGGCGATGACCCTCATGCGCGGCCTCCGCGCGGCGGACGACCGCCGCCGCGGCCGGGACGGCCGGGCCCGCTGCCGCCGCCGCTGCCCGGGCGCGGAGCACGCGCGCCGCCGCCAGATCGTGGGCTGCGGCTGCTGTCGGATGCCGGGCGGGGCGAGCGCTCCGGGCGTGCAGCGTCGGACGGGTGCGCGTTGCGGGGCGGACGTGCCGCATCGCCATCGCGCCGTTGGCCGCGCGGGGCGGTACGGCCCGAATCGGCGGATGTCCGCTCCGCGCGATCGCCGCGCGGCGCATCCGTGTTTCGTTGCGTGCGCTCGCCGGCGCCGTTCGCGCGCTGGGGGCGGACGGCGCGCGAACGATCGCCATCCGCGCGATCGGTGCGCGGCGTGCGCGCGGGGCGTGGCGCCTCGCCCGCGCGAAGGCCGCGCGGCGTTCGGTCCGGGCTGTCGCCGGGGCGTAGCGGGCGAACGACCCGGGGATGGTCGCCGCCCGTCCGCTCGACCCTGGCGGCGCGCGCCGGGCGCTGCGGCTCGGCGCTGCCGGTGCGACTGCGGGCGCGGGCCGTGCGATCGACGGTGGGCGCGGTGCGGAAGCCGGGGCGCGGGGCGTCCGTGGCGATTTCTTCGGGCGCGCCGCCCTTCAGCGTGCGGCGGAAGGCGACGAGCTCATGCTGCTTCACTTCGCCGATCTCGCCGGTCGGCAGGTCGCCGAGCAGGAACGGCCCGTAGCGCGTGCGGATCAGGCGGCCGACCTGCAGCCCCAGATGTTCGAGCACCCGGCGCACCTCGCGGTTCTTGCCCTCGGTCAGCGTCATCTCGATCCACACGTTCGCGCCGGTGCGACGTTCGATGTTGGCGTCGATCGAGCCGTAGCGGATCCCCTCGATCTCGATCCCGTCCGCCAGATCCTCCAGCTGCGCCTGTGTGACGTTGCCATAGGCGCGGACGCGATAGGTGCGCTCGACCCCGGTCGAGGGCAGCTCCAGCTGCCGCTTGAAGCCGCCGTCCGTGGTCAGCAGCAGCAGGCCTTCGGTGTTGAGGTCGAGCCGGCCGACAGGCACCAGCCGTGGCAGGTCGCGCGGCAGGCGGTCGTAGATCGTCGCGCGTCCCTTCGGATCGCGTTCGGTGACGAGCAGGCCGGTCGGCTTGTGAAACAAAAACAGGCGCGTCGGCTCCGGCGCGGCGACGGGATTGCCGTCGACCGTCACGCCGCGCAGCGACGACAGGATCGTCGCCGGCGTGTCCACCACTGCGCCATCCAGCGCAACGCGCCCTTCCGCGATCATGCGTTCGACTTCGCGCCGTGATGCGATGCCTGCGCGGGCGAGGAGCTTGGCGATACGATCGCCCTTGGCGGCGGCGTCTTTTACGGAATTGGGGGCCATTCGCCGTCCATAGCCGCAGGATCAAAAGGTTGCGAAAATATTTGCGACCGAAGCGGAACGTGCGCGTTATGTCGCGCGGGCGTAACAATCTGCCCGAGGGGAGCGGGTGATGCTGTTCGGGAAGAAAAAGCGCAGGATCGTCAAGCTGTTGGTCGTCGAGGACGAGCCCCTCGTCGCGTTCGACACGGAACATTTCCTGACCGATGCCGGCTACACGATCGTCGCGACGGTCGATCGCGTCGCGGATGCGTCGAGCGTCATCCGGTTGGGCACCGCGCTAGACCTGGTGCTGGTCGACGTCAGCCTCGCGGACGGATCGGGGATCGACGTTGCGCGGGCGGCGCGCGAGGCGGGTGTGCCCGTGCTGTTCGTCACCGGCAATTGCCCGGTGGAAGCGATCGATTTCGCCGCCGGTTGTCTTCCCAAACCCTATGCGCAGCGTGATCTGCTCGGCGCGCTCGATGTGCTCGACGCGCATCTGTCGGGCAGACGGGTTCGCAAGATGCCAAGCGGCCTTCGCCTGTTCGCGGCGGCACAGGCGACGTCCTGACCACGCATTGCGCCGCCCGGCCACGGCGGCGCATGGACTTCGCATGCCGCTCCGCACTATGTCGCTGCTTCGGTTTCGGGGCGGGATGCGCGGATATGGACGATACGCGGCAGCGGACGTGGTGGGACGGCGTCAGGCCCTATGCGGAGCGCGCGCCGATCGCCGCCTTCCTGCTCGGCATATCGTCCGGCTTTCCCTATGCGATGATCGGCGCGACGCTGACGACGCGGCTGGCGCAGGACGGCATCGACAAGAAGACGGTGACCGCGTTCAGCCTCGCCTTCCTAGTCTACAATCTGAAATTCCTGTGGGCGTGGATCGTCGATGGCGTGCGCCTGCCGGTGCTCGGCCGGCTGGGGCAGCGGGTGTCCTGGCTGATCGTCGCGGGCATGCTGGTGATCGCGGCGGTCGTCCATCTCGCGCTGGTCGACCCCAAGGCGGATATCGCGGCGGCGGCGCTCGCCGCGATCCTGGTCGGTGCAGCGGGTGCGACATTCGACATCGTCATCGACGCCTATCGCATCGAAATTCTCGAACCGCGGCAACTCGGCGTCGGATCGGGGATGAGCCAATATGGCTGGCGGATCGGATCGGCGGGCGCCGGCGCGATCGCGCTCGTCGTCGCGGACCGGATGGGCTGGTCCGCCGCTTACATGGCATGTGCTGCGCTGGCGCTGCCCGCGATGGTCACCGGCCTGTGGCTCGGCGAGCCGCCGCGGCATCGCGAACCGCAGGAAAAGCGCGGGCTGGGCGAGGCGGTGCGCGCGGTCTGGGGGCCGTTCGTGCAATTCTTCGCGCGGCCGGGCGCGATCCTCGTCCTCGCCTTCATCCTGATCCACAAGGTCGGCGACACGCTCGCCAACCTGACGTTTCGCCTGCTGTTCGCCGATCTGAAGTTCACCGGCGACGAGATCGCCTTTTACGACGTGTTCATCGGCTTCCTCGCCTATCTGGTCGGGATATTCATCGGCGGCATCCTCTACGCACGGATGGGGATGAAGCGGTCCGTGCTGCTCGCGCTGGTGCTGATGGCGGTGTCCAACCTCAGCTTCGCGGGGCTCGCGGCGGCGGGACATTCGAACCTCGGCATGGCGGGCGCGATCGGGTTTGAGAATATCGCCAGCGGCTTCGGCGGCGTGGTGGTGATCGCCTATTTCTCTGCGCTGTGCGACCTGCGCTTCACCGCGGCGCAATTCGCGCTGATCTCCGCGGCGGCGAGCATTCTCGGCCGGATCGTCACGGGGACGACGGCGGGGGCGCTGATCGAGGCGATGGGATATGTCAATTTCTACCTGCTCACTACGCTCGCTGCATTGCCTGGCGTCGCCTTGTTCTGGTGGATGAGCCGGTCGGGACTGGTCGATCGATCGATCGGCAGCGCGGGCACCGCGGGCGAGGGGGATGTGCGCTAGGCGCAGATCGGCCGGCCTTCGTCCGCGAAGCTCGCGGCGACCGCCGCGGCGCTGGCGAGCGCGCCGTCGACACGGCGGACGGCGAGCAGGTCGCCAAGCAGATAACGCGCGCTGTCGGGCAGCGTCTCGACCCGCGCGAGAACGGTGATGAGCGCGCGTTCCGCCGCGGTCATCCGCGCGCAGCAGCAGGGCGCGATCGCGATCGTCTCGCCCGCCGTCGCCGCCAGATCCGCCATCAACGCGCGCAACAGCATCAACGGCCGGCGGAATCCTTCGCCGAAGCTGGTGAACAGGATATGCGCGGCACGCGCGTCGGCGAGCCCGTGCGCGCCCATGCGCCGCACCGCGAACAGCGCGATCCGTGCATTGGGACAGACGGGGATCGCATAGGGAAGCGGGGTGAGCGTGGTGGCGGCAGCGGTCATCGTCAGCGACTCCTGAGAACGAGTCGCAAATTCGAACATGCGCTATTGCAAGTCAATCGCAGATTTTATTGTCAGTCCGGTGCTTCGTCGTTCAGATGGAGCGCTTCGCCGGCGAGGTACAGCGACCCGGCGATCAGTACCACCGCATCGCCCGCGACCAGCTCGAGCGCCGACGCCAGGTCCGGCGCAACCGACGCGGCAACGCCGAAATCCTCGGCGAGCGAAGCCAGCTGCGCGGGCGCGTGGCTGTCGTGGCCTTCCACGGGCACTGCGATCGCCCGCGACAGGGTGGGTGCGAGCAGCCGCAGCACGCCCTCGGCATCCTTGTTGGCGAGCATCCCGACGACGAGAACGACGGGTCGCCCCTTTGCCAGGCTGCGCAAGGCGCGCGCGACGGGCTGCGCCGCCGACGGATTGTGCGCGCCGTCGAGCCACAACTCGCTTCCCGGCGACAGGCGGTCGCGCAGCGGTCCTTTGCCCATCCGCTGCATGCGGGCGGGCCATTGCGCCCATTGCGCGGCGGCGCGCATCGCGGCTTCGGGCACATGCACCGCGGCTTGATGGCGCAGCATGGCGATCGCCAGCGCGAAATTGTGTGATTGATGCGGTCCGACCAGCCTTGGCCGGGGGGCGGACAGCGCGAAGCCCGCGTCGCGATAGCGCATCGTCGTGCGTCCGCTCTCGCTCCACCATTGCCGGTTGCGCGCGAACACTGGCGCGCCGGCCGCCTCTGCGACCGCCGCGACGCGGTCCCGCGCCGCACGCGGATAGTTCATCGTGATTATCGGCACGCCCGATTTGGCAATGCCCGCCTTTTCGGTGGCGATGTCCGTCAGCCGGTCGCCCAGGAACGCCTGGTGGTCGAGGCCGAGCGCGGCGATGCCGGTGACCGCGGGGCGATCGACGACGTTCGTCGCATCGAGCCGCCCGCCGAGGCCGACCTCCACGATCGTTGCCGCGGCCGGCGTCCGCGCGAAGGCGAGGAAGGCGGCGGCCGTCGTCACCTCGAAGAAGCTGGGCGCGATGCCCTCGGCATGATCGAGTACCTCGGCGAGCAGGGCGGCGAGGCTCGCGTCGTCGATCAGCCGGCCGGCGACGCGGATACGTTCGTTGAAGTGGACGAGGTGCGGGCTGGAGAAGACGTGGACATCGCATCCCGTCGCCTCGATCGCGGCGCGCAGGAAGGCGCAGGTCGATCCCTTGCCGTTCGTGCCTGCGACATGGAAGACCGGTGGCATCGCCCGGTGCGGATCGCCGAGCCGCGCCAGCAGGCGTGCGATCCGGTCGAGGCCGAGCACGTCGGCGCCCGGTGAAAGCAACGACAGACGGTCGAGCTGCGCCTGCACGGCGGGATCGTTGGATGTCGCGTGATCGGGCATCGCCATGTGCTTCCGGGCGGAAATCCTGGCTTCAGGCGGCCCTTGCGCTGGGCGTCAGATAACCGATGACCGTCGCCAGCCGCTCACGCAGGTCGCGGCGATGGACGACCATGTCGAGCATGCCGTGGTCGAGCAGATATTCGGCGCGCTGGAAGCCCTCGGGCAATTTCTCGCGGATCGTGCTTTCGATGACGCGCGCGCCCGCGAAGCCGATCAGCGCATTGGGCTCGGCGATCTGGACGTCGCCCAGCATCGCATAGCTGGCGGTGACGCCGCCGGTGGTCGGGTCGGTCAGCACCACGATATAGGGCAGCCCCGCATCGTGCAGCATCTGGATCGCAACGGTGCTGCGCGGCATCTGCATCAGGCTGAGGATACCCTCCTGCATCCGCGCGCCGCCGGCCGCGGTGAAGATGAGGTAGGGCGCATTGTCCGCGATCGCCGCCTCGACGCCGCGCACGAACGCTTCGCCCACGGCGAGGCCCATCGACCCGCCCATGAAGGCGAAGTCCTGCACGCCCATCACCACGCGGTGGCCATGGATCGTGCCGCGCGCGTTGATCAGCGCATCCTGCTCCTGCGCCGATGCGCGCGCCGCCTTGAGGCGCGCGGCATAGGGCTTGGAGTCGCGGAACTTGAGCGGATCCTCGGGCACCTTGGGCGCGGGCAGTTCGCTGCAGCTGCCCTCGTCGAGGATGTGGCGGAAACGCTCTTTCGGTCCGATCCGCTCGTGATGGTCGCACCGTGGGCAGACGGAGAGATTCTCTTCCAGCTCCTTGGTGAAGATCATCTGGCCGCAGCCCTTGCACTTGTGCCAGAGATTCTCCTCCGACGTTTCGCGCGTGGTCACGCGCGACAGGGCGTTACGGACGCTGGTGATCCAGCTCATGGTCTCAAGCCTTTCTGGCGGCGCGAACGGCGGCCGCGAGCGATTGGATATAGGCGGTGACGGCGGCGGGTGCATCTGCACCGTGCTGCGCGACGATCTCGACGATCGCGGAGCCGACGACGACCCCGTCCGCGCGGGCCGCGATCGCCGACGCCTGTTCCGGGGTCCGCACGCCGAAGCCGACCGCGATCGGCAGGTCGGTCGCCGCCTTCAGCCGCGCGACCGCATCGTCGATCGACGCCTGCGCCGCCTGTTGCAGGCCGGTAATGCCCGCGACCGAGACGTAATAGACGAAGCCCGACGCGCCATCCAGCACCTGCGGCAGGCGCGCGGCATCGGTGGTGGGGGTGGCGAGGCGGATCGGCGCGATGCCGGCGGCGCGCAGGTCAGGGCCGAGCGCATCGTCCTCCTCGGGCGGCACGTCGACGCAGATGACGCCGTCGACGCCCGCATCGGCGGCAGCCCTCGCGAACCAGTCCGACCCGCGGCGCAGCATCGGATTGGCATAGCCCATCAGGACGAGCGGCACGTCGGGATGGCGCGCACGGAAATCGGCCGCGATGCGCAGGATGTCCGCGGTGCGCGTACCCGCCGCGAGGCTGCGCACGTTCGCCGCCTGGATTGCGGGGCCGTCGGCCATCGGATCGGTGAAGGGCATGCCCAGTTCGATCACGTCCGCACCGCCTGCGACGAGCGCGTCGAGGATCGCAGGCGTCGCACCCGGCGTCGGATCGCCCGCGGTGACGAACGTCACCAGCGCAGGATGATCCTTCGCGAAGGCAGCGGCGAGGCGGTTCATATCGCCACGCCCAGCGCGCTGGCGACGGTGAAGATGTCCTTGTCGCCGCGGCCGCACAGGTTGACGAGGATGCGCGCGTCGCGGGACATCGTGCGGGCGCGGCGCGTGACCGCGGCGATCGCATGGCTCGGCTCGAGCGCGGGGATGATGCCCTCCGTCCGGCAGAGCAGCTGGAACGCGTCGAGCGCCTCGGCATCGGTGGCGCTGTCATATTCGACGCGGCCGATATCGCGCAGCCAGGCATGTTCCGGACCGATGCCGGGATAATCGAGCCCGGCGGAGATCGAATGACCTTCCGCGATCTGGCCGTCCTCGTCCTGCAGCAGATAGGTCTTGTTGCCATGGAGCACCCCCGGGAAACCACCGGCGAGGCTGGCGGCATGCTCGCTGCCGCCAAGGCCATGGCCCGCTGCCTCGACGCCGAGCATCGCGACCTCGGGGTCGTCCAGGAACGGGTGGAACAGGCCGATCGCATTCGACCCGCCGCCGATCGCCGCGACGAGCAGGTCGGGCAGGCGGCCGGTGCGGCTGAGCATCTGCGCGCGCGCCTCGCGTCCGATCACGCTCTGGAAGTCGCGGACGAGTTCGGGATAGGGATGCGGACCCGCCGCGGTGCCGATGATGTAGAAGGTGTCGTCGACGTTGGCGACCCAGTCGCGCAGGCCTTCGTTCATCGCGTCCGACAGCGTCGCCGCGCCGCTGGTGACCGGGCGGACCTCCGCGCCGAGCAGCTTCATGCGGAACACGTTGGGCTGTTGCCGCTCGACGTCCTTGGCGCCCATGTAGATGACGCAGGGCAGGCCGAAACGCGCGCAGACGGCGGCAGTGGCGACGCCATGCTGGCCCGCGCCCGTTTCCGCGATGATCCGCGTCTTGCCCATGCGGATTGCGAGGAGGATCTGGCCGATGCAATTGTTGATCTTGTGCGCGCCGGTGTGGTTGAGCTCGTCGCGCTTGAACCAGACCTCCGCCCCCATGTCGTCCGCCGCGCTCTCGCGCAGCGCGTCGGTCAGCCGTTCGGCGTGGTAGAGCGGGCTCGGCCGGCCGACATAATGTTCGAGCAGGTCGTCGAACTGCGCGCGGAATGCCGGGTCGGCCTTCGCCCGCTTATATTCGCGGTCGAGGTCGAGGATCAGCGGCATCAGCGTTTCGGCGACATACCGTCCACCGAAGGCGCCGAAATGACCGCGCGAGTCCGGTTGCTGACGGAAGCTGTTCGCTCCCGCGGGAGGCTGGGTACGGAAACTGTTCGGAGCGTTCATAGCTGCGCCGCTTTAAGGAAGGCGGCGATCTTGTCCACATCCTTGACCCCCGGCGCGGATTCGACGCCGGACGAAACGTCGACCATCGGCGCGCGCGTGCGACCGATCGCCTCGGCCACGTTGGCGGGATCAAGGCCGCCGGACAAGGCCCAGGGCAACGGGTGCGCGAAGCCATCGAGCAGGTCCCAGTCGAAGCGCACGCCCATCCCGCCGGGCAGTGCTGCGCTGTCCGGGGTCTTGGCGTCATAGAGGATGCGATCCGCCGCACCTACAAAGCGTCGCGCCGTCTCTAGATCGGCGCGCGTCTTCACCGCGACGGCCGCCCAGGTCTCGCGTCGAAAGCGCGTCCGGATCGCGGCGACGCGGTCGGGGGCGGTCTTGTGCAACTGGATCGCGCCGAGGCGGCCAGCGCCGACCGCGCCATCGAGCAGGTCGTCGTCGGGGTCGACGAACACACCGACCCGCAGCACGCGATCCGGCACACGGGTGGCGAGCCCGGCCGCGCGATCGAACGGCAGGTCGCGCGGCGAGGGCGCGAAGAAGACGAAGCCGACGTGGCTCGCGCCGCCGCCGATCGCCGCATCGAGCGTCGCAGGCGTCGACAGGCCGCAGATTTTGGTGAGGATCGGCATGGCCCCGGCTATAGCCGGATCGGGTGCGGAGGGAAGCGGCCCGCCGTCAGGCATCCGGTTCTTCGCAGACGTGCCACAGCACGCCCGCCGGATCGACCAGCATGCCGACGCGAATGCCCCAGGGCTTCATTTCGGGCGCCTGGGGCGCACGCACGCCGAACCGCTGCGCCAGCGTCTCTGTCCGGCGCCACCAGTCGTCGAGGTCGGTGACGAACAGCTGGTGCATCGAATTGCCGGCCCATTCGGCCTGATAGTAATTCTGGAGCAGAAAGCCCGCGCCGTCATATTCGAAGATCGCGACACCATCGTCGGCGTAAAGGCGGGTGAACCCGATCGCTTCGTAAAATGCCTGGGACAGCGCGAAGTCGCGTGCGGGCAGGAAGGGGCGGATCAACGCCATCGCCGATCAGGCCGCTGGTACGAAGCGCAGGACGCCGACGATCCGGTTGCTGCCACCGTCGGATGGATGATGCACGCCGTCGTTGACCGGAATCTCCGGAAAATCGAACGGGCTGACGCCGTCGAGGCAGGCGGCGTTGACGCCATATTCGTCGCCGTTCGAACGTCGGCGATGATGCGTATAGATGCCGCAAACGGAGCAGAAATGATGTTCCGCCGCACCGGTGTTGAAGCGGTAGGTCGACAGCCGGTCCGCACCGGACAGGATGGCGAGGTCACCGACACGGGCGGTCAGCGCGACCGCGCCGCGCATCCGGCAATAGCTGCAATCGCACCGCCGCGCGGCGTCGAAACCGCCCGACAAGCGCACCGTGAAGCGGATCGCGCCGCAATGGCAGCCACCCGATCGCGGCGCGGCGTCGCTCATCGCCGGGCGCTCACAGTCGAACGGTCATAGGGTCGCGCCGATCGCCCGCGCGGCAGCGTCCGGGTCCTCGGCCTGGGTGATCGGACGGCCGACCACCAGCACCGACGCGCCCGCATCCAGTGCGGCGCGCGGCGTGACCACCCGCTTCTGGTCACCCACCACGCCATCCGCGGGTCGGACGCCGGGCACGACGAAGAATCCCTTGGGCCACGCCGCCTTGGCCGCGGCGACCTCCGCGCCCGAACAGACGATGCCGTCGATCCCGGCGGCGTGCGCCAGCTCCGCCAGGCGCAGGACATGGTCGTGCGGGCTGCCCGCGACGCCGGTCGCGGCGAGGTCGTCGTTGTCGAGGCTGGTCAGCATTGTCACCGCGACGACCTTGGTCTGCGGCGGCGCGGCGGCTTTCGCATCCTCGAGCATCGCACGGCCGCCGGCAGCGTGGACGGTCAGGATCGCCGGGGCGAGCGGGCTCAGCGCCATCACCGCCTTGGCGACCGTATTGGGGATGTCGTGGAGTTTGAGATCGAGGAAAACGGGCAGGCCGAGCGCCTCCATTTCGCGCACCCCCGCCTGGCCGTGCGCGCAAAAGAATTCGAGGCCGAGCTTGATGCCGCCAACGTGATGGCGGACCCGGCTCGCCAATGCCTTGGCGCGGGCGAGGTCGGGCGTGTCGATCGCGACGTAGATCGGGCTCACAGCAGGCGCCCCTCCGCGGCGACGGCGGCGTCGATCCGATCGGCATCGCCCGCCGGCGGGATCGCCAGCGACGATGCGGCGGAAGGAGGCATCGCGCGCATGTCCGCCAGCATCCGCTCGCTGTTGGTCAGCCGCTGACGCAGTCGCCAGCGTACCGCGCCCAGATAAAGGTAGGTCGGCAGGAAACCGAGGAGGAAGGTGACGAGCAGCAGCAGCGGCAGGTTCACGTCGGCGATCAACCCGCCCCACAGGTTGATCTGGATGCTGGTCCAGTTGCCGTAGGTGAACAGCGCCGCGACGAAGGCGAGCAGGAACCAGAACAGGATCTTGAGGAACTGCATGCGGAACTCCCAGGGGCGGTCCGAACGCTAGCGGCTGCATCGCGCGATGGCCAGCCCGTCGGCGTCGTCCGCCGCCCGATCGCGTCCCTAGCCGATTTCGCGGCGCAGGCTGGCGATCAATGCGGGAATGGCGGTGAGCCGCGGTTCCTCTTCATCGAGGATCGCGTGGAAGGCGGCGCGCTTGATCGCGGCGACGCGGCCCGCGCGCATGCGCACCGACGCGGGCAGGGTGGACACGCAGATGTCGATCATCCGCTCGGCGCCGTGCAGGCGGCCCCATAGATAGTCGTTCTCGCGGTACGCGCGGCTGAAGAACGCGCCGAAGCTGTTGAACTGGATGCCCTTCAGCGTCGCCTCCGCGCCGCCGCTGCGGATCGCGGTCGCATCGTCGGGGGCGATCCGGTCGACCTTGATCGGGTCGAATTCGTCGAGCCCCTCGCCCTGCAGCAGCGGCAGCGTCGCGGTGTCGTAATAGGGGAAGCCCAGATAGGCGAGCAGCAGCGCGCGGCGCGGCGCCTTGTCGAGCGCGTTGAGGGCGCTGGCGAGGCGGGCGTCGGTTTCGGCGTCGAGGCGGGTAAGGTCGAGTGCCGCCGCCAATGCATCGAGCAGGGGCACGGCATCCCCACCGCGCAGGCTGCGGACCTGATCCTTCAGATGCGGATGATCGTCGGCGCGCTGGCGTTGCAGGTAGAGCGCGAGCGAATCGTAGATGGCGTCGCGGATCGGCTCGACATCCGCGCCCTCCGCCTCGACCTCGGTCAGGCGCCGCGCCATCAGGCGCAGGCGGCGGATGCGGAAGCCGATGTCGTAGGTGCGCAGGAAGTCGATCGTCGCCGCGCTTTCCTTGCCGGTGAAGGTCGGGCCGACCTCGCCGAAGCCGCGCGCCGCGATCGCCGACTCGATCGCGGCCTTCAACCGGCGCCATCGGTGCTGCCCCGGCTCGCCGCCGACATGATAGAGCAGCGCGGTAATCGTATCGATGACGCCGGCAAGCTTCAGATGGCCGTAGGCGGCATAGCCATAGCCCGCGCGGGTCGCCGCGGCGGTCTGCGCGCGGCGACGCCACGCGACGAGGCGCGCCGCCGTCGGGCTGTCGAGGAAGAAGGTATGGCCGAACAGTGCGCCAATCTCTTCCTCCACGGCGGGGCGCAACGCGGTGACGATGCCGCGCATCCGGTCGATCCGCGCCGATCGCGCCGCGATGGCCTCGAGGTTGTCGCGGATCGGCTGCTGACGCGGCAGGTCGCTGAGCGCGCCGAGTATGGTCTGGAAGAAACCGGGATCACCACCACCCGAGCCGAGGCGGATCTTGATCCCGGGCGATGGGTCTATGTAGACGAAGCGACGGTCTATCTCCCGCCGCGCGGGGCGTTCCTTCAACGCGTCGATGGCGGGGCGGAAGGGGGCGTTGGCCAGCACCGATCCGTCGATCAGCACTGCCTTTTCGGCCTGCCGCGCCGCGAAATGGCGGGGCAGGGCGCGCTTCAGGAAGGCGTTGCGCTCGGGCCAGGCAAGGCCGCGTTCCGCGAGAACGCCATCGAGCTCGGCGACGGTGAACGGCGGGAACGCGCCGGGGAAGCTCGACGTCGCGCGCGCCGCGAAGGCGAGATCGGGGATCGCCGCCAGTGCGGCCCCCGGCACGCCGTGATCCGAAAAGCCGATGACGATGCGGTGTTCGGTTTCCAGCACCTCCGGCGGCGAATTGAGCGACAGCCGTTCGGGATGGCCGGTGAAATCGGTAACGGTGACGAACAGGTCGAGCGGCTGGCCATCGGGAAGCAGACGGGGGCCGCGCGGCGTCGCCGCCATGGCGTCGAACGCGTCGAGCAGCATGCCGGTAAACGTCGCCCCCCCGAACGGCGGTTCGAACCAGCGCGACCGGACGAAATGCGATAGCTTGCTGCGCACCTCCTCGCGTGTCGCCTCGTCAAGCGCGGCGACCTTGTCCGCACTGCGTCCCGCCGCCATCCAGGCGATGGGCAGCGCCCACATCTTCGAAAAGCGCGTGGCGGGTGCGGCTTGCGGGTCGATCAGCGCCTCGACGTCGGCGGAGGTCAGCCACAGGTTGGTCAGCGGCTCCAGGCTTTGCCCCGTGGTGATCGCCTGGGCGAGGAAGATGCCGTTGATACCGCCCGCCGACGCGCCCGCGACGATATCGGCAAGGACGCGCAGCTTCATGCCGGCCGTTGCCTCGATCTCCTCGATCAGTGCGGCGTAGACGCGCTCGCTGCCTGCATCCGGCTGCGTCCCGTCGTGGCTGGCGCGGCTGGCCCGGACGACGCGCCACACCTCCTTGGTGATGCCGTGCATGTAGACCGCAAGGCTGATGCCGCCGTAGCAGACGAGCGCGAGGCGCAGCTCCTTTTCGCGCATCAGCGTCGGGCCGCCGCGCTCATGCGAGCGCCAGCGTCGCCCAGATGGGCAGATGATCGGACGTCTTGCGCGCGGCGGCGCTGGTGTGGACGCCGCACTCGGCGACGGTCAGTTCGCGCGACACCATGATCCGGTCGAGCCGGCCGACCGGGCGTCGCGAATGGAAGCTCGGTCCCGTCGGCGCCATGGCATGGTCGCGGCCGAAGTCGCGCAGGCATCCTGCCGCTGCGGTCCACTCGTTGAGGTCTCCCATCAATATCGTCGGGTGACGGTGCAGCGAGGCATCGACATGCGCAAGGATCGCTGCGGCCTGCCTCCGGCGCCACAGGCCCGAAAGGTCCAGATGCATGCCGACGACGCGGATCACGCCCGCCGGCGTGCGCACATCCGCCATCACCGCGCCGCGCGGTTCCAGCGCGGGCAGGTGGATCGCTTCCCGGTCGACGATCTGCGCGTTCTTGCGCACCAGAATGACGTTGCCATGCCAGCCCATCGACAGCGCACGCATGCCGAACTCGACCGGCTTCCAGTCGCTATGCTCGTCGAGCAGGTGGCGTGGGATCACCGATTCGCGGGCGCCGAATCGCCGGTCCGCCTCCTGCAGCGCGACGATGTCGGCGTCGATCTCGCGCAACACCTCCAGCACCCGTTCCGGGTTGCGGCGCCGATCGAGCCCGATCCCCTTGTGGATGTTGTAGCTGGCAACCTTTATCCTGGGAGCAGGCTTTATCGTGGAAGCGGGGACCATTGCGCAAGCGGAACGCTCCGGCACCGCCGCGGTTGCAGCCGTTCAGGCGCGCAGCGGATGCGCGCGACGCCAGGCGACGACGACGAGCAGCACGCCGACGATCACCGTCGTATCGGCCAGCCAGTCGTGGATGTCGCAGTCGCGGTGCAGCGCCGGGATCGACTGCACCACCTCGACCAGCGCGCCGACGAAGGACAGGCGCTCACCGATCCGCAGCAGTTCGGCGCGCGGCCAGCCGGCGACCGCGAGGATCGTCAGCGTCCCGAACGCCAGCATGTGCTGGACCTTGTCGTTATCCGGCAGCGGCATGTGCGGCGGGTGCGGCGTGAACGCCATGCCGAGCGCGAAAAGAAGGGCTGCGCCGAAGAGGATACGCAGGACGCTTTGCAGGACCGATCCTTTCGGGAATGGTGCCGAGTGCAGGGATCGAACCCGCGACCTTCGGTTTACAAAACCGCTGCTCTACCAGCTGAGCTAACCCGGCGACGCGGCCCCCATGCGACAGTGCGAGGCCCTAGTCCAGTCTCAACGCGCCCAGTCTCAACGCGTCCAGCCTCAACGCGGCGTCGCGAACCAGATGATATGCGTCGCGCCCTTGCCACCGCCCTTGCCATCGTCGCGCGCGCGGACGCGGACTTCGTCGACCGCGAAGCCCGAGCGGGCCAGCCGTTTCGCGAAGGCGGCGTCGGGCGCCGCCGACCAGATCGCGAGCACGCCGCCCGGACGCAGCGCGGTGCGCGCCGCGTCGAGGCCACGCGCCGAATAGAGGCCGTCGTTGGCGGCGCGCGTCAGCCCGTCGGGCCCGTTGTCGACGTCGAGCAGGATCGCGTCATAGCGCCGCGCGCCCGCCCGGATCGCCTCGCCGACGTCGCCCATCGTGAGGCTGACGCGCGGATCGTCGAGACATCCGGCGGTCAGCTCGGCCATCGGACCGCGCGCCCATTGGATGATGCCGGGCACCAGTTCGGCAACGGTGATGCGGGCGTCGGGACCGAGCCGGCCGAGCACCGCGCGCAGCGTGAAGCCCATGCCGTATCCGCCGATCAGCAGGTGCGGCGCTGCGCGCGCGCCCAGCCGGTCGCAGGTCATCGTGCCCAGCGCAACTTCGGAGCCGCTCATCCGCGTGCTCATCAGCTCGTTGCGATCGAGCACGATCATGAAATCGCCACCGCGCCGGAACAGGCGCAGCGGTTCGCCGCCGGGCACGTCGGCCACGCCCAGCAGCTCGCGCGGGGTCATTTGCCCTGCCGGGCCTTGCGCGCGGCGTAGCGCGCATCGCGCGCCGCCTTCAGCTCGGCGGCGGTCGGAACCGATGGCGGGCGCTTCGCGGCGGCGGCGGCTTCCGCCGCTGCGGCGGCATCCGCCTGCGCCTGCGCGCGCGCTTCCTCGCGCGCGGCCTTCTCCTGCTCGATCGCCGCCTTGTGCGCGGCGCGGCGCTCGGCGTCCGCGGCTTCCTTCGCCTCGCGCGCGGCGGCGCGGGCGGCGACGACGGCGGGGTCGGGCGCAGCCTTGTTGCGCAGCTTTTCGAGCGCGGTCGCCTTGGCATCGCGCGAGGCCGATGCGCGCTCGGAAAAGTTGGGGACCTTGTATGCCATGTCGCTGTCTTTCCGTCGCTGCGGGACGGCCCTGCCGGGTGCCCCATGCACAACGGCCCCGCATCGCTGCAGGGCCGCTGGAGAATATGGTGGACGCACTTGGGCTCGAACCAAGGACCCGCTGATTAAGAGTCAGCTGCTCTACCAACTGAGCTATGCGTCCGTGACCGGTGGATCGAGGCGCTTTGGTGCGGCGCCGACCGCGTCGGGAGGCGGCCAATTAGCAGAGATTTGCCGGCCCGCAACCCTTTTTTCGCCTACCAGCGCACCCGCCGGCGATTTTCCCGATCGATCGACATCAGGATGCCCAGGCACAACAACACCGTCATCTGCGCCGAACTGCCGAAGCTGACGAGGGGCAGCGGAATGCCGACAACGGGCGCAAGTCCCATGACCATGGCGAGGTTGATCGCGACGTAGAAAAAGATGGTCGTCGACAGGCCCGCCGCGGTCAGGCGCGCGAACCGCGTCCCCGCGTTCTGGCCGACGTTGATGCCCCAGCGGATGACGAGCAGAAACGCCAGGATCAGCAGGCAGCCACCGACGAGGCCCCATTCTTCGGCCATCGTCGCGAAGACGAAGTCGGTATGGCCTTCGGGCAGATAGTCGAGATGGCTCTGCGTGCCTTGCAGGAAGCCCTTGCCCCAAATGCCCCCCGATCCGATCGCGATCTTGGACTGGCTGATGTGATAACCGGTACGCAGCGGATCGCTTTCCGGGTCGAGGAAGATGAAGATGCGATTGCGCTGATAATCGTGCAGCACGTAATTGATGACGAGCGGCGCGGCGATCGCGACCGACAGCGCGCCGCCGATGAACAGCCGCAGCGGCACGCCGGCGAGGAACATGATCGTCGCACCGCCTGCGCAGACCATCAGCGCGGTGCCGAGGTCGGGCTGTTTCATGATCAGCGCGGCCGGAATGCCGATCAGCAGCGCGGCGGGCCAGATCGCGCTGAACCGCCGCGTCTCGCCCGCGGGCAGCATGTCGTAAAAGCGCGCGCAGGCGAGCACGATCGCGGGCTTCATCAATTCGGACGGTTGCAGGCGGATGAAGCCGAGGTCCAGCCAGCGCTGGCTGCCGCCGCGCACCGCGCCGAGCAGCTCGACGAAGACCAGCAGCACGACGAGCGCGCCATAGGCGGGCATCGCCCCGGCGCGCCACACGCGCTCCGGCACGTAGGAAATGGCGATCGCGCCGGCGACGAAGACGTAGAAGCGCAGGCCCTGGCTGAGCGCCCAGGGTTTCAGCGAGCCGCCCGCGGCCGAATAGAGCACGATCTGGCCGAACGTCCCGATCGCGACGACGAGCAGGATCACCTTCCACGGCAGGCGCGCGATCGGGTCGGGGACGATCCCGCCGCGGCTCATTGGTCGTCGCTCCGCTCGGTCGAGCCGCCCTCGGCGACGGTGTCGCCCGCGCTTTCGTTGGCGAGCGCCGCCTGCGTCTGGTTGGCAAGATCGGTCGCCGCCTCGACCGCATCCGAATCGCTCGGCACCGTCGCGTCCGTCTTGGTCGCGGCGGCGGCAGGCGCGGGGGCGTTCGCCGCGCGATAGGCGTTGGCCTCCGCCGCCATGCGCGTCGCGATGTCGCCCCCCCAGGAAGGCTCGATCTCGGCAAGACTGGTCATCGCGCGCTGCTTGTCGAACAGATAAGTCATGATGTCGCGGCCGATCAGCGGCGCGTCGAGATCGCGGACGGTATGGCCATTATGCTCCAGCGCGATGCCCAGTGCATATTTGGGATTGTCCGCCGGCGCGAAAGCGATGAGCAGCGCGTGGTCGCGCAGCTTGAACGGCAATTGCCCGTTCTTGAGGACGCCTGCGCGCCGTTCCGCCATGGTGATGCGGCGCACCTGCGCGGTGCCCGTCTTCGCCGCGAGCGCGACGCCGGGCACGTACATCCGCGCCGCGCCGCCGGTGCCGCCCGCATTGACGACGCCGAACATCGCATTGCGCACCACCGCGAGATCCTCTGCCGGGAAAGGCAGGGGGGCGGGGTTGCGATGGACCCGATCGGCGAGCAGGCTGGGCTGCACTGCTTTGCCGGACGCGAGGCGCGAGGCCATCACCGCCAGCTGCAGCGGGTTGGCGAGCACATAACCCTGACCGATCGACGCGTTCAGGCCGTCGGCTACGGTCCAGCGGCTCTTGTACTTGCGCAGCTTCCACGCCGAGTCGGGGACGGTGCCATAGCGCTGGGTCGCGAGCGGCAGGTCGAATTTCTGGCCCAGCCCCATCTCGCGCGCGATCGGCGCGATCGCATCGTAACCGTGGCGGCGGATCATCTCGTAGAAATAGATGTCGCAGCTCTGCTCGATCGCGCCCTTCAGGTCGAGCGCGCCGTGGCCGCCCTTCTTGTGACAGTGGAAAACGCCGGTGCCGACCTTCATCGCGCCGGTGCAGACGACACGGTCGCTCGCCTTCACGCCGGCGTGCAGCAGCGCGAGGCCGTTCATCGGCTTGACGGTGGAGCCGGGGGGATAGAGCCCCTGCGTCACCTTGTTCATCAGCGGTACGTGATCGTTTTCCGACAGCATCTGCCATTCCAGATGGCTGATACCGTCGGAGAAGCTGTTGGGGTCGTAGGCGGGGACCGACACCATGGCGAGGATCTCGCCGGTGTTGCAATCCATCACCACCGCGGAGCCCGAATTGGTGCCGAGTCGGCGCGCCGCATAATCCTGCAGGCCTGCGTCGATCGTCAGCCGCTGCGTCCGGCCGGGCACGTCGGGACGCGTCGCGAGCTCGGCGACCAGCTTGCCGCGCGCGGTCACCTCGACGCGCTTCGCGCCGGGCGTGCCGCGCAGGTCGCGCTCGAGCATCTTTTCCAGCCCGTCCTTGCCGATCTTGAAGCCTGGCGTGACGAGCAGGGGATCGCGCGTCGCCTTATATTGCTCGGCGGTGGGCGTGCCGACGTAGCCGGTCAGATGCGCGACCGCCGCGCCGCCTGGATAATGGCGGGCAAAGCCGCGCGTCGGCGCGACACCGGGCAATTCCGGCTGGCGCAGCGAGACGGCGGCGAACCGATCCCAGTCGATATTCTCGGCGACCTGTACCGGCTGGAATCCGGCCGCGCCCTTCAGGTCGATCTTGATGCGTTCGACCTCGTCGGGCGGCAGTTGCAGAATTTGCGCGAGCAGGCCGATCGTGCGGTCGGGATCTTCCAGTCGGTCGGGGATGATGTCGACGCGAAAATCGGTGCGATTGTTCGCGATCGGCGCGCCGTTGCGATCGACGATCCAGCCGCGGCGCGGCGGGATCATCGTCAGGTTGACGCGATTGCTCTCGGCAAGAAGGTTGTATTTCTCGTTCTGCGCGACCGCGAGCCATCCCATTCGGCCGGCGAGCAGCGCGCCGACGCCAAGCTGCGCGGTGCCGAGCAGCCAGGCGCGGCGCGAAAAGCTGTAGGTCTGCGTCGCCTCGGTGACGATGCGTTTGCCGCGTTTCACGAAACCGCGCCCCGCTTGCGGTCGATCCAGGCGACGAACCGTGCCGACAAGGGAAACAGGGCGATGGCGATCACGATCTGCGCCAATAACACAAGATCGACGCGCGCGCCGAACGGCAAAGCGAGCCAGCGGCCCGCGATGAGGCAGAAGGCGACGCAGCCGCTGGCGATCAGCCAGTCCTGCCAGAAATCACGGAACACCAACCGTTGTTCGATAAGGTCGATCACGAGGAAGCAGAGCGACCAGAGCAGCACCGCCGACCCCAGCGGCTGGCCGCTGACGAGGTCGTCGAACAGCCCGAGCGGCGCCGCCGCCCACGGCCGCAGCGCGAACCGCGCGAGCAGCCGCCACGTCAGCAGCATGATGAGCCCGAAAGGTGGCAGCAGCGCCAGGCTGGCGACGACGGGGACCACGGCGGTGAGTGCCGATCCGGCGATCACGGTGAGCCACGGCACCGCCCGCGCACGCCCGGGAGGCAGGGGCATGCGGAACGGCTGGTGATCGATCGTGTTCATGGCGCCGTCGCGGGCGCCGGCGATGGCAGGTGCGCGGCGGCGGGCGCGCGCGGCGTGGGCGCGGGCATCGGCATGAACGGACGCTCGACCAGCGCGAAGTCCAGCGCGTCCGGCGACGCGATCGGCACGGCGACCGCGTTGTCGACGCCGGCGCCCGCGACGGCGGCGACCGGGATGCCCGGCGGGTAGATGCCGCCGATGCCGCTCGTCACGAACATCTCGCCCGGCTGGAAGCGGACGTTGGTCGCGTTGACCGATCGCACCTCGACCCTGCCGTCGCCGCGGCCCGCGGCGATGGCGGGCAGGCCGTCGCGCGTGCGGCGGACGGGGACGAGGCTTTCGGGATCGGTGACGAGCAGCACGCGCGCCGCGATCGGCCCCGTCTCCAGCACGCGGCCGACGAGGCCGACGGGGCCGCGTACCGGCATGCCCGTGCGTACGCCCTGGAAGTGCCCAGCGTTGAGCAGCGCGAATCGCCGCGCGCTGGTCGCGGTGGAGGCGACGAGCCGTGCGGTGACGACGACATCCTCCGCCCGGTCGCGCAACGCCAGCAGTGCGCGCAGGCGTCGGTTCTCGTACGCGATCGTCCGTGCGCGGGTCAGCAGCCGCTGGTCCCGCGCCACCTGCGCGCGCAGGTCGGCGTTTTCGCCATGGACGCGAAACCAGCTGCCGATCGCATCGGGCACGGTGCGCACCGTGCCGACCGCCGCATCCAGCCCGGACGCGACGGGTGCCGACACGCTCGCCACCGTCATCCGCAGCGCCGCGAAGGCGGGCGGGTTGAAGCTGGAGACGATGAGCAGCGCGACACCGACCAGCGCGCCCGCGATCGCGAGCACGTAGGCGAAGAATGCCGAATATTGCCGCCGACGCGAGAAACCCGTGCGACGGTCGCGGGCAGGCGCCATGCGCCGCTTCCCCCCGGTTGGCGGTTAACCGTTCTGCAGGACGCCGCGGAACATCGGATCCTCGAGCGCGCGGCCCGTGCCCAGCGCGACGCAGGTCAGCGGATCCTCGGCGACGGTGACCGGCAAACCGGTTTCGTCGCGCAACACCTCGTCCAGCCCCTGCAGCAGCGCGCCGCCACCGGTGAGCACGATGCCCTGGTCGACGATGTCCGCCGCCAGTTCCGGTGCGGTATTCTCCAGCGCGACGCGCACGCCCTCTACGATCGTCGCCACCGGCTCCGACAGCGCTTCGGCGATCTGGCCCTGGTTGATCTGGATTTCCTTAGGCACCCCGTTGACGAGGTCGCGACCCTTGATGTGGATCGTCATGCCGATGCCGTCCGCCGGCGGGCGGGCGATGCCGACCTCCTGCTTGATCCGCTCCGCGGTCGCTTCGCCGATCAGCAGATTGTGGTTGCGGCGGATGTAACTGACGATCGCCTCGTCCATCTTGTCGCCGCCGACGCGCACGCTGGTGGTGTAGGCGAGACCGCGCAGCGACAGGACGGCGACCTCGGTCGTGCCGCCGCCGATGTCGACGACCATCGAGCCGATCGGCTCGGTAACGGGCATGTCGGCGCCGATCGCGGCGGCCATCGGCTCCTCGATCAGATAGACCTGGCTCGCGCCCGCGTTCGAGGCGGCGTCGCGGATCGCGCGGCGTTCGACCTTGGTCGACCCCGACGGCACGCAGATCACGATCTCGGGCCAGCGCGCGAACTTGCGCGGGCCGTGCACCTTGCGGATGAACGCCTTGATCATCTCTTCGGCGACGTCGATGTCGGCGATGACCCCGTCACGAAGCGGACGGATCGCCTCGATATTGCCCGGCGTCTTGCCCATCATCAGCTTGGCGTCGTCACCGACCGCCTTCACCCGCTTGATGCCGTTGATCGTCTCGACCGCCACGACGGACGGTTCGTTGAGGACGATGCCGCGCCCCCGGACATAGACCACGGTGTTCGCGGTGCCGAGGTCGATCGCCATGTCGTGGGACATGAATTTGAAAAAGCGGGGGAGGGCCATCGGGCGAAATTTTCCGTCTTCGGTGCGAGGGCTCCGCCAGCGCCGCCGCACGCCACGGTGTCGGCCTCAGGGTCGTACCGTCGCGTTATTGCGGAAGGCTCGCGGGATGCCGCCGCTTGGTATAGAGCATGGCGCGTGTCAATACGTCGTCTGCCCGAACAACTCGTCAATCGTATCGCCGCCGGTGAAGTGGTGGAAAGGCCCGCCAGCGCGTTGAAGGAGCTGGTCGAGAATGCGATCGACGCGGGCGCGACTCGGATCGCGGTCGTGCTGTCGGACGGCGGGCTCGCGCGGATCGAGGTCGCCGACGATGGCTGCGGCATGACGCCCGCCGACATGGCGCTGGCGCTCGAACGGCACGCGACGTCCAAGCTGCCCGATGAAGCCATTGAAAACGTGACGACGATGGGCTTTCGCGGCGAAGCCCTGCCCTCGATCGCCAGCGTCGCGCAGCTGACGCTGGAAAGCCGCGTTCGGGGGGCGGAGGGCTGGGCGCGGACGGTCGACAACGGCGTCGTGATGCGCGAGGCGCCGGCCGCGCTGCCGCCGGGCACGCGCGTCGTCGTTGAGGCTTTGTTCGCCCGCGTGCCCGCGCGACGCAAGTTCCTGCGCTCGCCACGCGCCGAATATGCCGCCTGTCTCGATACGATACGCCGGTTGGCGATGGCACGGCCCGATATCGCCTTTTCGCTCGAGCATGACGGCCGGCGGGTCTTGTCGGTGATGGCGGGCGAGGACCGGCCGGCGCGAGTCGCGGCGTTGACCGACCGCGCGCTCGCCGACAATGCGGTCGCGATCGACCTGGAGCGCGAAGGCCATGTGCTGGGCGGGGTGGCGAGCATCCCCACCTACAATCGCGGGGTCGCCGATCACCAATATCTGTTCGTCAACGGCCGCCCGGTGCGCGACCGCCTGCTGATGGGGGCGATCCGCGGGGCCTATGCGGAAATGCTGCCGCGCGACCGGCATGCGGTCGTCGCGCTGTTCCTCGACGTGCCGCCCGACCAGGTTGACGTCAACGTCCATCCCGCCAAGACCGAGGTGCGCTTCCGCGACCCCGCCCTGGTCCGCGGCCTGATCGTGTCGGGCCTGCGCCGCGCGCTGGACGAGGCGGGGCATCGCAGCGTGCAGCGCCCCGCAGAGGCGGCATTGGCGATGTGGCAGGCGGAGCCGGTGTCCGCGATGGCGGGCGCGGCGCCGCCGGTCTTTCCGGGCACGTCGGAGACGCGGGCGGACGAGAGCGCCTTGTTCCGACAGTTCAGCCTCAACGACCGGCGTGCGACCTTCCAGCCGCCGCCACCCGCCGCCCGCGCCGAGGCCGCCTGGGCGCCGCCGCCGCAGACCGCTTCGCACCCGCTCGGCGTCGCGCGCGGGCAGGTCGCCAGGACGTATATCGTCGCGGAGGCGGAGGATGGCCTCGTCCTCGTCGACCAGCATGCGGCGCACGAGCGGCTGGTGCTTGAGCGCATGCGCGCCGCGCTGACCGGCGGGCGGGTGGCGAGCCAGGCGTTGCTGATCCCCGAGGTGGTGGAACTGGACGAACCGGGCTGCGACCGGCTGGAGGCGCGCGGGGGCGAACTCGCCGAGCTCGGACTCGATCTCGAACGCTTCGGCCCGACCGCGATGCTGGTGCGCGCGACCCCGGCCCTGCTGGGGCAGGCGGATCCGAAGGGGCTGGTGATCGATCTTGCGGACGAGCTCGCCGCCTTCGACCAGGCGCTGTCGCTGCGCGAGCGGCTGGATGCGGTGGCGGGGACGATGGCATGCCATGGATCGGTGCGCGCTGGCCGCGTTCTGTCGGTCGCGGAAATGAACGCGCTGCTCCGCGAGATGGAGGCGACGCCGCATTCCGGCCAGTGCAACCACGGACGGCCCACCTGGGTGAAGCTGGCACATGGCGACATCGAGAAGTTGTTCGGGCGCAAATAGCGGGAGGGGCGTCCTGGCGCGTCCCGCACTCAGGGCTGCAGCCCCCTGAGCAACAGGCCGATCGCGACGGTCAGATCGGCGTCGACGTCATGGTCGGGCAGGCTGTGCTTGGCGAGCCCGCTGAGCATGCGCACGGCCAGGACGAGGTCGGCGGGACCGACGTCGAGGCGGAGCGTTCCGGCGGCGTGGGCGCGGGCGGCTACCGGGCCGAGCAGCCGGGCCAAGCGCTGGCGCAGAGCCTCGAACCGGTCGCGGTTGTCGCCGTCCGGCGGGATGTCCGCGGCGATGCGCTGGAACATCGCGCTGGCGCGGGCACCGTGGCGGACGAGGCGCAGCAACGTGTCGGCGAGCGGCGCGGCGGGGTCGATCACCGCCTCGGCCGCGTCGATCTCGCGTTCGAAGATCGCAATGGCCAGCGCCATCCGATCGGCGAAATTGCGATAGAGCGTGCCGCGGCCGACGCCTGCGCGCTCGGCGATCTGTTCGAGCGGCACGGTAAACCCGCCCTCGCGGAAACATTCGTGCGCGGCATTCAGCAGAGCCTCGCGCCGCAACTGCGCATCGCGACGCAATGCGCGGCTCACGAACGGCGGGGCGGGGGCGTCGTCTGGGCGGATCGCGGCATTCCTCTCTCTCGGTCCGTCCCATCTACAAGGTCGAACGGGGCGGACCGCCGATCGATCGTCGTCACGGGACCATTTTCGTGCGGCGGCAAGGGGAACACTTGTCCGATCGCGGGGTTCCTGCGATAGCGGACATCGCGTCCGGTTAAAAGGGTGCAGGCGCGTTTGTCGCGCAGACGGTCGCAATCACAACACAACGGATGGCTTTACCGATGAGCGATACGCCGCATGCGGACACGGACGAGGCAGCCCGGGCAAATGCCGACACGCAAGGCCCCGCCGATGCGCAGGAGGCGGCGGACGCCAAGCCAACGAAGCGGCTGAGCCCGCGCGCGAAGCTGATCCTGCTCGTCCTGCTGGCGGCGGTCGTGGTGCTGAGCGTGCTGTGGTACCTCCGCTACGAAAGCCACGGCAAGTTCATGCAGGATACGAACGACGCCACGATCCAGGCGGATGCGGTGACGGTCGCGCCCAAGGTCAGCGGCTATGTCGCGGACGTGCTGGTCGGCGATAACCAGGATGTGAAGGCGGGGCAGCCGCTCGTCCGGATCGACGCGCGCAGCTATCGCGCACAGGCGGCGCAGGCAGAGGCGCAGGTCGCGCAGGCACGGGCGACGTCGGACGCCGCGCGTGCGTCGATCAATGAACAATATGCAACGATCGCGCAGGCGCAGGCGCAGCTGGACGCGGCGCGTACCAAGGCGGCGCACGATGCCGGCGAAGTGGCGCGCTACCGCCCGCTGGCCGCGGCGGGGGCGGAGACGCCCGAGCAGCTGTCGCAATTGGAACTCGCCGCGCGCCAGTCCGCCGATTCGGTGCGCGTGCAGGCCGCAGCGCTGGCGATGCAGCGCCGTCGCATCGCCGCCTTCGAGGCGCAGGTGAAGCAGGGGCAGGCGCAGGCCGAGGGCGCGCGGGCGCAGCTTGCGGCGGTCAACGTCGACGTCGGCTCGACGCTGATCCGCGCCGCGATCGACGGGCGTATCGGCGACAAGTCGGTGACGGTCGGCCAGTTCGTCCAGGCTGGGACCCGGCTGATGTCGGTCGTGCCGCTGTCGAAGCTGTACGTCACCGCCAATTTCAAGGAGACGCAGCTCGCCCTCATGCGCCCCGGCCAGCCGGCGACGATAAAGGTGGATGCGCTCGACGGCGTCGAACTGCGCGGTCACGTCGAAAGCGTATCGCCGGGAACGGGCGCGCAATTCTCGCTGATCCCGCCGCAGAACGCGACCGGCAACTTCACCAAGATCGTCCAGCGCGTGCCGGTCCGCGTCGCGATCGAGGCGAGCCCGGATGCGCGCCGCCTGCTGGTGCCCGGCCTGTCCGTAACCGTCACCGTCGACACGAGCGGCGCGAAAGGACAGCTGGAGCCGCTGCGCGACCAGCAGAAGCAGCTCGACGAAAAGGGCCGCTGAGGTGGCCAGCGCGGCCGCACCGGCCGGCACCGCCTCGCCCGCGCCGGCGGGTGGCGTTCAGAAGGCGGATCTGTCAGCATGGCTAGCTGTCGCGGCGGGAACGCTCGGCGCGCTGATGGCGACGCTCGACATCTCGATCGTCAATTCCGCGCTGCCGACGATCCAGGGCGAGATCGGCGCGAGCGGGACGGAGGGGACGTGGGTCGCCACCGCCTATCTCGTCGCGGAGATCGTCATCATCCCGATGGCGGCATGGCTGGAGCGGTTGCTCGGGCTGCGCACCTTTCTGCTGATCGCGGCGGGGCTGTTCACCGGCTTTTCGATGATCTGCGGCACCGCGACGTCGCTGACCGCGATGATCATCGGCCGCGTCGGGCAGGGCTTCACCGGGGGCGCGATGATCCCGACTGCGCAAACCATCATCGCGACGCGCCTGCCGCGCAGCCAGCAGCCGATCGGTATCGCCGCCTTCGGCGTCACCGCGATCATGGGGCCGGTGATCGGCCCGCTGATCGGCGGCTGGCTGACCGAGAATATCAGCTGGCACTACAGCTTCTTCATCAACCTGCCGATCTGTGCCGCGCTGGTCGTGCTGCTGCTCGTCGGTCTGCCACACCAGAAGAGCCATCTCGACCGGCTGGGCGAGGCGGACTGGCTGGGCATCGCGGGCCTCGCGCTCGGTCTCGGTGGGCTCACGGTCTTCCTGGAAGAGGGGCAGCGCGAACAATGGTTTTCGTCAGGGCTGATCCGGTTGATGGCGCTGGTGGCGGTGACGGGGTTCGCGCTGCTCTTCGCCGGCCAGATCACCGCGAAGCGGCCGGTCATCAAGCTGAAGCTGCTGCTCGACCGGCAATTCGGCGCGGTCGCCTTGATGGGCATGGTGCTCGGCATCGTGCTCTACGGCACCTCCTACGCGATCCCGCAGTTCCTGGCGTCGATCGCCGATTATAATGCGCTGCAATCGGGCAAGGTCGTGCTGCTGTCGGGCATCCCCAGCCTGTTCATGATGGCGATCGTGCCGATCCTGCTCAAACGGATCGACATTCGCCTCGCGGTCGGCGCGGGGCTGTGCATCATGGGCACCGCCGCGCTGATGGACGCGAATCTTACGATCACGTCGGACGGAAGCGACTTCACCGCGTCGCAGCTGCTGCGCGGCGTGGGCCAGATTTTGGGTATGCTGTTCCTCAGCCAGGCGTGCGTGCGGTCCGTGCCGCCGCAGGAGGCGGGCGATGCGTCGGGCCTGTTCAATTCGGTGCGCAATCTGGGCGGCAGCTTCGCGCTGGCGGGCATTTCCATCCTGCAGGACACGCGCATGTGGTTCCATTCACGCCGGATCGAGGAGACGATCAACGCCAATTCCATCGCGGTGCAGGATTACGTGCACCGGATGGGCGGCCCCGGGTCGATCCCGCTGATCGAGCGTCAGATCCAGGGTCAGGCATTGGTGATGACCTACAACGACATCTTCTGGATCATGGGCGTCGGCACGTTCCTGGTGCTGCCGCTGATCCTGTTCCTCCGCCCCTTGCCGAAGGACGCCGCACCCGCGGCGATGCATTGATGCGACAGACGCTTCCCCTTCTTTCCCTCGCGATGCTCGCGGGCTGCACCGTCGGCCCCGATTACAAGGGACCGCCCGCGGTCGCCTCCGACGCCGTCGGCCGGGGGACGTTCGTGCGCGCCGGCGATCCTGCGCTGACCCGGACGCCCGGCGTCGCGCGCTGGTGGGAGACGCTGGGCGATCCGACGCTGACCGCCTTGGTCGACGACGCGCTGGCGCACAGCCCGACGATCGATGCGGCGCAGGCGCGGATCCGCGCGGCCGAAGCACAGCTGCGGGCACAGCGCGCCGCCGGGCTGCCCAGCGTCAGCGCGAGCGCGACCTATCTGCATGCGCAACTGCCCGATGTGAGCCTCGGTGGCGGAAGCGGAAATGGCGGCGGTAGTTCAGGGGGACAGGCGCAGAGCCTGTCGAGCCTCG
Source organism: Sphingomonas sp. FARSPH (assembly GCF_003355005.1). Taxonomy (NCBI): domain Bacteria; kingdom Pseudomonadati; phylum Pseudomonadota; class Alphaproteobacteria; order Sphingomonadales; family Sphingomonadaceae; genus Sphingomonas; species Sphingomonas sp. FARSPH. The sequence goes on along the minus strand of NZ_CP029985.1, from coordinate 3,215,199 downwards.
ATTTCTTCAACCTCGGCGGCACCGCATCCTGGGAGCCGGATTTGTTCGGCAGCGCGCGGCGGGGCACGGAGCAGGCGCGCGCCACCGTAGGTCAGCGATTTGCCGATCTCGCCGATGCGCAGGTCAGCCTGTCGGCGCAGGTCGCGCAGGCCTATGTCGCGCTGCGCGACGTGCAGGCGCGCGCGCGGCTCAATGCGCGGTCGACCGCCTTGCAGCGACAGGCGCTCGCGCTGCAGCGCCAGCGGCTGGCGGCGGGCACCGCGTCGCAGTTGCAGGTCGATCGCCTGCAGCAGCAGCTGGAAAGTACCGATGCGCAGAATATCCCGCTCGCTGCGCAGATCGACGAATACAAAGGCCAGCTCGCGATCCTGACCGGGCGGACGCCCGGTGCGCTCGATGCGACGCTCGCGACCGACGTGCCGGTGCCGCTGCCCCCGCGCGAGGTGCCGATCGGCGATCCCGCCGCGCTGATCGCGCATCGGCCCGACGTGCGCGCGGCGGAGCGGGCGCTTGCGGCGAGCAACGCGCAGATCGGAATCAACGTCGCCAAGACCTTGCCCGCGGTGAAATTCCTCGGCCTGTTCGGGCTGGGGGGTACGAGCATCGCCGACGTCGTCGATCCGGGAAAGTTCACCGCGCTGCTCACGCCGATGCTGAGCTGGAACGTCCTCGATTTCGGCCGCGCACGAGCCGGCGTGCGGCAGGCGGAGGCACAACGCGACGCCGCAGACGCGCAATATCGCGAGACGGTGCTGGAGGCGTTGCAGGATGCCGAGACGTCGCTCTCGCGGTTCGGCAACATCCGGCTGCAACTCGCGCAGCTGGCCCGCGCGGAGGCGAGCGCGACGCGCGCGGCGCGACTGAACGACCTGCGCGTGCAGGCGGGTACGTCGACGCTGATCGACCAGCTCGACATCGAGCGCCAGCGCCTGTCCGCCGTGATCGCCGTTGCGCAAGGTACGGCGCAACTGACCGGCAGCTATATCGCCGTCCAGAAGGCTTTGGGGTTGGGGTGGAGCGATGCGGCAGAGACGGGGCGTCCGGGCGGGCTCGCGACGGATCGGGGCGGCACGGCGGCGCGTACCGGAACGGGACGGTCTGGCTGAATTCCGTTCAGGCTATTGAAACCTTTTGCCTCGCGAACCATTTAGATTTCAGATGGAAACGGATTTTCGGTCATGAAACAGATCGTCCCTCTGCTGCTCGCGCTCATTCCCTTGGCGGCGGTCGTCAGCGCCTGCGTCACCTGCCCGTAAGGGGCGGCAGCCGGCCCGGTCAGGGCAACCCTGGAACAGCGAAAAGGCCGTCCGATCGTCATGATCGGGCGGCCTTTTCCTTGCCGCATGTCCCATCGTTGCGAAATCACGCCGGCGGGCGGCACGGCGGATACGAAAAAGCCGCCCGGTCGCGGGGACCGGACGGCTCTTTTCTGGCCGAAGCGGCGAGGGGATCAACCCTCGGCCTGCTCCTCCGACTGCACTTCGGCGGTCGCGCCCGGCTCGGCGTTGGGATCGTAATCCTCGGTGAAGCCGGCCTCGTCCCGCTCGAACATCTGCGCCATGACGTCGACGCCCTGCGCCTGCATCTCGGCCTCTTCCGGCGACCGGGCGACGTTGACCTTGACGGTCACCGACACTTCCGGGTGCAGCGCGACGCGCACGTCGTAGACGCCGATCGACTTGATCGGCTTGTCGAGAACGACCTGGCTCTTGGTCACCTTGTGGCCGGCGGCGTCGAGCGCCTCGACCAGATCGCGCACCGCGACCGAGCCGTACAGTTGGCCGGTGTTCGACGCCTGACGGATCAGCGTGACCTGCGCGTCCTTGAATGCGCCGGCATCCTTTTCCGCATCTGTACGCCGCGACGCATTGTCGGCCTCGATGCGGGCGCGGTTCGCCTCGAACACCTTGCGGTTGGCTTCGTTGGCGCGCAGCGCCTTCTTGTTCGGCAGCAGGAAGTTGCGGGCGAAACCGTCCTTCACCTTCACCACGTCGCCGATGGCGCCGAGCTTCTCGACGCGCTCCAGCAGAATAACGTCCATGGGCTCGCTCCTTACTTCACGACGTAGGGCAGCAGGCCCAGATGGCGGGCGCGCTTGATCGCCTGGGCGAGCTCGCGCTGCTTCTTGGCGCTCACCGAGGTGATGCGCGACGGGACGATCTTGCCACGCTCAGACACGAAGCCTTGGAGCAGACGGACGTCCTTATAGTCGATCCGCGGCGCATCCTTGGCGCTGAACGGGCACGACTTGCGGCGGCGGAAAAACGGGCGAGCCATTATGCGGCCTCCTCTTCACGGTCACGACGGGGGCCACGATCGGGACGATCGCCGCGCCCTTCACCACGCGGTGCGCCGTCACGGCCACCCTCACGGTCGCTGCGACGCTCACGGTCGCGCTCCTGCTTGCGCATCATTACGGTCGGGCCCTGCTCATGCTCGTCGACGCGGACGGTCATGTAGCGGATCACGTCTTCGTTGATCTGCGTCTGGCGCTCCAGCTCGGCGACCACCGAACCCGGTGCGTCGATCTCGAGCATCACGTAATGCGCCTTGCGGTTCTTCGCGATGCGATAGGCGAGGCTGCGCAGGCCCCAGGTCTCGGTCTTGACGACCTTGCCGCCATTGTCTTCGATGATCTTCGTGGCGGTTTCCGCCAGCGCGTCCACCTGCGCCTGTGCCAGATCCTGGCGCGCAAGGAACGTGTGCTCGTACAGAGCCATGCCTTGTCCTTCGTTGGCCGATCGCTGACGCATGCCCCATGCAGCGCCCCTCCGGCTGTCGTCCATGCAATCGGGGCGGCGGGCAAACGCCCACCGCCCCGTTTCCATCCGCCGCCCTTAGCATGGGTGGGCCGAAAGGCAAGCCTTATACCTTACCGGAAAAGGCGTTTACCGGAAGAGTCCGGGCCGCACCTCGACGATCGTGCCGTTCGGGCGGACGAGCAGCGCATCGCGGCCCGAGCGCACCCAGTACAGGCCGCGCGCCGGCGCGCGCAGGCGATAGGTGCGGTATTCGTCGATCCGGCGATAGTTGGGCGCATAGCGGCGGTCGAACCGCTGGCCGGTGCGCCACGTCCGCGTCGTCACCACGGTGGTGCCGTTCGGACGCTCGCGGACGGTCGTCACCTCGCGCTGCTGCGGGGCGGCTTCGGCCGCGGTCGCCAGCATCGGGGTGGCGACCAGCGTCGCGGCGAGCGTGCTCAGGATCAGCTTCTTCATGGTTTCATACTCCCGTCAAAAACCGGCGCCGGCAGTGCGGCGTCGACAGGCAAGATGGGTATGGTTTGTCGCATACCTCTCCCGCACGAACCGCAAAACGGTCGCAACGTGTCGCAACTCCGACAGGTTCGTTCAGGTTGCACGAGGACCGCTGCGGTCCTAGGGGCGCCCACCAGAGTCTATGAGGAGAGCGCGTGATGCGGGCATTCATCTTTCCGGGCCAGGGCAGCCAGGCGGTCGGTATGGGCAAGGCGCTTGCCGATGCCAGCCCGGTCGCGCGCGAAGTGTTCGGCGAGGTGGACGAGGCGCTGGGCCAACATCTCTTCCGCTTGATGATCGATGGGCCGGCGGACGAGCTGACGCTCACCCAAAATGCGCAGCCGGCGATCATGGCCAATGCGATAGCGACGCTGCGCGTGCTGGAGCGCGAAGGCAATGTCCGCCTCGCCGACAAGGCCGATTTCGTCGCAGGGCACAGCCTTGGTGAATATAGCGCGCTGTGCGCGGCGCAGGCGTTCGATCTGTCGACGACCGCGCACCTGCTGAAGCTGCGCGGCCTGGCCATGCAGGCCGCGGTGCCGGTGGGCGAGGGGGCGATGGCCGCGCTGCTCGGTGCGGACCTCGACAAGGCGCATGCGATCGCCGCCGCCGCGGTCGAGGCGGTCGCCGCCGACACGGGCCAGACGCTGGTCTGCACGGTCGCCAACGACAATGATCCGAGCCAGGTCGTCCTCTCGGGCCACCGCGCGCCCGTCGAGCGCGCGGTCGCGCTGGCGAAAGACATGGGCGCGAAGCGCGGCGTGCTGCTGCCCGTGTCCGCGCCTTTCCACTGCCCGCTGATGCAGCCCGCCGCCGACGCCATGGCCGCCGCACTCACCGACGCGCACGTCGCCGCGCCCCTCGTGCCCGTCTATGCCAATGTTCACGCCGCCCCGATCGCGGCGCCGGACGCGATCCGCACCGCGCTGGTCGATCAGGTGACGGGCATGGTCCGCTGGCGCGAATCGGTGCTGGCGATGGTCGAGGCCGGCGTCACCCAGTTCGTCGAATTCGGCGGCAAGGTGCTCAGCCCCATGGTCAAGCGCATCGCCCCCGACGCGGAAGCGATCAGTGTCGTGACGATGGACGACGTCGAAGCGCTTCTCGCGAAGATTTGAAAGGTAGCATGATGTTCGATCTTACTGGCATGACCGCGCTGGTTACCGGCGCATCGGGCGGCATCGGGTCCGCGATCGCCAATGGGCTGGCGGCGCAGGGTGCGCGGCTTGCCGTGTCGGGCAGCAACGCCGACAAGCTGGAGACGTTTCGCGCGTCGCTGGGCGGCGATCACGTCGCCTTGCCGTGCAATCTGTCTGACGGCGCCGCGGTCGACGCGCTGGTGCCGCAGGCGGTCGAGGCGCTGGGCGGGAAGCTCGACATCCTCGTCAACAATGCGGGCGTGACGCGCGACAACCTCGCGATGCGGATGAAAGACGACGAATGGGATCAGGTGATCCGCGTCAATCTGGAAGCCGCCTTCCGCCTGATCCGCGCGGCGGCTAAGCCGATGATGAAGGCGCGCTTCGGCCGCATCGTGTCGATCACCTCGGTCGTCGGCCAGACCGGCAATCCCGGCCAGGCGAACTATGCCGCGTCCAAGGCGGGCCTGGTCGGCATGTCGAAGGCGCTGGCGCAGGAATTGGCGAGCCGCAACATCACCGTGAACTGCGTCGCGCCGGGCTTCATCCGTTCGGCGATGACCGACGTGCTGCCGGACGCGCAGAAGAGCGCGCTGCTCGGCCGCATCCCGGCGGGCGACCTGGGCACGGGCGAGGATATCGCCGCCGCAGTCGTCTACCTCGCCAGCCGTGAGGCGGGCTACGTCACCGGCCAGACGTTGCACGTCAACGGCGGCATGGCGATGGTGTGAAGATCGGCAGGGAGGCTCGGGCGGGGGCATCCAACCCCTTGATCGCACGGACTGTCCTTGGCCACCCTTAACAGACGCTTGCCAGCCGCACGGCCCCGTTCTACGGGCGGTTCGTCATTTTTAGAAACACCCCCAACGTGAAGAGGGAATACACATGAGCGAGACCGCCGACCGCGTGAAGAAGATCGTCGTCGAGCATCTCGGCGTCGAAGCCGACAAGGTGACCGAGGACGCGAGCTTCATCGACGATCTCGGTGCCGACAGCCTCGACATCGTCGAGCTCGTCATGGCGTTCGAGGAAGAGTTCGGTGTCGAGATTCCGGACGACGCCGCCGAGAAGATCACGACCGTCAAGGACGCGATCACCTACATCGACGAGCACAAGGCGTAAGGCCTGTCGCCCGATCGATCGCATCGGGCCGGAACTAAGCGGCTCCCCGTCCCCGGCTAGAGGGCGGGGAGCCGTTTTGCGTTTGGTGAAGTTGCCGTCCCGCCGCCAGGCGGGACCACCCCAAGGCGGGGGATGCCGGTAGAGGCCGGCAGGGCGCCTGAGAGGAAGAAGAGCATGCGTCGCGTCGTCGTCACCGGTCTTGGCCTCGTCACCCCGCTGGGGGCGGACGTCGAGACCGCATGGGCCAATCTGATCGCGGGCAAGTCCGGCGCGGGACCGATCACGCGCTTCGATACCACGGGGCAGAAGTGCACCATCGCGTGCGAGGTGAAGCCCAAGGATCACGAATACGGCTTCGATCCCGACAAGCGCGTCGACCACAAGGTGCAGCGCCAGGTCGATCCGTTCATCGTCTATGGCATCGATGCCGCCGGACAGGCGCTGGAAGACGCGGGCCTCACCGAGATGGACGAGGCGACGAAGCTGCGCGCGGGCGTGTCGATCGGATCGGGCATCGGCGGCCTGCCGGGGATCGAGATCGAATCGGTCAACCTGCACGAGCGCGGCCCCGGCCGCGTCAGCCCGCACTTCGTCCACGGACGCCTCATCAACCTGATCTCGGGTCAGGTGAGCATCAAATATGGCCTGATGGGCCCGAACCACGCCGTCGTCACCGCCTGTTCGACCGGCGCGCATTCGATCGGCGATGCGGCGCGGATGATCCGCGACGACGATGCCGACATCATGCTGGCGGGCGGTGCGGAAAGCACGATCAATCCGCTCGGCGTCGCCGGCTTCGCGCAGGCGCGCGCGCTCAACATGAGCATGAACGATCGCCCGACGGAGGCGAGCCGCCCCTATGACAAGGACCGCGACGGCTTCGTCATGGGCGAGGGTGCGGGCGTCGTCGTGCTCGAGGAGTATGAGCACGCCAAGGCGCGTGGCGCCAAGATCTATGCCGAGGTCGTCGGCTATGGCCTGTCGGGGGATGCCTATCACGTCACCGCGCCGCATCCCGAGGGCAAGGGCGCCGAGCTCGCGATGCGCATGGCGCTGCGCAAGGCGGGGATGGAGCCGTCGGACATCGGTTACATCAACGCGCACGGCACCTCGACCATGGCGGACACGATCGAGCTCGCCGCGGCGAAGCGCGTGTTCGGCGACGATCTGTCGGGCGCGTCGATGTCGAGCACCAAGTCGGCGATCGGGCATCTGCTCGGCGGCGCGGGTGCGGTGGAGAGCATCTTCTGCATCCTGGCGCTCCGCGACCAGATCGTGCCGCCGACGCTGAACCTGCACAACCCCGACGAGGGGACCGAGGGTGTCGACCTGGTGCCGCTGACGGCGAAGAAGCGCGAGGTGAAGGCGGTGCTGAACAATTCGTTCGGCTTTGGCGGCACCAACGCGTCGCTGGTGATGAAGGCGATCTGATCCGCACTGCGGGGAGATGAACGTGCGCAAGGTCGGCTGTGTCGGTTTGCTGGTCGCCCTGGTGGCGATCGTCGCTGCCTTCTGGGTGGTGCACGGCTGGGGCGGCAGCGGCCCGGCGCCGCGCACGCTGACGGTGCAGGTGGCGGAGGGCAGCACGCTCGCCGGCGCCGCGCGCGAACTGGAACGGGCCGGCGCGATCCCCTCGGCGCGCCGCTTCCGATTGCTCGCGCGTCTGTTCGGCTCCGACGAAGCGATCAAGGCGGGCGAATATCGCATCCCCGCGCATACCAGCCAGGCCGACATCCTGAAGATGTTGCAGGGCGGCAAGGTCTTCCAGCGGCTCGTCGTCGTGCCGGAAGGCTATCCGTCCGTGCTCGTCCACGATGCCTTGATGAAGGCGGACGGGCTGACCGGTGCGGTCGCGGTGCCGGCGGAAGGATCGGTATTGCCCGACAGCTACGCCTTCCAGCGCGGCGACACGCGCGTATCGGTCGTGGCGCGGATGCAAAAGGCGATGCGCGATTATCTCAAGGCCGCCTGGGCGAAGCGCAAACCGGGGATCGCGGTGTCGACGCCCGAGCAGGCGATCATCCTCGCCTCGATCGTCGAGAAGGAAACCGGCAAGCCCGCCGAGCGGCGCATGGTGGCGGCGGTCTATGGCAATCGCCTGCGCGCGGGGATGCCGCTGCAGGCCGATCCCACCGTCATCTACCCGATCACCAGGGGGCGACCGCTCGGCCGGCGCATCCTCCGCTCGGAACTGCACGCCAAGAACGGCTACAACACCTATGCCGAAACCGGGCTGCCGGTGGGGCCGATCGCCAATCCGGGGCGCGCGTCGATCGATGCGGTGCTCGATCCCGCGCAGTCTAGGGCGCTGTATTTCGTCGCTGACGGCACCGGCGGCCATGTGTTCGCGGACACGCTTGCTGAGCACAATGCCAACGTGCAGAAATGGTATGCCATCCGCCGCGCACGCGGCGAGATGTAGCGCGGCGTCAGGGGCTCGCGCGACCGTGCGGCACGGTTGACGGCAGCGCCTCACCATATAGTATACGATCATGTTGTTCCGACGGATGATCGCCGCGACCCTGTCGCTCTCGCTCCTCGCTCCCGCTGCGATCGCGGCGGAGGAGATGCCGCGCGTCGAGTGGCGCGACGGGCGCATGATGCTGCGCGTCGACGGCAAGCCGTTCCTGATCCTCGCCGCGCAGCTGCATAATTCGAGCGCATGGCCCGCGCATCTCGACCGCGCCTGGGCGGGCGCCACCGCGATGGCGGCGAACACGATCGAGGCACCCGTCTATTGGGAGCAGTTCGAGCCGACGCGGGGCCGTTACGACACGAGCAATGTCGACGCCCTGATCGCGCAGGCGCGCAAGACCGACAAGCGCCTGATCCTGCTGTGGTTCGGCACCTGGAAGAACGGCCAGAACCATTATGCGCCCGATTGGATACGCAGCGACGCCGTCACCTATCCGCGGATGATTGACGCGCGCGGCGAGCCGATCGACGTGCTGTCGCCGCACGCACCCGCCAATCTGGCGGCGGATCGCGCAGCGTTCACCGCGCTGATGCGACACCTGCGCAGCGTCGATGGCGATCGCCATAGCGTGATCGCGGTGCAGGTGGAGAACGAGCCCGGCGCGATCGGATCGGTGCGCGACCATGGCGCGGCGGCGGAGCGAGCGTTTGCCGGGGCGGTTCCGGCCGATCTCGTCGCCAAGCTAGGCCGCAAGCCCGGCGACTGGCGCACGGTGTTCGGCCCCGATGCGGAGGAGGCGTTCGGCGCCTATGCGACCGCGCGCTACATTGATCAGGTCGCCGCGGCGGGGAAGGCGGTCAATCCGCTGCCCGTTTATGTGAACACCTGGCTGCGCTACAAGGACAAGAAATATCCCGGCATCGATTATCCCAGCGGCGGCGCCGTCTGGACGATGCTCGGCCTGTGGAAGGCCGCGGCGCCCGCCGTCGATTTCATCGGCACCGACATCTACACCGACGATGCGGGCGAGTATCGCAAGGTGCTCGACCAATATGCGCGCGCCGACAATCCGTCCTGGGTGTCCGAAACGGGCTTCGACGCTAAGACCGCGCCCTATCTGTTCTACGTCCTCCAGCGCGGCGGCGTCGGCTTTTCCGTGTTCGGCGTCGATGCCGACCCGGTGACCCCGGCGGCGGAAGCCGCGACCGCGGCGCACCGCGCCAATTTCGCGCTGCTCGATCCCGTCCGCGACGTCGTCGCACAAGCGGCGTTCGACAAGCGCCTGTATGCCGCGGTCGAGGAGCCCGGCCGCGCCAAGCAGGTGCTGCCGCTCGCCGACGGATGGGAAGCGCAACTGAGCTTCGGGCCGCCGCCATGGGGCGACACGCCGGGGATCCTCGCCAATTCGCCCGCGCAATCGGGCCGAGCGATGATGATCGCGACGGGGCCGGACCAGTGGCTGGTCAGCGGGATCGACGTGCGCATCGAGCTGGCCCGGACAGTCAAGGACGGCCGCCACGGCCAGCTGCTGCGCGTCGAGGAGGGCGAGATGCGCGGCGGCGTCTGGCACGCGACGCGCTGGCTGAACGGCGACGAGACGGACTATGGCCTGAACTTCGGGCCCACGCCGAAACTGCTGCGAGTTACGACGGGACGGTATTGAGCCGCTCGATCGTCACCGCCTTCCCAAGCGGGTTGGGGATCGAGCGGCTATTCTCCCGGCTCGGATCATCATGACATCGGCCGGACCCGCCTTCGTCATTGCGAGCGCAGCGAAGCAATCCAGAGCCGGATCAGGACGCCCTGGATTGCTTCGCTGCGCTCGCAATGACGGCGCTGGTTCAACGCGATGTCATGACGCTTTGGAGCCTGGTCCAGTCAAGCTGAACCGCGCTCCTGCGCACGCAGGAGCCCAAGGTTGCAAGCGTCGCCCCTGTGGCTCTGGGGTCCTGCGTACGCACGAGCGCGACTGCGGTTCAGCGCTGCCGGATTCAGCGCTAGCGGCGCAGGGCGCTTGCCGCGCGGGCCTTGGCCTCGACCTCCGCCATCGTGCCGCCCGTCACCCAGCTGCCGCCGACGCAGAGCACCGGCGCGAACGCCAGCCAGTCGGGCGCGCTCGCCTCGGTGATCCCGCCCGTCGGACAGAAGCGGCATTGGTAGAAGGGCGCGGCGAGCGCCTTCAGCGCCTTCAGCCCGCCGCTGGTTTCGGCGGGGAAGAACTTGAAGTGGGTGAGGCCGAGATCGAGCCCGCGCATGATGTCGCCCGCGGTCGCAGTGCCGGGCAGATAGGCGACGCCCGCATCGAGGATGGGCTTGGCCAGCCGCTCGGTCAGACCGGGGGAGACGATGAATTCGACGCCCGCATCGATGACGTCGCGCGCCTGCGCCTCGTTGACCACCGTGCCCGCGCCGACGATCGCGCCGGGTACGCGCTTCATCTCCGCAATCGCCTCCATCGCCGCGCCCGTGCGCAGCGTCACTTCCAGGACGCGCAGACCCCCGGCGACGAGCGCCTCGGCGAGCGGCCTTGCGGTCGCGGCGTCGTCGATAACGAGCACAGGGATGACGGCGCTGGTCTGCATGATGGTGGCGATGTCGGTCATGGCGAAAACGTCCTTATTGGCCGGTATGCTGTTGTGCGAAGGCGGCGGCGGCGCCGAACAGGCCCGGCTGGGGATGGGTGATGAGCTTGACCGGGATGCCGGCCATCATCGACTGGAAGCGGCCCTTGGCGACGAAGCGCTGGTCGAAGCCGGAGCGGATCAATTTGTCCTTGATCCTGAGGCCGAGCCCGCCGGCGATGACCACACCCTTCGCGCCATGCGCCAGCGCGAGGTCGCCGGCGACCGCGCCGAGCGACAGACAGAAGCGGTCGAGCGCGGCGAGCGCGATCGAATCGGTGCCGTCGAGCGCCTCGGTCCAGATCGTCTTGTCGTCGCGGCTGGGCACGGTGCGCGCCTCCATCTCCGCCAGCGTCTCGTAGATCGCGACGATGCCGGGACCCGAGCAGATTCGCTCCGCCGACACGCGCGTATAGGCGCGACGCAGACGGCGGACGATCGCATCCTCGATCGCGTCGAGCGGCGCGAAGTCCATATGGCCGCCCTCCGTCGCGAGCACGTGGTAGGTCGCGGGCGTCTTGAACACCTGCGCGACGCCCAGCCCGGTGCCGGGGCCGCAGACGGTCGTGATGCCATCGGTCGGGATCGGCGTGTCGGGGCCGCACAGGTGGACGAAATGCTCGTGCGGCAGCTGCGCGACGGCGTGGCCGACCGCGCCGAAATCGTTGATGACGGTATAGAGGTCCGCGCCCAGCCGCTCGGGGATCAGCGACGGGCGGATCACCCAGGGGTTGTTGGTCAGCCGGATGACGTCGCCGGTGATCGGCGAGGCGACGGAGATCGCCGCGGCCTTGGGCAAGGGGCCGTCATGCTGCGCCGCGAACGCCTGCCACGCGGTCTGCAGGCTGGCGTGGTCCGCGGTCTTCTGCGTCACGGGCTCGCCCAGGCTGACGACGCGGCCGCCCTCGACCTCCGCGATCGCAAAGCGGGCGTGTGTGCCCCCAATGTCTACGGCAACGATCTGCATTCATCCCTCCATTTATCGTTATGCACCCTCACCCTTCCGGCGCTTCGCGCCTCCGTCCCTCTCCCGTTGGGAGAGGCAAGGAGCCCATCGCCGACCGGCGACGGGAAGAGTGAGGGTGATCGTGCTCGTTAAAGCCCCGCCGCCGCCAGCATCGGCGACGCGCCGCGCTCCGCCTCGTCGGCGAAGGTGCGGAACATCGCGAACAGTTCGCGGCCCATCCCTTCCGCCGGGGGCGGTGCCTCGGCGAGCGGGCGCGCGTCCCATTCGGCGGCGTCGACCAACGCCTCCAGCGTCCCCGCCTCGGCATCCAGCCGGATCAGGTCGCCGTCGCGGACCTTGCCGATCGCGCCGTTGCCCAGCGCCTCCGGCGAGCAATGGATCGCGCACGGCACCTTGCCACTCGCGCCCGACATGCGGCCGTCGGTCAACATCGCGACCTTGAACCCGCGATTCTGCAGCACGCCGAGCGGGGGGGTAAGCTTGTGGAGTTCCGGCATGCCGTTCGCGCGCGGTCCCTGGAAGCGGACGACGACGACGACGTCCTGCTCCAGTTCGCCCGCCTTGAACGCGGCCAGAACCTGGTTCTGGTCGGTGAAGACGCGTGCGGGCGCCTCGATCACCCAGCGCGACCGGTCGACCGCGGAAACCTTGATGCACGCGCGGCCGATATTGCCGGTCAGGATGCGCATGCCGCCATCGGCGGAGAAAGGCGCGGTCACGGGGCGCAGGATCGTATCGTCGCCGCTGTCGCCGACCGGCTCCCAGGCGAGCGCATCCTCCTTCATAACCGGCCGCTCGGCGTAGGCGGACAGATCGCCGCCGCCGATCGTCGGAATGTCGCCATGCAGCAGCCCGGCGGACAGCAGCTCGCGGATCACGAATGGCATGCCGCCCGCCGCCTCGAAGCCGTTCACGTCCGCCGATCCGTTCGGATAGACGCGCGCGATCAGCGGCACGGCCTGGCTGAGGCGATCGAAATCCTCCCAATCGATGACGATCCCCGCCGCGCGCGCGATGGCGGGCAGGTGCATCAGATGGTTGGTCGATCCGCCGGTGGCGAGCAGGCCAACCGCGGCGTTCACCACTGCGCGCTCGTCGACGCAATGCCCCAGCGGGCGATAGTCGTCGCCGCGCCAGCCGAGCCCGGCAAGCCGGTGCACGGCGGCGCGCGTCAGTTCCTGGCGCAGCTTGGTCTGCGGCTGGACGAAGGCGGCGCCGGGCATGTGCAGGCCCATCACCTCCATCATCATCTGGTTGGTGTTGGCGGTGCCGTAGAAGGTGCACGTGCCCTTGCCGTGATAGGCCTGGATCTCGGTATCGAGCAGCTCGTCGCGCGTCGCCTCGCCGGTCGCATAGCGTTCGCGCACCGCCGCCTTGGCCTTGTTGGCGATGCCGGTCGGCATCGGGCCGCCGGGGATCAGAACCATCGGCAGGTGACCGAAGCGCAGCGCCCCCATCAGCAGGCCGGGCACGATCTTATCGCAGATGCCGAGCAGCGCCGCGCCCTCGAACGTGCCATGCGACAGCGCGATCGCGGTGCTGAGCGCGATCGTGTCGCGGCTGAACAGCGACAGCTCCATGCCGGCATAGCCCTGCGTCACGCCGTCGCACATCGCCGGCACGCCGCCCGCGACCTGGGCGGTCGCGCCGACCTCTCGCGCCCAGACCTTCATCAGCTCCGGATAGCGGTAATAGACCGCATGCGCGGACAGCATGTCGTTGTAGGCGGTGACGATGCCGATGTTCATGCCCGCGTCGGCGCGCATCGCATCGCGATCCTCGGCGGTGCCCGCATAGGCGTGCGCGAGGTTGGCGCAGCCCAGCTGCGGGCGGCGCACGCCATTCTCGCGCTTGCGCTCGATCAGCGCGAGATAGGCGGAACGACTGGGCCGGGATCGTTCGATGATCCGGTCGGTGACGGCGGAGACGGCGGGATTCATGGGGAGGAAATCCGTCCGATAGGGTGGGGCGCCGGTCAGGGCGCCCAGTGGATGTCGACGGGCAGCTCGACGTCGGCGAGCACCCGGCCGATGGGATAGGGCGATGACGGCCCTTGGTCGATGGCCTTTTCGATGACGTCGCGCTTCGCCTGGCCGGTCACCGCGATCATCAGCGCCCGTGCGCTGGCGATGGCGGCGCGCGACAGCGTGACCCGGGCGACGGGCGCCTCGGGCGGCAGCGGGTCGGGCATTACGCCCAGCATCCGCCGCTCCTTGGGGCCGTTCAGCGCCTCGTCGAAGTCGGGGCCGGGGAATATCGAGGCGGTGTGGCCGTCGCCGCCCACGCCGAGCAGGCAGAGGTCGAGCGGCCAGTGCAGATCCTGCATCAGCGCGTCGGCGGAGCGGCCCGCGGCCTTATAGTCCTCGGTCTGCTTGGGCACGATCGGGATGACGCGCGCACCCTTGGGGATGAACAGCTTTCCGAGTTGCGTGACGTTGGACAGCGGGTCGCCGAGCGGCACGATCCGCTCGTCGCCGGGCACGATCGTCACCCGCTTCCAGTCGAGCTTCGCCTTGCTGAGCTTTTCATAAGCGGGGAAAGGCGTCTTACCCCCCGCCAGCGCGATCACCGCGGAGCCGCGAGCGTCGATCGCGCTCTCGATGACGAACTGGATGTCGCCGGCGATCGCGTCGGCGAGCTCGCCCGCGTCGTCATATTCCCACCATTCGATTTCGGTCATGTCGTACTGCCTTACCAAAGACCGTCATCCCCGCGAAGGCGGGGACCCAGAACCCACGAAGTTGCGGTTCAATCGCACCGCACGCGCGTCTGGATTCCCGCCTTCGCGGGAATGACGAAGAAAATGACGTGAGCGTTTTGCCTCAATCGTCCTGCCAGGTCACGCCGTCGCGCTCGGTCAGCGCGATCGCGCCCGCGGGGCCCCAGGTGCCGGCCGCATAATGCTTGGGCTTGGTCTGGTTCGCAGCCCAGCCGGCGCGGATCGCGTCGATCCACTTCCACTGCGCTTCCACTTCGTCGCGGCGGACGAACAGCGTCTGGTCGCCCTCGATCAGGTCGAGCAGCAGCCGCTCGTAGGCGATGCGTCGTCGCGCACCGGCGAATTCCGCGTCCAGGCTGAGGTTCAGGGGTACTTCGCGCAGGCGCAGGCCGTCGCGGTCGAGCCCCGGTTCCTTGGTCATCACCAACAGCTGGATATATTCTTCCGGCTGCAGGCGGATGATGAGCGTGTTGGGCTGAAGCAGCCCGCCGCGGCCCGAAAACATCGAATGCGGCACCGGCTTGAACTGGATCGCGATCTCGCTGCGCCGCTTCGCCATGCGCTTGCCGGTCCGCAGGTAGAAGGGCACGCCCTGCCAGCGCCAATTGTCGATATGCGCCTTGATCGCGACGAACGTCTCGACGTCGCTGTCGTAGCCGAGTTCGTCGTCGTAACCCTTGACGACCTTGCCGCCGACCGCGCCCTCTTCATACTGGCCGGTGACGGTGCAGGCCTGCACCTCCTCCGGCTTGATCTGGCGCATCGAGCGGAAGACCTTCGCCTTCTCGTCCCGGATCGCCGTGCCGTCGTATAGCGCGGGGGGCTCCATCGCGACGAGCGCGACAAGCTGTAGCATATGGTTGGCCACCATGTCGCGCAAAGCGCCCGCGCCCTCGTAATAGCCCGCGCGATCCTCCAGCCCCACCGTCTCGGCGATCGTGATCTGGACGTTGTCGATCCCCTGCGCGTTCCAGATCGGCTCGAACATCGAATTGCCGAAGCGCAGCGCCAGGATGTTCTGCACCGTCTCCTTGCCCAGATAATGGTCGATGCGGAAGATACGGTCTTCGGGAAAGGCGCGCGCGACCGTGTCGTTGATCTCGATCGACGAGGCAAGGTCGTAGCCGAGCGGCTTTTCGAGTGCGATGCGCACCGTCGATCCGGTTAGCCCGACCTTCTCCAGTCCCTCCACAGCCGATTCGAACAGCGACGGCGCGGTCGACAGATAGATGGCGAGGCCGCCCGAAATGTCGCCGATCTTGTCGGCGAGCGGCTGGAAGCTGTTGGGGTCGGACAGGTCGGCCGGCTGGAACTGGATACGTTCCATGAACGTGCCGAGCGCGCTTTCGTCCTTGCGATCGGCGGGCAGAAACTCGTCGAGCGCTTTCTTTACGAGATCGCGATAACCCTTGTCGTCCATGTCGCCGCGCGCGGAGCCGGTGATCGTCAGATCCTTCGGCAACAGCCCGTCGGCGTGCAGCCCATATAACGAAGGCAGCAGCATCCGCTTGGCGAGATCGCCGGTGGCACCGAACAGCAGGAGCTTGGCGACGGGGTTGCGCGGCATGCGGTAGCTACTCCTTGGGAGGAAGGACGAGGCCGGCGAGCGGGTCGAGCCCGGCCATGATATTGAGGTTCTGGACCGCGGCGCCGCCAGCGCCCTTGCCCAGATTGTCGAGCGTCGCGACGAGACGCAACTGCCCGGTTTCGGCGTTGCCGCACACGCGCAGCGTCATCGCGTCGGTGCCGGCATGTTCCTCGATCGCGATCGCGGCGACATCGCCCGGCGCGACGGTGACGAGCGGCGTGTCGGCATAGGCCTCGTGCAGGACGGTCTCGACATTGGCGAGCGTCGGCTTGCCCGGCAGATGCGCGAGGGGCAGGGGCACCTCGCCCAGCATCCCGCGCAGCAGCCGCGCCACCGCGGGGGCGAAGATCGGCGGTTGCGCAAGGCCGGCATGCGCCCGCATCTCGGGCAAATGCTTGTGCGCGACACCCATTGCGTAGGGGCGGAAGGCGGTGTCCGTGCCGCCTTCCTCGAATTCGGCGATCATGCCCTTGCCGCCGCCGGAATAGCCCGAGACGGCATTGAAGCTCAGCGGCCAGTCGGAGGGGATCAGGCCGGCGCGGACCAGCGGGCGTACCAGGCCGAGAAACGCGGTGGGGTAGCAACCCGGATTGGCGACGAAACGCGCCGCCGCAATCCGTGCGGCCTGATCGGGCTCCAGCTCCGCAAAGCCATAGGTCCAGCCTTCGGCGACGCGATGCGCGGTCGACGCGTCGATGACGCGCGTGCGTGCGTTGCGGATCAACGCGATCGCCTCGCGCGCCGCGTCGTCGGGCAGGCACAGGATCGCGATATCGGCATCATTCAGCGCTTCGGCGCGGGCGGCGGCGTCCTTGCGCCGGTCTTCCGCCAGCGTGGCCACCGTCAGGTCGTCGCGTGCGCCCAGCCGTTCGCGGATGTCGAGGCCGGTCGTGCCGACCGCACCATCGATGAAAACGGTGACGGTCATATGCACGCGTCCAGCTTCGTCCGGTCGACATAGCCGACGAGGCCGAGGTCGGGTGCGCGGCCCCAGGCATGGTCCCCCGCCAGTTCGAGCACGTCGAACATCGCGCCGGCGGCGAGTTCGCCGATCGGCTCGCGGCGTGTGCGGTCGCCGAACACCGTCATGCGTTCACGCGCCCGCGTGGGCAGAGCAGCGGCATAATGGGGCGCGAATACCTGATCGGCCAGGCGAACGTCGGCCAGATCGCCACGCACGGCATGGGTCCGCGGGTCGAGAACGATCGAGCGGCCGGTGAGCTTGAACGCCTTACGCGCCGACGCCGGCGGCGTGGAGGGCGCCGCCGCGGCGGGCTGGCGATCCGGTGTCGCCGAGGAAATGCCCGAACTCTTCAAGAAACTCTGCCCCTTCGGAAGTACGCGCGACGAAGATGTTGCGCTTGTCGCTATCGTCGCGTTGCCGGCGCAGATAGCCGAGCGCGCCCAATCTGTTCAAGGCGCGCGTGACGACGGGCTTCGAGACGTTTAGCGCACGCGCCAGGCCCCTCACCGTATGCGGGCCCGGATTGAGGTAGACCAGCAGCAACAGCGCCATCTGGCGATTGGTGAGATCCGGTTCGCCGGACCGGACGTAGTCGACCAGGGCGGTCATCCACGTCGACAAGGACTGAACAGCTGTTCCCACGTGCAAATACCCGTATCTGCGCCGTTTTCGGGCGTCGTTTCGCGGTCATAACGCCGCGGCATGCCGCAGGTTTCCGCAGAAAATTAACGAAATGCGCCGCTAGCGCGCCGTCGCGGGCGTGGTTTCCCCGCTGTCCGGGACCAACGGGGCGTGGAGCCATGGCGGCGATTGCCGCGCGGCGCGGGCGGTTGATCCTCCCGCCCATCCCGCCTATGTGCGCGCCTTCACCGACAATTCGGGTTTCTAGATGTTCACCTTCCTCCTCGTCGTCCATGCCATCATCGCCGCTGCGCTTGTGACGGTGATCCTGATGCAGCGGTCGGAAGGTGGCGGTCTGGGCATGGGCGGCAGCCCGTCGGGCCTGATGTCGGCGCGCGGCGCGGCGGATTTCCTAACGCGGATGACGTCGATCCTCGCAACCGCGTTCGTCGTCATGTCGATCGCGCTCGCCTTCCTCGCGGCGAGCCGCCAGACGCAGACGATCGATACATCGCTCGCGCGCACGATCCCGGCGCCGAAGCAGGATGCGGTACCCAACGCACCCGCCGATGCCGCCGCGGTCCCCGCGAACGGCATCGCACCCGCGACCGCCCCCGTCGATAACGGCGCGGTTCCGCTCGCCCGCTAAATCCGGTTCGCGGTTCGCCGCATAAACGCGCGTCCGTGTGGCGCGCGCTCTTGTCGTTTGCCCCCCATCCAAGCTAGGCGTTCGTTCCCATGGCGCGGTATATCTTCATCACCGGCGGCGTGGTTTCGTCGCTCGGCAAAGGCCTCATGGCGGCCTCTCTCGCAGCTCTGCTCCAGGCGCGCGGCTATCGCGTCCGGATCCGCAAGTTCGATCCCTATCTCAACGTCGATCCAGGCACGATGAGCCCGTATCAGCACGGCGAGGTCTATGTGACCGACGACGGCGCGGAAACCGACCTCGACCTTGGCCACTACGAACGCTTCACCGGCGTGGCCAGCCGCCAGTCGGATAACGTGACGTCGGGCCGCATCTACAAGACGATCATCGAGCGCGAGCGGCGCGGCGATTACTTGGGCGCGACGGTGCAGGTGATCCCGCACGTCACCGATGCGATCAAGGCGTTCGCGCGCGCCGAGACGGACGACCTCGACTTCGTCCTGTGCGAGATCGGCGGCACCGTCGGCGATATCGAATCGCTGCCCTTCATCGAGTCGATTCGCCAGCTGAAGAACGAAGTCGGCCGCGGCAACGCGATCAGCATCCATGTCACGCTCGTGCCGTACATCGCGGCGGCGGGCGAACTGAAGACCAAGCCGACGCAGCATTCGGTGCGCGAACTCGCCGCGCTCGGCGTCCAGCCCGATGTGCTGGTATGCCGCTGCGAAAAGCCGCTGCCGCCGTCCGACCGGGCGAAGATCGCTTTGTTCTGCAACGTGCCCGAAAGCGCGGTGATTCCGGCGCTCGACGCCAAGAGCATCTATGCGGTGCCGCTGCAATATCACGGCGAGGGGCTCGATTCGGAGGTGCTGCGCGCCTTCGGCATCACGCCCTCGTCCGCGCCGGATCTGTCCCGCTGGACGGAGATCGTAGATCGCCTGACCAATCCCGAGGGCGAGGTGACGATCGGCGTCGTCGGTAAATATGTCGGGCTGCAGGACGCCTACAAATCGCTCAACGAGGCGCTGGTCCACGGTGGCATTGCCAATCGGGTCAAGGTCAACGTCCGCTGGATCGATGCCGAACTGTTCGAGAATGACGCGGACGAGATCATCCCGCAGCTCGAGCCGTGCGACGCGATCCTCGTCCCCGGCGCGTTCGGCGAGCGCGGTGCGGAGGGCAAGATCAAGTCGGTGAAGTTCGCGCGCGAACGCGAGATACCGTACTTCGGTATCTGCTTCGGCATGCAGATGGCGTGCATCGAGGGCGCGCGCGACCTGGCCGGCATCGCCGCAGCCTCGTCGACCGAGTTCGGCCCGACCGAAGAGCCCGTCGTCGGCCTGATCACCGAATGGATGGGCCGTGACGGGCTGGAAAAGCGCGAGGTATCGGGCGACCTCGGCGGTACGATGCGTCTTGGCGCCTATGAAGCGGCGCTCGCGGGCAATTCGGTCGTGGCGTCGATCTATGGCGACACGACGATCCACGAGCGGCATCGCCACCGGTACGAGGTCAACACCCATTACAAGGACGCGCTGGAGAAGGGCGGCCTGGTGTTCAGTGGCATGTCGCCCGACGGCACACTGCCCGAGATCGTCGAGCGGCCCGACCATCCGTGGTTCGTCGCGGTGCAGTTCCACCCGGAACTGAAAAGCAAGCCCTTCGACCCGCATCCGCTGTTCGCGAGCTTCATCGCCGCGGCGGTCAAGCAAAGCCGGCTGGTCTAAGGCGTGCCGCAGGTTTGCCGGCGCTCGCCCGGCAAGCAAACCGATACCGACCGCCCGATACCGACCGCGTCATATATCTCCCCGGCGAAGGCCGGGGCCCAGCCTGGCGACGCTGTTGGTTTGACGCGATAACCCGCTTGCTGGAGCACCCCAACAAGACCCCCGCCTTCGCCGGGGAGGGCGCAACGGGTCGATCGCGCGTTTCGCCATTCACGCGCCCGCAGCGTGTATCGACGCGGCTGGCTGTGCCCGTTTCCAGATACGCCCAATCCAAAGAAAAAGGCGCCCGGACCCGTCGGCCCGGACGCCCCTACGACGTCTGGAAAAGGGAGCAACAGACGCCGATCCGGTTATCAGGCGGCCTTGGCTTCGTCCGCCTTGTTCTCGACCGCGGCGAGCGGCGCGCCCGTCTTGATCGCGATGCTCTTCGGCTTCATCGCTTCCGGCACCTCGCGGACCAGATCGACGACGAGCAGACCGTCATTCAGACGGGCGTCCTCGACGAAGACGAAGTCGGCGAGTTCGAAGCGGCGCTCGAAGCTGCGGTTCGCGATGCCGACATGCAGGAAGTTGGCGTTGCCGCCCTTGTCGTCCTTCTTGCCGGTGACGAGCAACAGGTTCTGCTGCGCGGTAATCTCGATCTCGTCGCGGCTGAAACCGGCCACCGCCAGCGTGATGCGATACCGGTCGTCGGCAATACGCTCGAGATTGAACGGGGGATAATTCTCTGCCGCATTGCTGCGGGCATTGGCCTCCAGCAGGTCGAACAGTCGGTCGAAGCCGATGGTCGAGCGGCGATACGGGGTCAGATCGAGTCGCATGGTCAAATCCTCCAATGGAAGCGAATTGAACGAGCCGGCATCCACGTGTGTGCGATGCCGCTGCACGACCCGTTTGGCATCGTGCAGCGCGGATTTGGGGTGCGTTCCGGACATTTCAAGGGTCGCTAAGCCGTTGATAAGGCGATTATCATCACGGAGCGTGAAGCTCCGCTTCGTCGCGCCCAAGCACCAGCCGTGTTGATCCTCCACCGGAATGATGGACTTTCCGTCAAAAGGTTCAGGGGACGACAAGAATGACGCTCACGCTCGCGCTGCTGCTTGCCGGCCAGGTTGCCGCTTCGCCATCGGAGCCGTCCGCTCCGCCTTCGCCCGCGCAGGAAGCCGAGGCGGCACAGGCCAAGCCGGCGCCGCAGACGCAAAGCGGCGACATCGTGGTGACCGCCCGCCGTCGCGCCGAATCGGTGCAGCGCGTGCCGATCGCCATGTCGGTGATCGGTGGAGCGGATATCGACAAGACCGGTGCCTTCAACGTCAACCGGCTGCAGCAACAGCAGCCGTCGCTGCAATTCTTCTCGAGCAACCCGCGCAATTCCGCGATCAACATCCGCGGGCTGGGCGCACCGTTCGGCCTGACCAACGACGGTATCGAGCAGGGCGTCGGCTTCTACGTCGACGGGGTCTATATCGGCCGGATCGGCGCCTCCACCTTCGACTTCGTCGATGTCGAGCGCGTCGAGGTCCTGCGCGGCCCCCAGGGCACGCTCTATGGCAAGAACACGACCGCGGGCGCGCTCAACATCACCACCCGACCGCCGAGCTTCACGCCGGAGGCGCGCGTCGAACTGAGCGCGGGCAATTATCAGTTTGTCCAGGCCAAGGCGTCCGTCTCGGGCCCGCTGACCCAGACGGTCGCGATCCGGCTGTCGGCGTCGTCGACGCAGCGCGAAGGGACGATCCGCGACATCACGTCGGGCCGCGATCTCCATCGCCAGGACAATAACGGCCTGCGCGGTCAGCTACTGTGGAACGCCACCGATGCGCTGCATTTCACGCTGTCGGGCGATTATAACGTCCAGAACCCCTTATGCTGTGTGCAATATTACGCGCGGGTCGGCACGACGCAGCGGCCGATCGCACGCCAATATGCCGCCCTCGCTGCGTTGCTCGGCTATCGGCCGCCGAGCACCGATCCATTCGATCGGGTCACCGACCTCGACGCGGGGATCAATTCGCGGCAGGAGATCGGCGGCGTCTCCCTGGTCGGCGATTGGGATGTCGGTCCGGCGACACTGACATCGGTCAGTGCCTGGCGCTACTGGGACTGGCAGCCGCAGAACGACCGCGACTTCACCGGCCTGCCGATCACGACCGTGTCCCAGAACCCCTCGCAGCAGAAGCAGGTGTCGCAGGAACTGCGCCTGGCCTCGAACGGCAGCAACCGCCTCGACTATACGGTCGGCGCGTTCGTCTTCCATCAGGTGATCAACACGCAAGGGTCGCAGGTGCAGGGGCCAGCGGCGAGCCGGTTCCTGCTGTCGGGCAACGATGCGAACAACCCGAATGTGCTCAACGGTCTGACGTCGACCAACACGATCCGTTTCGACAACACCAGTTTTGCGATCTTCGGAAAGCTCAACTGGGCATTGACCGACGCGCTGCACATTCAGCCCGGCCTTCGCATCAACTACGATCGAAAATCCGGTTTCTACGAATCGATCGTGAGCATCCGCAACGCGCAATATGCCTTCACCGCGACCGCGGACAACGTCGCCGCGTTGCTCGCCGCGGCGCCGGCCGGGGCGGCGCGCACGACCTTCCAGAATCAGATCAACACGCTCGCGCCGCAACGATACAGTCCGCGGTTCAGCGCGTGGAACACGTCCGGCGACATCACTTTATCCTATGACGTCAGCGCCGATATCCATGCCTATGCGACCTATGCGCGCAGCTTCAAATCGGGCGGCATAAACCTGTCCGGCCTGCCGCTCAACGCGAACAGCACCGGCGTCGATCTCACCACGCAGACGGTGAAGCCGGAAAAGGTCAACAGTTACGAAATCGGCCTCAAGACCCAGTTCCTGGACCGCCGGCTGACGCTCAACCTTGCGGGCTACTGGACCGACGTGTTCGATTACCAGGCGACGGTGAACAACAATGCGATCAACGTCATCCGCGGCTATCTGGCCAATGCGGGTCAGGTCCGGTCGCGCGGATTCGAATTCGATACCAGCTACCGGCCGAGCCAGCGGTTGAGCCTCTATGCCAGCGGCGCCTTCACCGATGCGAAATACGTCCGCTTCACCAATGCGCCGTGCCCGCCCGAGCTGTCCGGCGGTACGGCTGCCGATGCGACGCACCCGCCGAGCCCGGCGGGGCAGGCCGGCACCGCCACGCAAGTATCCTACAGTCCCGCGCAATGCGACATTTCCGGTCAGCGGCTGCCCGGCATCTCCAAATGGGCCTTCTCGTTCGGGGGCGAATACAATCTGCCGGTCGGGGCGAAGGGCGGCGAAGCCTATGTGGGTTACGACGGCAGTTACCGTTCGCGCTTCTCGTCCAATCCGTCGCCATCGGCCTACACCTGGATCGAAGGCTATTCGCTTTCCAACGTGCGCGCCGGCTATCGCGAAGGGGGCATCAACGTCTTCGGTTGGGTCCGCAACGTCTTCGACCATCACTATTTCGAATTGCTGTCGACGCAGTCGGGAAATACGGGCCTTATCGTCGGTCAGCCTGGCGACCCGCGCACCTATGGCGTGACGCTGTCGACGCGCTTCTGACACCCGCGGCGGGTGCCGGCGCGCGTTATGATCCGGTTCAGGATCGATCGGCGATAAACGAAAAGCCGGGCAGGGGACGCGATTTGGAAGCTCCCGTCCTCTGCCCGGCTGATACGCCAACGCAGGCGTGTCGTCCCAACAGCAAACGCCCGGACCGTTGCCGATCCGGGCGCCTGCGTGACGAAAACTCGTCAGCCCCCTTTAGTTTTGCCGAGCGTCGCGCGTTTCGCTGCGCCGTCCCGGCAAGTTCCCCGAACCACGGCCGTTGCCTGTGTCTCAGATGAGTTTTTGCTAGGCTGCGTCACACTGTTTGTCACCGGCTATGTCGCGGCGTCGCGACGATTGCATCGACCCTGTGTCGAATCCGCAACATCTCGTTGCATGGCGGTCGGGCGCACCCTACAGCCCGTCGCCATGATCCTCTCTCGATACGAACGGATGATCGCCCGCCGCTATCTGCTGCCGGGCAAGGGGGAGGCGTTCATCTTCCTCGTCGCGTCGATCAGCCTCGTCGCGGTCATGCTCGGTGTCGCCGCGCTGGTGATCGTGATGAGCGTGATGAACGGCTTTCGCGCCGAATTGTTCGACAAGATCGTCGGGCTGAACGGCCATGCCGTGGTCCAGAGCGTCAGCGGCCGGATGCCCGACTGGCAGGACATTGTGAAGCAGGCGCGCGCGACCCCCGGCGTGACGAGTGCGGTGCCACTGGTCGAACAGCCGCTCGCCGCCACCTATAATGGCCGGGCGGAGGCTGCGCTGGTACGCGGCATGCGGACGAGCGACATGCGCGCCGCGATCGGCGCCAACATCAAGCTCGGCTCGCTGTCGTACGTGAAGCCCGGTAGCGGGCAGATCGCGATCGGATCGCGCCTTGCAGAATCGCTGGGCGCGACCGTCGGCAGCGAGATCCAGCTGTTCAGTCCGCAGGGGCAGACGACGGTCTTCGGCACCGTGCCGCGGATCGTCAGCTATCGCGTCGGTGCAATCTTCGAGATCGGCCTGTACGACTATGACAAGGCCTATGTGATGATGCCGATGGAGGATGCGCAGCGGCTGCTCCTGCTCGGCGATTCGGTCGGGATGATCGAGGTGCAGACCGCCAATGCGGACAAGGTCGGCGAAATCCTCGCGCCGCTTGGCGACAAGCTGCCGCCGGGCACCGTCATCCAGGACTGGCGATCGATGAACGCGCAGCTGTTCCAGGCGCTGGCGGTGGAGCGCGTCGCGATGTTCACCGTCCTGTCGATCATCATCCTCGTCGCGGTGTTCAACATCCTGTCCAGCCTGATCATGCTGGTCCGCGCGAAGACGCGCGACATCGCGATCCTGCGCACGATGGGCGCGACGCGCAGCGGCATGATGCGCATCTTTATGGTCGTCGGCACGACGATCGGTGCGCTCGGCACCGTCGCCGGCCTCGCCCTGGGCGCGGTATTCCTCTTCTATCGGCAGGGGGTCGTCAATTTCGTCCAGTTCGTGACCGGACAGAACCTGTGGGACCCCTCGATCCGCTATCTGACCGAACTGCCGTCCAAGACCGATCCCGTCGAGGTGATCGTCATCACGGCGATGGCGCTGATCTTCAGCTTCCTCGCGACGCTCTATCCGGCATGGAAGGCGGCGAGCACCGATCCGGTTCAGGTCCTGCGCTATGAATGATGCCGTACTCCAGACACGCGGCCTGACGCGCAGCTTCACGCAGGGCGGTCAGACGATCGACGTGTTGCGCGGCGTCGACCTGTCCGTCGGGCCGGGCGAGATCGTCGCGCTGGTCGGGCCATCGGGGTCGGGCAAATCGACGCTGCTTCAGGCGGTGGGCCTGCTTGAGGGCGGGTTCGAGGGATCGATCCGCATCGGCGGCGAAGAGGCGGCGAGCCTCGATACGCATGGCCGTACGGTGATGCGGCGCGACCGGCTGGGCTTCGTTTATCAGTTCCACCATCTGCTGCCCGATTTCAACGCGATCGAGAATGTCGTGCTGCCGCAGCTGATCCACGGTGCACAGCGTGGGGCGGCAGAGGCGCGCGCGGCGGCGCTGCTCTCTGCACTTGGCCTGGGTCATCGCCTGACGCACCGGCCGAGCCAGCTTTCGGGGGGCGAGCAGCAGCGTGTCGCGGTAGCGCGCGCGCTGGCCAATCGCCCCGCGCTGATCCTCGCGGACGAGCCGACGGGCAATCTGGACGAACAGACCGCCGACGTCGTGCTCGCCGAATTCCTGCGGCTGGTGCGCGAAGAGGGATCCGCGGCGCTGATCGCGACGCACAATGAGCGGCTGGCGCAGCGGATGGACCGCGTCGTTCGCCTGCACGACGGGCGGCTGGCGTGACGGCGTGGAGCGCGACGCCGACGCTGATCGGCCGGCATGTCACGCTCCGTCCGTTGATCCATGACGACCTGCCCGCGCTGGCGGACGTTGCGCGCGCGGGCGACCTTTTGGACATTTTCTACGCCAACGTGTCGATGATGCGCGACCCCGACCGGTGGTGGGCGGCGGCTTCGCGCGAACGCGACTTCGGCCGCGCCTTGCTGTTCGCGGTCGAAACGCCGGACGGCCGCGTCGTCGGCACCACCCGGTACATGCGCCTCGCGCCCGCGCATCGCCGGCTGGAGATCGGCGGCACGTTCTACGCAAAGGCGGTGCAGCGGACGGGCGTCAACACCGAGGCGAAGCTGATGCTGCTCACCCATGGCTTCGAGGTGATGGGCGTGCAATGCGTCCAGATCCGCACCGATGCGCTCAACCTGCGCAGCCAGGCCGCGATCGAGCGGCTGGGCGCGAAAAGGGACGGCGTGCTGCGCGGCCATCAGCAGATGGCGGACGGACGGTTGCGCGACACGGTCGTCTACTCGATCCTCGATCGCGAATGGCCGGGGGTGAAGGCGAACCTGCATTATCTGTTGAAGCGCCACGCATGACCGGCATCACATCGCTCACGGTCGCTGGCGCGGACGGCGCGCGGGTGCCGCTTGACCGGTGGGCCGGTCAGGTGCTGCTAATCGTCAACACCGCTTCGCAATGCGGTTTCACCCCGCAATATGCCGGGCTGGAGGCGCTCCATCGCCGCTATGCCGACCGGGGTTTTGCGGTGCTCGCCTTCCCCTGCAATCAGTTCGGGGCGCAGGAGCCGGGCGACGCGGCGGAAATCGCCAATTTCTGCTCGCTGACCTACGACGTCACCTTTCCGGTCTTCGCCAGGATCGACGTCAACGGCGCCAATGCCGATCCCTTGTTCAACCGGCTGAAGACCGTCGCACCCGGCATCCTAGGATCGAAGGGCATCAAGTGGAACTTCACCAAGTTCTTGGTAGATCGGACGGGCCGCGTTGTCCGCCGTTACGCCCCGACGACGAAGCCCGAAGCGCTGGCGGCGGAGATCGAGGCGCTGCTTTAGACGGCAGGTGCTGTGAAGGCGGGCGCACCCTTGCGGTGATGCACCGCCGACACGATCGACGTGGTGCCCCCGAACAGGAAGCTGATCCCCAGGATGAAGCCCGGCAGCGTCAACGCCGACCAGGGCAACGTGACGAGGACATAGATCGCCAGCAGGATGTTGACGACGCCGAGCGCGATCATCAAGCCGCGGCCGCGGCGAAACCGCGCGCCGAGCCCGATCTCCAGGGCGCCGCGCACGCCGAGCCAGATCGCGATCATCAGCGTCAGTGAAAGCGCACCGGTCGCCGGCTCGAACGCCATCAGCAAGCCGACGACGAGCGACAGCAGCCCGAAGCCGATCGCATAACCGCGCCCGTCATGCCCCTTGCCGAAGATACCCGCGCCCAGCGACACTATGCCCGCCGCGACGAAGAACGCGCCGATCACCAGTGTCGCGGCCAGCGTCGCCGCGAACGGCCAGGCAAAGGCGGCGAGCCCAAGCAGCACCGACACGATGCCATAGGCAAGGATCCATCCCCATCCCGCCCCCGCGGGCGCGCCCGATAGCGGATCGGTGAAGCTGCGGCGATCGGTCATGACTGGTACCTTTCCGTTGTGCGGGCGAAACGGAGTTTTCCACCGCCGGTTCCCGCACACCGCTGTTCGAATCGCCGCGTCTTCGCTACATGGCGGCGATGCATTCCGGGTTCGTGCCGCTTCGTATCTTTTCCTCCTACACGATGCTGGATGGCGCGATCGAACCCAAGGCGATCGCGAAGCAGGCGAAAGCGCTCCAATTTCCTGCCGCTGGCCTCACCGACCGCAATGGCCTCTACGCGGCGATGGCCTTTTCCGACGCCGCGAAGAAGGATGGCGTGCAGCCGCTGATCGGCACGATGTTGTGCGTCGCGCGACCCGACATGCCGGACGGCGTCGCCGCGCCGCTCGACTGGCTGGCGCTGTATGCGCAGGATATGACGGGGTACGACAATCTGTGCGCGCTCGTCAGCCTCGCGCATCTCGAACGCCCGCTCGAACTTGCCGCACACATCGACTTCGCGATGCTGGAGGGGCGTACCGATGGGCTCATCGCGCTGACCGCGGGCGGCGAGGGGACGCTCGCGCGTCTGTTCGCGGAAGATCAACCGGCACGCGCACAGGCCTATTGCGACCGGCTTCAGGCCTTGTTCGGCGACCGTCTGTTCATCGAGGTCGCACGGCGCGGCGATCCGGTGGAGGAAGCGTCGGAACAGGCGCTGATCGATCTTGCCTATGCGCGCGACCTGCCGCTGGTGGCGACCAATCCGTGCTGTTTCGCCGAAAGCGCGTTTCGCGATGCGCATGACGCGATGCTGTGCATCGCCCATTCGACGTATGTCGAAAGCGACGATCGGCCCAAATCCTCGCCGGACGCGTGGCTGAAGCCTGCCGATGCGATGAAGGCGCTGTTCGCCGATCTGCCCGAGGCGATCGACAACACGCTCGTCGTCGCACAGCGCTGCGCGGTAATGGCGCCCAAGCGCAAGCCGATCCTGCCCAGTCTCGCGGGCGACCGCGCGGGCGAGGCGATGATGCTGCGCCGCGACGCGCACGCGGGGCTGGAGGCGCGGCTGCGGCGCATCGTCGAGGTGGAGCGCGGCATCGCGGTGGCGGAAGCGCCCGCCGATGCACCGACGCAGAGGCTGGACGACGTCACGCCCGAATACCTCCGCGCCCGTTTCCCGGACTATTTCGAACGCCTCGACTTCGAGATCGACGTCATCGTCCAGATGGGTTTCCCCGGATATTTCCTGATCGTCGCGGACTTCATCAAATGGGCGAAGGATCACGACATCCCCGTGGGGCCTGGCCGTGGTTCAGGCGCGGGCAGCGCGGTCGCGTGGGCGCTGACCATCACTGATCTCGATCCGATCAAGCTCGGCCTGCTGTTCGAACGCTTTCTCAATCCGGAACGCGTGTCGATGCCCGACTTCGACATCGATTTCTGCGAAACGCGGCGCGGCGAGGTGATCCGCTACGTACAGGAGAAATACGGACGCGATCAGGTCGCGCAGATCATCACCTTCGGTAAGCTGAAGGCGCGCGCCGTGCTCAAGGACACTGGCCGCGTCCTCCAGATGAGCTATGGCCAGGTCGACCGCCTCGCCAAGCTTGTCCCCAATCATCCTACCGACCCATGGGACCTGAAGCGCGCGCTGAACGGCGTGCCCGAATTGGCGAAGGAATATGCCAACGACAATCAGGTCCGCCGCCTGCTCGACCTCGCCACCAAGCTGGAAGGCCTGCCGCGTCACTCCTCGACGCACGCCGCGGGTGTGGTAATCGGCGACCGCCCGCTCGCGCAGCTCGTCCCGCTCTATCGCGACCCGCGTTCCGACATGCCGGTGACGCAGTTCGACATGAAATATGTCGAAGGCGCCGGGCTGGTGAAATTCGACTTCCTTGGCCTCAAGACGCTATCGGTTCTGAAGAAGGCCGTCCAACTGCTTGCGAAGCGGGGCATTTCAGTCGACCTCGACGCGCTGCAATGGGATGACGAGGGCGTCTACAAGCTGCTGCAGAAAGGCGACACGGTCGGCGTCTTCCAGCTCGAATCGGAGGGGATGCGACGTACGCTCAGCGCCGTCCGCCCGACCAATTTCGGCGACATCGTCGCGCTCGTCTCGCTCTACCGTCCCGGTCCGATGGACAATATCCCGAGCTTCGGCCGCCGCAAGCAGGGGACGGAGGCGCTGACCTATCCCCACCCGTTGCTCGAGCCGATCCTGAAGGAGACCTACGGGATTTTCGTCTATCAGGAACAGGTGATGCAGGCGGCGCAGGTGCTTGCCGGCTATTCGCTCGGCGGCGCCGACCTGCTGCGTCGCGCGATGGGCAAGAAGATCAAGGCGGAAATGGACGCGCAGCGCGCGACCTTCGTCGAGGGCTGCGCCACGCACAACGGCATCGGCAAGGATTATGCGAACCAGCTGTTCGACTTGATCGACAAGTTCGCCGGCTACGGCTTCAACAAGAGCCACGCCGCCGCCTACGCGCTGCTGGCCTATCAAACGGCGTGGCTGAAGGCGCACCATCCGCACGAATTCTTTGCTGCGTCCATGTGTTACGACATGGCCCTGACGGACAAGCTCAGCATCTTCGTCGATGACATGCGGCGGTTGGGCGTCGGCATCGCCGGGCCCGACATCAACGCCAGCGAGGCGGAGTTCGACGTGCAGGAGACGCCGGACGGCCTCGTCGTCCGCTACGCGCTCGGGGCGCTCAAGTCGGTGGGCGAGGGGGCGATGGAAAAGCTCGTCATGGAGCGCCAAGCGGCGGGGCCGTTCAAGAGCCTCGACGATCTCGCCAATCGCGTCGACCCGCGGCTGATCAACAAGCGCCAGCTCGAAACGCTCGCTGCCGCGGGCGCCTTCGACGCCATCGAGCCGAACCGCGCCGCGGTTCATGCGGTGGCGGAAACGATCCTCGGCCTTGCCGCGCACACGCATGCCGGGCGGACGAGCGGGCAGGGTGGCCTGTTCGGGACCGACGACGCCGCCGGCGACACGATAAAGCTCAACCGCTCGCTACGCTGGAACATGGCGGAGACGATGGAGCAGGAGAAAGAGGCGTTCGGCTTCTATTTTTCCGCCCACCCCGTCGATCGCCACGCGCATCTCGCGCGCATGCACGGTGCGCGGCAATATGTCTCGCTCACCGAATTGCGCATTCCAGAGGATGGCACGCGCGCCGGCGCGACGATGGCGGTGCTGGTCGAGGAGGCGCGCTGGCGCACCTCGGCGCGGGGCAAGCGCTATATGATGGCGACGCTGTCCGACGCGAGCGGCCAGTTCATCGCGACCTGTTTCGACGATGCCGTCGCCGCCGACCTGGAAGAGGCGGCGCGCGAGGGCGGCTGCGGCCTCATCACCGTGGAGCTCGACCGTCGTCCCGGCGAGGAGACGCCGCGCGTCTCGGTCAAGCGGATCCAGCCGTTCGAGAGCCTCGCGACGCACGCGCGGTTCACGATCGAGGCGAAGGTCGCCGATCGCGCCGCACTGGCCGCACTCGCCGACCTGCTCGGCGCGGCGCGGGGCGCACGGGGGGAGGTGCGCGTGCGCATGCCGATCGACGGCGGCGAGGCGAAGCTGCTGCTGGGCCGCGATTTCCTGCTCGACCTCGAGCTCGTCGCCGCGATCGAGGCAATACCCGGCATTACCGAAGTTGCGCTCGATCGCGCTGCTTCCTCGCAACTGCAACTGGTCGGCTGAGCGATGCCGATCGATACCGACCTGCCGTTCACGCCCGTGCGCATCGCGGTGCTCACCGTGTCGGACACGCGCGGCCTCGCCGAGGATCGGTCGGGCGACACGTTGGTCGCGCGCATCGCGGCGGCGGGGCATGTCCTCGCCGATCGCGCGATCCTGCGCGACGATGCCGATGCGATCGTCGCGCAGCTCGATCGCTGGATTGACGATCCGTCGATCGATTGCGTCGTAACCACCGGCGGCACGGGCGTCACCGGCCGCGACGTCACGCCCGAAGCGGTCGAGCGCGTCGCGGACAAGATGATCCCCGGCTTTGGCGAACTGTTCCGCTGGCTGAGCTATGCCAAGATCGGCACGTCCACGATCCAGTCACGCGCCTGTGCCTGCGTCGCGCGCGGCACGTACGTCTTCGCGCTGCCCGGATCGACCGGCGCGGTAAAGGATGGCTGGGACGGCATCCTCAAGGATCAGCTCGACAGCCGCCACCGCCCCTGCAATTTCGTCGAGCTGATGCCGCGGTTGAAGGAGCGGTAAGCGCGCTGGTGTTCAGCCCGACTGGACGACGCCCAGTTCATGCCCGTCGGGATCGGCGAACTGGAACCGTCGACCACCCGGAAAGGCGAAGATCGGCTTGGTGACGCGACCACCCGCCTGTTCGACCGCCGCGAGCGCCGCGTCCAGGTCGTCGACCTTGATCACGGGCAGCAGCGCCGGCGTCCGCTCGGCGGGGTCGGCCTGCAATCCCACGTCCGCGCTGCCGTAGGTGGTTGCCGCATAGGTCGGGCCGTAATCCATGAAATTCCAGCCGAACGCGCTACTGTAGAATGCCTTTGCCCGCGCCGGATCGGTGACCGGCAGTTCCAGATAGTTCAGCCTCGCCATCATCGCCTCCATGTTCTTGCTATGTTCTACGTCAATCGCTATCGTTCCGCAATGGCCGAGCGCAAATCCAGAGCCGTCCGCGGCGCGACGCAGAACCGCGAAAGCCTTCGCTTCAATCTGCCGCAGACGGTGGTGGATGGCGACTGGCTCGATGCGCGCGACGCGATCGACGGCGCGCCGCCGCCGCTCGCAACGACGGTAACCGTCGAACATCCGCGCACTATCATCAGCCGCAACGCATCGCCCGACATCGGCTTCGACCGGTCGATCAACCCCTATCGCGGCTGCGAACACGGCTGCATCTATTGTTTCGCGCGACCCACGCACGCCTTTCACGACCTGTCGCCCGGGCTCGATTTCGAAAGCCGCCTGTTCGCCAAGCCCGATGCGCCCGCTTTGCTCACCGCCGAGCTCGGCAGACGCGGCTATGAAGTCCGGCCGATGGCGCTCGGCACCAACACCGATCCGTATCAGCCGATCGAGCGCGACTGGCGGATCACGCGCGGCATCCTGGAGGTGCTGCGCGAGGCGCATCACCCGCTCACCATCACCACCAAATCCGACCGCGTGACGCGCGACATCGACATACTCGCGCCGATGGCGGCGGAGGGTCTTGCGGCGGTGGCGATCTCGGTCACCTCGCTCGATCCGCAGACGGCGCGGACGATCGAGCCGCGAGCGCCGCATCCCGGCCGCCGCCTTGCCGCGGTACGCACGCTGAGCGATGCGGGGGTGTCGACCTATGTCTCCATCGCCCCCGTCATCCCGGCGGTGACCGATCATGAACTGGAACATCTCGTCGCGCGCGCGGCGGAGGCGGGCGCTCGGGCGTGTTTCTTCATTCCCGTCCGCCTGCCGCACGAGGTCGCGCCGCTGTTTCGCGCCTGGCTCGATACCTATTATCCCGATCGTGCCGACAAGGTGATGGCGACGATCCGCTCACTGCGCGGTGGACGCGACAACGATCCGGACTTCTTTACGCGGATGCGCGGCAGCGGCCCGTGGGCGGAACTGATGCGGACGCGTTTCGCCATCGCATGCCGGCGTCATGGCCTCGCCAACCGCGGTGTCCCGCTGCGTTGCGACCTGTTCCGCCCGCCGGCCGGGCCGCAGGGCGAATTGTTCTGATCGTTATCGCGGCCTTTACCGTGATGTGACACGAGGCGAAGCATGCCGGCCGCGCGTCCATCCCCCCTGCATCGCCAGCCGTCATGGTCGCTGGTCGCGCTGGTGTTGACGGCCGCAGCGCTGCTGCTGCGCGTGCCCGACCTGGGCAATCCGATCATCGATCTGGACGAGCAGATGTATCAGCTCGTCGGGCTGCGGATTTGGCAGGGGGCGGTGCCCTATGTCGACGTCTGGGATCGCAAGCCGATCGGGTTGTTCCTGCTCTACGCGGCGACGCAGGGGTTCGGGGGAGACGGCGTCGTAGCCTATCAGGCGGCGGCACTCCTTGCGGCGCTACTGACCGCAGGGGTTATCGCGATGCTCGCCGCGCGCCTCGCCTCGCGGCGCGCCGGGCTGATCGGGGGATGCGGCTATCTCGTCTGGCTCGCCTTGCTGGGCGGTCGGGGTGGTCAGTCTCCGGTCTTCTATGACCTTTTCGTCGCGATCGCGGGGTGGCTGGTCTTGCGGTCCGCGTACGACGGACGCGTCTGGCGCGTGCGCCTGGCGATGCTGCTGATCGGTCTTGCGATCCAGATCAAGCCAACCGTGATCGTCGAAGGGTTCGCGCTCGCCGGCGTCGCCCTGTACGCGATGTGGCGCGGCAAACGCGCCTCGGGCCGGCTGGTGAAGGAGGCGGCGATCCTCGGCGCGCTCGCCGGCCTGCCGAGCTTGCTCGCCTTCGCCGTCTATGCGGGAATGGGGCATGGCGCGGACTGGTGGTTCGCCAACGTCCGCTCGATCTTCCTGCGTCACGTCACCGCCAACGAGCCGGTGGCCACGCGTGTCGAGGGGCTTGCGCTCGTGCTCGTCGTGCCCGCGATCGTTGCGCTTTTCGGCCTGCGGCGGTTGCAGGGGGCGGCGCGTATGTTCCTTGCCGCCTGGCTCGTGGCGGCGGTCGTCGCGCTGGCCGCCATCGCGCCCTATTACAACCATTACGCGCTACCGTTGCTCGTGCCGCTGATGGTCGCGGCGGGTATTGGCGCCGACGGTCGCGGGCCGCTCGCCATCCTGCTCGCCGCGGCGGCAGCGGGGCTGCTGTATCTGTCGGGCTATCCGCATGTGGGCGAAACCGCCGCGGCCCGGCGCGCGGTCGCGCACGGTGCGGCGCTGATCCGGCACTATGCCCGTGGCCGCGGATGCCCGTTCATATTCCAGGCGCCGCCCGTCTTCTACACCGCCAGCGGCGCCTGCCTGCCGACCCGCTACCCTTTCGCCTCGCACCTGACGTTCGCGGGGGAGCGCGGCGCGATCGGCGTCGATCCCACCACAGAGGTGGCGCGCATCCTGCGCGGGCGGCCGCCCGTCATCGTCACCACCACGCCGCATGGCGACGTCAACCGCGCCACCTTCGCGCTCGTCGGCCATGCGCTGGCCACACATTATCGCCGTGTCGGCCGGGCGCTCGGCTACGACATCTACGCCCTGCCGCGATAAAGGTCGTCGGTTCCCGGATCGCTCTGCCACGCCGGCCGTTTCCGGTGCGGAGGAGACGCGTATGACCGACCCCAACGACCCGCAGCCCGCCGACGTGGATGCACCGGAAACCGAGACCCCCGATGCCGAATCGGGTGCCGGCTACGGCAATCACGCGCCCGAAGACGACGATCCGGAGGCGTAAGGCTGCGGCTCAGGCGGCGAAGCGATAGTCCCGAAACGTCTCGCGCAACGCCGTCTTGAGCAGCTTGCCCGTCGCCGTGTGCGGCAGACTGTCGACGAATACGACCGCGTCGGGCAGCCACCATTTGGCGACCAGCGGTTTCAGATAGGCGAGCATTTCAGCCTCGGTCACGCCGGCGCCGGGCTTGCGCACGACGACGAGCAACGGGCGCTCGTCCCATTTCGGATGCGGCACGCCGATCGCGGCGGCCTCGGCGACCCCGGAGCAGCCAATCGCGGCGTTTTCCAGCTCGACCGAACTGATCCATTCGCCGCCCGACTTGATCACGTCCTTCGACCGGTCGGTGATCTGCATCGATCCGTCGGGATGGATCACCGCGACGTCGCCGGTATCGAACCAGCCGTCCGTATCGACCGCATCCGCCTCCGCGCCGAAATAGCGTTGGATAACCCAGGGGCCGCGGATGTGCAGGCGGCCCGCGCTCTTGCCGTCGCGAGGCAGGTGCCCGCCGTCTTCGTCGATCACCGCCAGTTCGACGCCATAGGGGATGTTGCCCTGCCGCATCAGCAGGTCCAACTGTTCGTCGCGCGACCATTGGTCCCAGTCGGGCGGGGGCGCTGCCGCGGTCGCGACCGGCGACGTTTCGGTCATGCCCCACAGGTGCTTGACCTCGATCCCCATGTCCATCAGCCGCGCGATCATCGCCCGCGGCGCCGCCGACCCGCCGATCGTCGCGAGCTTCAGATGCTCGGGCCGGTCGCCCGTCGCGTCGATATGCGCGAACATCGCCAGCCAGACGGTGGGCACGCCTGCGGAGATCGTCACCCGCTCGCGGTTCATCAGATCGCACAGCACCGCCGGGTCGTTGACCGCGGAATAGACCAAGCTCGCGCCCGCCAGCGGCGCGGCGAACGACGTCCCCCAGGCGGCGGCATGGAACAAGGGCACCACCGGCAGCAGGATCGCGGACGAGGTAAGCGTCAGCACCGCGGGCGAGGCGACGAGCAATGCATGCAGCACGCTGGAGCGATGCGTGAACAGCACACCCTTCGGATTGCCCGTGGTGCCGCTGGTGTAGCACAGCATGCACGGCTCCCGCTCGCCACCCGTGACCCAGTTGTAATCGCCGTCCTCCGCTTCGATCAGCGCCGCAAAGCCGTCGGGGCCGTCGCTGTCCATCACGACATAATGATCGATCGTCGTCCATCGATCGCGCAGCCGGTCGACGATCGGCTGGAACGCGCGATCGTAGAGCAGCACGCGGTCTTCGGCATGGTTGGCGATGTAGACGAGCTGATCGTCGAACAGCCGCGGGTTGATCGTGTGGATGACGCCGCCCATCCCGATCGCGCCGTACCAGGCGATGAGGTGATGCGCATGGTTCATCGCCAGCGTCGCAATCCGGTCGCCGGGCTTCAGCCCCAGCCGCTCGAACGCCTGCGCCAGCCGCCGCGCGTCCTGCGCGATGCCGGCCCAGTTCGTGCGCGTCTCGCGGCCGTCGGCCCAGCGCGAGACGATCGCGCGGTGCGGATGCTCGCGCGCGGCATGGTCGAGGATCGAGGGAACCCTGAGTTCAAAATCCTGCATGCCGCCCAGCATCGTCACGCCTCTCCCGTATGCCCGGCGATCATTCGCTTGGGCCGGTCCAGCATACCCGATCCCGGAACCGCGACAAGCGCGGTCCGCGTGACGAAAGGTTGCGTTCAGTCGTGCGCGACCGCGGTCGTCGATCGCGGCGAGACGCTGCCATTCACCGCGATCGCGGTCGCCGGCGCGCGGGTGTCGAGCCGGACCGACGATGCGCCGGGCAGGCCGGGGAAGCGCGGCCACATGCCCTGCGCCAGCGCGGCGCGGCTCGACGATGCCTTACGGCCGGCCTGCGCCTCGTACATCCAGTAATTGCGCAGCACCGTCGTCACATAGCCGCGCGTTTCCCAATAGGGGATGCTCTCGATGTAGAGCAAAGGATCGCCGCCGTCGTGGACGATGGCATTCCATTCGCCGACGGGCTTCGGCCCGGCATTATAGGCGGCGATCACCTTGGGCAGCAGGCCGCCCGTCACGCCCGCCATGTCGCGCAGCCGTTCCAGATGCCGCTGGCCGATGTCCATGTTGGTCGCGGGCCTGGCGAGCGCCGCCTTGTCGACCGTCAGCCCCCGCTCGCGCATGTAATCGGTCGCCGCCGCGGGCATGATCTGCATCAGCCCGAACGCGCCCGCCGGGCTCGTCACCTTGTTGCGAAAGCCGCTTTCCTCGAGCGTGTGCGCGTAGACCAGCGCCTTGTCGACGCGCCAGCCGCTCGCCGGCGTCCAGTTGGGCGTCGGGTAGCGTGCCTCCGCGGTCGCGGTGACGCCCTGCGGGCAATTGTGCGCAAGCCAGACCGTGGTCGCCGGCAGGCTCAGCGCCTCGGCGACGCGGACCAGGCTGCCGAACTCGCCCGGCGCGCCGATCCGCGCCTGCTGGCGAATGACATCGTCGGCAAGATCGGTTTCGCCGATTTCGACCAGCGCCGCGGCGACGCGCAGGTTCGGCCGCTTTTCCAGCCGCGCCCAATCGCCTGCGACGACGCCGCCGACGGGCCTGCCCTTGTCGCGGATCATCAGCGCCTGGCGCGACAACTGGCCGTAGAAACTTTCGGAGAATTGTGCCGCGGATTGCAGCCGTGCCTGCACCCGGTCGGGCCGGCCGCAGACGATGTCGGCGCGCGATGCCCAGTAGAGCGCAGCGGCGCGCAGGTCGACGTCGGTCGCGCGAGCGGCGACGCCTTCGAACCCCGCGCTCGCGGCGGCGCAATCATTCTGCCGCCACGCCGCCAGCGCGCCCATCCAGCGCCCCTGCACGGCCCAGTCGCCCGCACCGTCCGCGGCCTTCGCCGCCATCGCGCGCGTGTCGGTGTCGTCGCCGGTCAGGAAATACATCCAGGCGACCTTCGCCTGCCATTCGGTCTGCGCCTCGGGCGTCAGGCCACTCGTCGTCTCGAGCAGCGCCTGCGCCTCACGCGCCATGTCCGCCTTGACGAACGGCTGCATCTGCGTCGCCAGCGCCGCGGCGATCTCGTCGGATCGCACGGCCTTGGCGCGGACCCGGCGCGGCGCGCCGTCCTGCCAGATCAGCCGCTGCGCCGTCGGCAGGGGCGAAAGATCGGTAGCCCCGCGCGCCTTCGCCAGCCGGGCGATATCCGCCGCCTCGGGCAGTTCGGGCGCCTCGTTGAGCAGCGCGACGAGCGGTTCCATCTCGACGCGGGGCGATCCCTTGGCGGTGTAGAGCTCGGCGCGTGCGATCGCGTGCAGCGGGCCGGGCTTCATCGTGTCGAGCCCGATCTGCGCATCCTGCCAGCGTCCGTCGCGGATCGCCTGAAAGACGGCGCGATAGCCGTCGCGCTGCGCCGCATCGAGCTGGTCGGGAATGTGCTCGGCGATCCGGGCGGCGGCGGTCGTTGCGGGGCCGGCGGTATTCGTCGGATCGGGCGCGGCCTGCGCGGCCACCGGAACCATTATCGTCGCCAGAACGAGTGCCAGCTTTCGGGTCACGCGGGCCAATCCCCCATCAGCAATTGCAGGTCCTTCCAGGCCTCGGCCTTCGCTGCCGGCTTCTCGATCAGGAAACGCGGGTGAAAGGTCGCGACCACGTCGGTGGTGCCGCGTCTATGGTTAAACGGGTGTAAAGACCCGCGCGTGCCGGGCATTTCCGCCGACAGTATTGCACGGCTCGCCGCATTGCCCAGCAATAGCAGCCGCTTGGGCGCGATCAGTCCGACGTGATGGCGTGCGATGTCCGTCAGCCGCGCTTCGACCTCGCGCGGCATACGCCCGGCGACCGGCCGGCGGGCGCAGACCGCGGCAATGTGGACCACATCGCGCGACAGGCCGATCGCGGCGAGCATCCGGTCGAACAATCGCCCGGCGGCCCCGCTCAGCAGTGTGCCCGCATCGCCATCGTCCTTGTCGGGGCAATCCGCCAGCACCATGATCGCCGCATCCGGCGGGCCGCTCGCCGCTACGGAAATGCCGCGCCACGCCGCTTCCGGCGCGTCCCGCCCCAGCCGCCAGGCGACGAAGGCGTCCAGCGTATCGGGCATCGCCGCGGTCGGCTGAATGACGAGGGACGCAGGCACGACCTGCGCCGGCGCCGCGGCGGGCATCGGATCGAGGGGCAGCGGGGCGAGCCAGTCGCGCGGCGCATCCTCAACAAGCACGTCGACGCCGGCGTCCTGCCACCATGTCAGCGCGCTCGCGGCCGCGCCCATCCAGTCGAGATGCTGATCCGCCCCCACGGCGCGCCTTGTCGACGTGGTTGACGTTTTCGTCAACTTGTCCGATCGCGTCCGGGAGACAAGACGTTGCCGGCCCGCGCCCGATCGCCCGCTGCGATCGTTCCGCTACGGAAAACCGGCGTCCGGGAGTGAGATGATGTCGAACCGCGAATCGATGCCTTATGACGTGGTGATCGTCGGGGCCGGGCCTGCCGGCCTCACCGCCGCGATCCGCTTCAAGCAGGTCGCCGCCGAGAAGGGCGCGGACCTGTCCGTCTGCGTCCTTGAAAAGGGATCGGAGGTCGGCGCGCATATTCTGTCCGGCGCGGTGATCGACCCGCGCACGCTCGACGAACTGCTGCCCGACTGGCGCGAGGACGGTTGCCCGCTCGCCGAGGTGCCGGTGACCGAGAACCTGCACTGGGTGCTGAGCGCCAGGGGCAAGTCGTCGCTGCCGCACATCCTGACCCCGCCGTTCCTGCACAACAAAGGCACCTATACGGGCAGCCTGGGCAACCTGTGCCGCTGGCTCGCCGGCAAGGCGGAGGAACTGGGCGTCGAGATATTTCCCGGCTTCGCCGCGGCGGAAATCCTGTTTGACGAGCAGGGCCGCGTGAAGGGCGTCGCCACGGGCGACATGGGCGTCGCGCGCGACGGCACGCACAAGCCAGATTACCAGCCTGGCCTCGAACTCCACGCCAAATACACCTTCTTCGGCGAGGGCTGCCGCGGTCACCTGAGCAAGGAGATCATCCGCACCTTCGACCTCGCGAAGGACAGCGATCCCCAGGTCTATGGCCTTGGCGTCAAGGAATTGTGGGACATCGACCCCGCGCTCCACAAGCCCGGCCGCGTCATCCATACGCAAGGCTGGCCGCTCGGCGACGACGCCAATGGTGGCGGCTGGCTTTATCACCAGGCGAACGGCCAGGTCAGTCTGGGGTTCGTCACCTGGCTCAACTACACCAACCCCTACATCTCCCCCTTCCAGGAGATGCAGAAGTGGAAGACGCATCCGGAGATCGCCGCGATATTGAAGGGGGGCAAGCGCGTGTCCTATGGCGCGCGCGCGATCAGCGACGGCGGGTTGCAGTCGATCCCCAAGCTCGTCTTCCCGGGCGGTGCGCTGATCGGCGACAGCGCCGGCTTCCTCAACGTACCGCGCATCAAGGGCACGCACACCGCGATGAAGAGCGGAATGATGGCCGCAGAGGCCGCGGTCGATGCCATCCTGTCGCAGCGCGCGCATGACGAACTTGCCGCCTATCCGGAGGCATTCGAGCGCTCCTGGGTCAAGAAGGAGCTGTCGGTCGTCCGCAACGTCGTGCCCCTGGTCAAGAAGTTCGGCGATCTTCTGGGATCGGGCCTTGCCGGCCTGACGATGTGGCTCGAGCATTTCGGCATCCGCATGCCCTTCACGCTGAAGCATCATCCCGACCACGAGACGCTGTGGCGCAAGGACCTGGTCAAGCCGCCCATCTATCCCAAGCCTGATGGCGTGCTGACCTTTGATCGCCTGTCCTCGGTGTTCCTGTCGAACACCAATCACGAGGAGGACCAGCCCGTCCACCTGACGCTGAAGGATCCGAACGTCCCGATCGACTACGACCTGCCGCTGTACGACGAGCCTGCGCAACGCTACTGCCCGGCCGGCGTTTACGAGGTGGTGGGTGTCGAGGAGGGCGATCCGAAGTTCGTGATCAACGCCCAGAATTGCGTCCACTGCAAGACATGCGACATCAAGGACCCGACCCAGAACATCAACTGGGTCGTGCCTGAAGGTGGCGGAGGCCCGAATTATCCCAACATGTAAGCTTTCGTTTCTGGCGCCGGCAGCGATGATGATCGCCGCGCCGGCGCTCGCCGATACCGGCCAGACGCCGCGCGGCATCGCCGATTATATGACGGCACGCGCCGCCGACGCGGCGGGCCGCACCGACATCGCGACGCCGGCTTATGCCCGCGCGCTTGCCGCGACGCCTGGCGATACGACGGTTGCAGCACGCTCCTATCGCGAGGCGATGGAATCGGGCGATCT
This sequence comes from Sphingomonas sp. FARSPH, assembly GCF_003355005.1. Taxonomy (NCBI): domain Bacteria; kingdom Pseudomonadati; phylum Pseudomonadota; class Alphaproteobacteria; order Sphingomonadales; family Sphingomonadaceae; genus Sphingomonas; species Sphingomonas sp. FARSPH. The sequence continues at coordinate 3,174,273 of NZ_CP029985.1, read as the reverse complement.
GGCCCTGGCGGCACGGGCGGCTCAGGCGTTGCAGGGATCGCCACAGGCGCCAGGCGACCTTGCGCTGTTCCCGCTGGCACAGGCCGCGGCGCAAGGCGATGCAACCGCGGCCGACCGGGCGATCGCCGGGCTGGTCGACACGCCGCTCGGCGTGCTCGTCCCCGCTTTGCGTGGCTGGAGCGCCTTTGCGCGCGGCGCCGATCCCCGTCCGGCACTCGCCGCCGCTGCCACGCTGAAAGACCCGATCGCGCAGCGGCTTGCGGTGGAAACGGGCGCGCTGCTTCAGATCGCGCGCGGCGACACCGACGCCGGCCTGGCGACGATCAGGGCGATGCAGCAGACGGGCGCGCCGATCGACCTGCGGCTGGCCGCGGCACAACTGCTTTTCGCGCGCGGCCAGCGCGAGCCGGCGCGGGCGCTGCTTGCCGGCGACGATCCCGTCCTCGCGGCCTTTCGCAGGGGCGTCGCGGCCGAGCCGACGCTCGCCTTCGGTGTCTCGCGCCTGCTCGCACGCGTCGCGGGGGACCTGGCGGGGCAGGGGCCATCGGTGCTGGCCGTCGCGCTCGCCCGCAACGCCCTCATCGCCGATCCTGCCGACGATCGTGCGCGGCTGCTTCTTGCCAGCGCGCTCGCGGCGGAGGGCATGACGGACGGCGCGCTGCGGCAGCTGGCGGCCGTCACGCCGAAGAGCCCGTTCGCGCCCTCGGCGGCGGCGGCACGGATCGACGTACTGACCGCGGCGGACCGCGATGACGAGGCGCTGGCGCTCGCCGCCATGCGCGCGAAGGCGCGGGACGCGACCGCCGGCGACTGGCAGCGCTATGCCGACCGCCTGCTCGCCGCCGGACGTTATGCGGAGGCCGCGCGCTGGTATCGCCGCGTGATCGACGATGGCGGCGCGGCCGGCGAATGGGCGAGTTGGATGCAATATGGCGGGGCGCTGGAACAGGCCGGCGACTGGCCCGGAGCGCGCGCCGCGCTGCAGAAGGCGGTGGCGCTCGCACCGTCCGAGCCGCTCGCGCTCAACTACCTCGGCTATTCGCTCGCCGACCATGGCGAGGATCGACCGGGCGCGATCCGCCTGCTCGAACGCGCGCAGGCACTGAAGCCCGATGATAGTTCGATCGCCGACTCGCTCGGCTGGGCCTACCATCTCGCCGGGCAGAACGCGCGCGCGTTGCCGCTGATCGCCCGCGCCGCACAGGCGCAGCCCGACAATGCGGAGATCGGCGAGCATCTCGGCGACCTGTATTGGGCGATGGGCCGTCGTTACGAGGCGCGCTACGCCTGGCGCGCCGCGGCTGTCGTCGCGGATGGTAGGGACGGGGCCCGCCTCGCGGAAAAACTCGTAAACGGCCTGCCCAACGGATGATCGTCGAACCTGCGCCTGCGAAGATCAACCTCGCGCTGCACGTGCGCGCGCGTCGGCCGGACGGCTATCACGCGCTCGAAACGCTGTTCGCCTTTGCCCGCGATGGCGACACGGTGACCGTCGTCCCCGCAGCCATGGACAGCTTTGCGATCACCGGGCCTTTCGCCGAAAAGCTTTCGCCGTCCACCGACAATCTCGTGACGCGTGCCCGCGATGCGTTTCGCGCGACGTTCGGCGGGACACCCGTCGCGATCACGCTCGACAAGCATCTGCCGATCGCGTCGGGTATCGGTGGTGGCTCGGCGGATGCGGCGGCGACGCTGCGCGCGCTCGCGCGGCTCACGGACGTGACGCCGGATGATCCCCGCCTCTTTGTGATTGCGACCGCGCTCGGCGCTGACGTGCCCGCCTGCCTGGACGGACGGACGACGCTGGGCACAGGGAAGGGAGAGGCGTTGACCGCCGTCGCGGGGCTCGCGGGTACGCCGCTTCTGCTCGTCAATCCGCGCGTCGCCGTATCGACCGCGGCGGTCTTTCGCCAATGGGATGGCATCGACCGTGGCGCGCTGACGCTGGACGACGACCTGCTGAAAACCGCACTGGCGGGCCATAACGATCTGGAGGCGCCTGCGATGGCGCTCGCGCCCGTCATCGCCGAGGTACGTGCGTTTCTCGATGCGGCGGAAGGCGTGACGCTGTCGCGCATGTCCGGCTCGGGTGCGACCTGCTTTGCGCTATTCGCCGATGCCTCGACGCGCGACGCAGCGGCCGCCCGCGCTCAGGCGCGCGGCTGGTGGACGATGACCAGCGAATTGACTTGAGCGATGGTCGAGGAGTCAGGATTCCTGACCACTTTTTGTCGCGTACCAAGCCGTTGATTTTACGTCGTTGTACAACCCCTCTATAAGCAAGGGGTGAATGGGGGGGTACAGGTAGACAAGTGCTCGAACGCCACGCATCGGGTAGCTTGAGGCGGTGCGGACGACGCATAACCGGCCATTCGGGGCTGCCGACCTCTTTTCGAACATCCGCCGGTCGTTCATCAGGGAAGCGGACAGCCTGCCGGCAAGGTCGATGCGCTCGTCCCCGAATCGATCGGACAGATTTTTCGCGCCAGCTCCATCCTTAAATCTCTTCGATAGTTCGTTGGCTCCGCCGAGTACGAGGCGCAATGGATCGATATGCGCCAAGTGATTTCCGAAGCCGCGCACCTGGTGCAATTGCCGATACGTTACGCTGGCGCGACTCTCTCCATCGAGATCGCCTCCGACGTCGAATATGTGATGGTCGATCGCGTTCAAATCCAACAGGTCCTGCTGAACCTCATCGTCAGCCCGCTATCCGTCACATGACGACGGCGAGGCCGAGGGGCCGTCCAGCAACGACGCCCCTCGGCTCTCGTTCTGGGCGAGGGACAGGCTGGTTGACCCAGCTAACCCGTCTGGCGGGCGAGCCGCTCGACGAGGAAGTCGACGAACACCCGCACCCGCGCCGGCGTGGTGGCGCCGCCGACGAAGACCGCGTGGATCAGCTCGACATCGCCTGGATTATAGTCTTCCAGCAGTGGGACGAGCCGCCCGTCCGCGATCTCGGCCGCGACGCTGAAGCGGCCGACGCGGGTGATGCCAACCCCGGCAGCGGCGAGCTGGCCCAGCGTCTCGCCATTGTTGGCGACGATGCCGCCGTCCACAGACAACGCGAAATCCCGGCCGTCGCGGCGGAACGGCCAGATCGGCTCGGCGCGGCGGAAATTGAAGTTCAGGCAGTTATGAGCGTGCAGATCCTCCGGGAACTTGGGCGTGCCCGCCCGCGCCAGATAGGCGGGCGACGCCACGATCACCCGCCGCGCTTCGGACAATTTGCGGGCGGTGAGTCCGCTGTCGGCAAGCGGGCCGAAGCGGATCGCGACATCGGCCTGCCCGCCGGCGATGTCGACCAGCGTGTCGGTCAGCGCCACATCGATCAGGATGTGCGGATAGGCGCGCGTGAAGTCGCCGAGCAGCGGCACGACGCACAACCGTCCATGCGCCAGCGCCGCACTGATCCGTAACCGTCCGCGCGGCGCGCCCTGATCGGCGATCTGCTGTTCGGCATCGTCGAGATCGGCGAGGATGCGGCGGGCGGCGAGCAGATAGGCCTGTCCCTCGGCGGTCAGCGTCAGCGCGCGGGTGGAGCGCAGCAATAGGCGGACGCCGAGCCGCGCCTCGATCCGGTCGATCGCCCGCGCCACCGCCGAGGGCGTCAGCCCGAGCGTGCGACCGGCGGCGGAAAAACTGCCTTCCTCCACGACGCTCGTGAACAGGGTGAGCGACCGGGCGCGATCGTCGCTGCCGATTACCTTTGCATCCAAGGCATAGATCCTTTGCACCGGCCGGCGGTTCCGCCGTGCTCCTTCGCTGTCCATTTATGCGCCCGACAATGACATTCGCAAAGGACATGTCATGGAATACCGGCAATTGGGATCGTCAGGCCTGCGCACCCCGGCCCTCTCGTTCGGCGCAGGGACGTTCGGCGGCAAGGGCCCGCTATTCAGCGCCTGGGGCACAAGCGACGCCGCCGAGGCACGGCGGCTGGTCGACATCTGCCTCGACGCAGGCGTCACGCTATTCGACACCGCCGACGTCTATTCGGATGGCGCGTCGGAACAGGTGCTGGGCGAGGCGATCAAGGGGCGGCGCGATGCCGTCCTGATCTCGACCAAGGCCGGCCTGCCGATGGGCGAGGGGCCGCAGGACTGGGGCGCGTCGCGCGCGCGGCTGATCGGCGCGGTCGAGGCGGCGCTGCGGCGGCTCGGCACCGACCGGATCGACCTGCTCCAGCTCCACGCCTTCGATGCCTCCACCCCGACCGAGGAGGTGATGGGCACGCTCGATCGGTTGATCGCGGACGGCAAGATTCGCTACGCGGGCGTCTCCAATTATCCGGGCTGGCAGATCATGAAGGCGCAAGCCCTGGCCGATCGCCATGGCTGGCCGCGCCTCGTCGCGCATCAGGTCTATTATTCGCTGATCGGGCGCGCCTACGAATGGGACCTGATGCCACTGGCGGCGGATCAGGGCGTCGGCGCGCTCGTGTGGAGTCCGCTCGGCTGGGGCCGCTTGACGGGCAAGATCGGACGCGGACGGCCGATCCCGGCAGGCAGTCGCCTGCACGAGACCGCGCAGTTCGCGCCACCGGTCGCGGACGAGCATCTCTACCGCGTCGTCGACGCGCTGGAGGCGGTGGCGGCCGAGACGGGCAGGACCGTGCCGCAGGTCGCGATCAACTGGCTGCTGCGGCGCCCGACCGTCTCGTCGGCCATCATCGGCGCGCGCGACGAAGCGCAGCTGCGCGACAATCTCGGCGCGGTCGGCTGGACGCTGACGCCCGAACAGGTGGCGTTGCTCGACGCGGCGAGCGACGTTCTGCCACCCTATCCGCACACTCCCTATCGGCAGCAGGAGGGCTTCGCCCGCCTCGCGCCGCCGCTGGTCTGAGGAGCCACGATCATGAAGTTCAATCCCGGGCTGATCGCGCTGGCGGTCGGCGCCTTCGGCATCGGCGTGACCGAGTTCGCGCCGATGGGCATGCTGCCGGTGATCGCCGCCGACCTGCACGTGTCGATTCCCGCCGCCGGGCTGCTGGTCAGCGCCTATGCGATGGGCGTGCTGATCGGCGCACCGTTGATGACGCTCACCACCGGGCGGATCGACCGGCGGACGTTGTTGATCGCGTTGATGGGCATCTTCACGCTCGGCAATGTGCTGTCGGCCGTGGCGGGCGGCTATTGGTTGCTGATGGCGGCGCGGGTCGTCACCGCGTTCAACCATGGCGCCTTCTTCGGCGTCGGATCGGTGGTCGCCGCGAGCCTCGTGCCGCCGGACAAGCGCGCGGGCGCGGTGGCGGCGATGTTCACCGGCCTGACGGTCGCCACGATCGGCGGCGTGCCGGCGGCGACCTGGGTCAGCGAGGCGATCGGCTGGCGCACCGCCTTCGCCGGGATCGCGGGCGTCGGCGCGATCGCGATGCTGTCGCTCCTCTTCGCGCTCCCGCCGCTGCCGGCTGCGGAGGGCGGCGACATGCGCGCCGAACTGCAGGTGCTGACGCGCGGGCCGGTGGTGATGGCGCTTGCCCTGACCACGATCGGGTTCGGCGGCGTCTTCATCGTCTTCACCTATATCGTCCCGATCCTGCGCGACGTGACGCATGGCTCGACCGGCTATGTCACGGCGATGCTGATGCTGTTCGGCGTCGGCGCGACGATCGGCAACGCGCTTGGCGGCAAGCTCGCCGACCGCTCGGTCGATCGGGCGCTGAAAACCATGCTGGTGATCATGGCGCTGACGCTGCTCGCCTTCACCGTGCTGATGCAATGGCCGGTGACCGCTGCCGTCGCGATCCTGATCTGGGGCATCGCCAGCTTCGCGATCGTGCCGCCCTTGCAGATGCGGGTGATGGATGCGGCCTCCGACGCGCCGAACCTCGCCTCCGCGATGAACATCGGCGCGTTCAACCTCGGCAATGCGATCGGCGCGGCACTGGGCGGCGGCGTGATCGGGGCCGGACTGGGGCTGCCTGCCGTATCGCTGGCCGGTGGAGCGATGGCTCTGGCAGCGCTGGGGATGCTGGTGGTTTTCCGGCGTCAGCCCGGCGCTGCGGCCTGCCCGGCCTGAAGAGCGGTCACGACTCCCGTCAGCTTGTCCGGATTGCGGACGATGTAGATCGCCGCGATCCGGCCGTCTCGAATGTCGAGCGCGGTGGTCTGGAGCACGCCGCCGGCCGCACGGCTGACATAGCCGGGCAGCCCGTCGATCGTAGCGAAGCGGATCAGTTCGGCAGGCTCTTCGGGATATTTGCGCCGCAACCCGGCGAACAGCCGCTGCGCCTTCGCCAGACCCCGGATGATGTTGTGGAATGCGAGGACGCGCCCGCCGCCGTCGGAATGGATCGCGACATCCTCCGCCAGCAGATCCGACAGCGCGCGGGCATCGCCATCCCGCGCGGCCGCGAAGAAGGCTCTGGTGATCCGCGCCGCCTCCTGCGCGTCGACCGGGTAGCGCGGCCGTGCCTCGGCGACATGCCGCCGGGCGCGGGAGGCGAGTTGCCGCACGGTCGCGGGCGCGCGGTGGAACGTCTTCGCGACTTCGGTCAGGTCGACGTCGAACACGTCATGGAGCAGGAACGCCGCCCGCTCCAGTGGCGACAGCCGCTCCATCGCCAACATCAGCGTAACGGTCAGGTCGTCGGCGAGGTCGTCCGGCTCGGTCGTGCCGAGCAATGGCTCGGGCAGCCACGCGCCGACATAGGTCTCGCGCCGCACCCGCGCCGACTTCAGATGATCGAGGCACAGCCGCGTGACCACCCGGGTCAGCCAGGCGGCGGGCGCGTCGACGCCCTCTGCCCGCGACCAGCGCAGCCAGGCGTCCTGGACCAGATCCTCCGCCTCGGCGAGCGAGCCGGTCATGCGATAGGCCAGCCGGACGAGCCGCGGCCGCTCCGCCTCGAACAGCGCAGGCTCAGGCATCGTCGACCGGATGCGCGACGCGGAACCCCACCTGAAGGCGGTTCCAGGTGTTGATCGCGCCGATCGCCATGGTCAGCCAGACCTGCTCCGTATCGGAAAACGCCGTCTTCAGCGCATCATAGTCCACGTCAGGCGCCCCCGTCCCGGGCAGCAGCGTCAGGGCCTCCGCCCAGCCGAGCGCAGCCCGCTCGCGATCCGAATAGAGCGTCGATTCCCGCCATGCGCCCAGCATGTACAGCCGCATCTCGCTTTCGCCATGACGGCGCAGATCGGTCGCATGCATATGCAGGCAGAACGCGCAGCCGATGATCTGAGACACGCGGAATTTCACCAGTTCGAGCAGATTGTGGTCGAGGCCGCTCGTCGCGAAGCTCTGCTCCAGCGCCATCATGGCCCTGATCGCTTCCGGGGCCAGAGCGTGCGGGTTCGGGATACGGGGTGTCATGGTCGGTCTCCTTGGGGTCCGACACGATGACGAGACAGCGATGGCAGGTGTGACATGCCGATCAAGAATCTTCGCCGCCGACCCGCTATGCCATGGCACGCAGCCGCTTCCGCATCCGGGTCAACGGCACGACGACGCCACCGACGTGCGTATCGGCGCGTTCGATCGGCTCGTAGCCGCAGGCGGCATAGAGCGGCACGCCGCCGGCCGTGCCCATCAGTTCGACGGCGGCGAAGCCTTCGCCCTGCGCGGCCTGTTCGCAAGCGTCGAGGATCATGCGGCCGATCCCGCGCCGGACGTGATCCGGGTGCGTGTACATGGCGCGGATGCGCGCGGCGTCCGTTGCCGGATCGAGCAGCGCCGGGTCGCGCAAGGCGGTGCTATGGTCGCCGCCATAGAGCGTCGCTCGCCGGCTCCATCCGCCGCACCCGACCGGCACGCCCTGGTCCTCGACGACGAAATAGGTGCCGTCGCGCACCAGTTGCGTGTCGAGCCCCATCACTGTGCGGCTGGCGATGATCTGCGCCGGGGTCAGCACCGCCGCCTGGCCGCGGTCGATCGACAGCGTCATCAGATCGCGGAGCGCCCCGAGGTCGGCTTCCGCAGCGATGCGGATGGTCAGGCCGTCGCTCATGCCGCCAGCTCCAGCCGCCACGTCTCGCCCTGAAGCGGAACGCCGAAGCGGTCATGCACCGCCGTCTCGACGCAAACGAAACCGTGCGCCGCGTAGATGCGGCGCGCCGACTCCAGCACCGTGTGCGTCCACAGCGTTAGCGTGCGATAGCCGGTTTCCCGCGCGAAGCTGACGCAGCGCGCGACCAGTGCATCGCCAATGCCGCGGCGGCGCGCGAAGGGTTCGACATGGAGCAGGCGCAGTCGGGCAAGGCCGCCACCCTCGTCGGTCACCAGCACCGCGCCCGCCATCACCCCGTCGATCTCGGCGACCCAGCATTGCTCGCGCTCCGGGGCGAAGTCCCGCAGAAAGGCCGCCGTCACCTCGCTTTCGATGACCTCCAGTTCGCGGCCCCAGCCATGGCTGTCGGCATAGAGCATCGATTGGCGTGCGGCGATCAGTGCGGGTTCGCCGGTGCGGAACGGCCGGATGACGAACGGCCCGCCCGATGATGGCTCGAGCAGCAGCCGCGCGCGCGTCAACGCCTCGATCAGATCGCGCCGCGCCTGACCTTCCACGGTGCCAAGCAAGTCGCCGACCGCGCGGCTCTGCCGCTTGTCGACGACCGCAAAGGCCTCGCGCCCCGCCGCAGTCAGCCGCAGGTCGCGCGCGCGGGCGTCGTCCTCGCGCCGCGCACGCACGATCCAGCCGCGTTTCTCGAACCGCGCGACAAGGCGGCTGAGATACCCCGCGTCCATGCCGAGCGTGTCCTGCAACACGCTCGCCGTCACCGGCTCGCGCGTGGCGATCTCGAACAGCAGGCGCGCTTCGGGCAGGGTCGCCTCGGTGCCGAGGAACCGTGCGTCGAGCGCACCGATCGTCCGGGTGTAGAAGCGGTTGAATCGGCGGATGGCGGCGACGTCTGCATCTTCCATATCCGCCATGTTGGATCGTATTGGTTGACTGCGTCAAGTATTAGAGGAGCCGCGGCTCTGCCACCAGTCGCGCGCGAAGGGCCACCGTCATTTTCTTCCGCCACCAATGCGACTGCCGCGCAAACCACGTTCGAAAAGCCCATTCCGCTATCCCAAGGGTACAGCGAGGGGTGCAGTCGGAGGTACAACCGTCCCTGATCGCCGTCGTTAAGACGCGAAATCAAAGACTTGCAAGCGGATGGTCGGGGAGACAGGATTCGAACCTGCGACATCCTGCTCCCAAAGCAGGCGCGCTACCGGACTGCGCCACTCCCCGACGAAGCGTTGCGCCTAGGGCGACTGGCCCGGTAACGCAAGCATTTGGTGGGCCCGGCAGGACTCGAACCCGCAACCTAGCCGTTATGAGCGGCCAGCTCTAACCATTGAGCTACAGGCCCCACCGTCTGTCCCGCCTAGCGCAGCGCGGGGTAAAGAAAAAGGGCGCTTCCTGCGACAGGAAACGCCCTTTTTGAACGTGCAACATGATGCACCGGCGCGCCGGGCGAACCCGACGCAGCGCGATTACATGTTGTCGGCCTTGGCGTCGGCGGCGTCGCGGACGTTGTCGGCAGCGGCGTTCATGTTGTCAGCCGCATTCTCGAGCGTCGCGGCAGCCGCGGTGTTTGAGGTGTTGTCAGCCAGGGCGTCCATGTTGTCCGCCTGCAGTTCCATGTTGTCGGCCAGCGCGTCCGCGTTGTTCTCAACGGCGGCAGCTTCAGGCGACTTCGAGCACGCAGCGACGGACATCAGGCCGGCGGCAGCGAGAACGAAAGCGATCTTCTTCATTCGATTGCTCCCAAGCAAAGCAAAGGTTCGCGGCCGGCCCGATTGCCGACGCGAGACAGCCCAAATACCGCACGACTCCCCCCGGTCAATGCCGAAATTCATTCGGCAGCAAGCAATGCGGCCGATTTGAGGCAAATCGTTACGCCAATGCATCGTCAAATCGTGCGCTTTCAGGGCCGTTATCGCCGGGGCGTCACGGGGCCGATATCCTCCGGCGCGTTGGCGACGATGGCCAGCATCGTCGTCCAAGCGGCGACGTTCTGGCGCAATTGCTCCGGGTCGATTCGGTCGAGCACGTCATCCGGCGTATGGTGCGTATCGAAATAGCGCGTGCCATCCTGGTTGAGGTCGATCGCTGCGACGCCCAGCGCCAGCGTCGGGCCGACGTCGGTGCCGTCGCCGCCGACTCCCGCGCCGCGCCCGATGCCGAGCGGCGCCAGCGCGGACTGCAGCCGGTCGGCGATCGGTTTCGCGCCATCGGGCAGATTGACCTCGAACCGCCACACCCGGTCCGCGCCGAAATCGCTCTCGCCTGCGGTCGCGTGACGTTCGCCACCATGAACACGGGCGTATTCCTTGCCGCCGAAGCCGCCGGGTTCCTCCGCACCGAACCAGACGACGCGGATCGTCCGGCGCGGGCGCGGCCCGTCGAGCAGGCGTTTCGCCGCCGCTGTGGTGATCGCGACGCCGCTCGCGTCGTCGATCGCGCCCGTGCCGAGGTCCCAGCTGTCGAGATGCCCGCCGACCAGCACCACGCCCGCCTTCGTGTCGGTGCCCGGCACCTCGGCGATGACGTTGCCCGACGTACCCGTGCCCGCGAAGCGCGGCGTCAGCACCAGTTTCATCGTGATCGGTTTGCCGCGTTCGGCCATCCGCTCGAGCAATTCTGCGTCGGGGACGGACAGCGCGGCGGCGGGAATCGGCGTCACACCCTGCGGCCAGTTGGTGCCGCCGGTGTGGGGATTGCGGTGGTGATCGGTGCCGATCGAGCGGATCACCGTCGCGACCGCCCCCTTGCGCGCCGCCAGCGCCGGCCCGATGAAACGTGCGACGCCATAGGTGCCGTAGCTCGACCCGTCCTGTGCCGGCTGCATCGCATTGCCGATATAGGCGATCTTGCCGGCAAGGCTGCCGTCGGGCGCATTGGCGAGATCGCCGTAGGTCTTGAACACGACGACGGGCGCGGTGATGCCGCCCGCGGGCGTCGCGCCCGAATTGCCGAGTGCGACCAGCTTCAGCGACTGCGGGAAGGGTGCGACGACCTCCGCACGTTCCTCGCCGCGCAGCCACACAGGCATCTGATACTCTTCGATGTGCACGTTGCGGAAGCCGAGCGCCTTCAGCTTCGCGACCGCCCACGTCCGAGCGCGCGCCTCGGCGTCGGTAGCGGCGAGCCGCTGGCCGACTTCGGTCGTCAGCCCCTCGACGATGTCCCACGCCACGTCGTCCTTCAGCGCGGCATCGCGCAACGCCGCGACCTTGGGATCGACCTTCGCGGGCAGCGGCGGCGCGGTGCGCTGCGCGGCGAGCCCGGTCGGCAGGGTCGCTGAAGCGGCGAGCGCGAGCAGGGCGATAGCGGTACGGTTCATGGTTTCCCCTTTGCGTTCCAGAGCGTTGCTGCGGTTTGACGGCCCAGGCCGCGCAGCACAAGCCGGGCATTTGCGCACGGGGCACGGCGTCGCTACATGCTGCGGCAAATCCCAGCCTTTCCCCGTCTTTCGATCAGGAGCCGTCGGCACATGGCCGTCCAGTATACCTACGTCATGAAGGGTCTGACCAAGACCTTCCCGGGCGCCAACAAGCCCGTGCTCAACAACATCCACCTGCAGTTCCTGCCGTCCGCGAAGATCGCGATCATCGGCCCCAACGGCTCGGGCAAGTCGACGCTGATGAAGATCATGGGCGGCATCGACCAGGATTATCAGGGCGAGGCCTGGGCCGCAGAGGGTGTGCGCGTCGGCTACCTGCCGCAGGAGCCGCAGCTCGACCCGACCAAGACGGTGATCGAGAACGTCCGCCTGGGCGCGGGCCCGATCGTCGACAAGATCAACCGCTTCAACGCCATTTCCGCCGAGATGGGCGATCCCCAGGACGATACCGATTTCGACGCGCTGATGACGGAGATGGGCGATCTTCAGGCGGAGATCGACGCCGCCGACGGTTGGAGCCTCGATTCGCAGCTGGAACAGGCGATGGAGGCGCTGCGCTGTCCGCCGTCCGATTCGCCGGTCACCAACCTGTCGGGCGGTGAGAAGCGCCGCGTCGCTTTGTGCCGCCTGCTGCTGGAAAAGCCCGATATCCTGCTGCTCGACGAGCCGACCAACCACCTCGACGCCGAAAGCGTCGCGTGGCTGGAGAATTTCCTCAAGGAATATACCGGCAACGTCATCCTCGTCACCCACGACCGCTACTTCCTCGACAATGTCGTCAACTGGGTGCTCGAGCTCGATCGCGGCCGTTATTACACGTACGAGTCGAACTATTCGGGCTACCTGGAAAAGAAGGCGAAACGCCTCGAGCAGGAGGAGCGCGAGGAGCAGGGCCGCCAGAAGGCGATCGCCGACGAACTCGCCTGGATGCGCCAGACCCCCAAGGCGCGCCAGACCAAGTCCAAGGCGCGTATCCGCGCGTTCGACGAACTGATGGCGGCGCAGGAGAATCGCGCGGTCGGCAAGGCGCAGATCCTGATCCAGATCCCCGAGCGGCTCGGCGGCAAGGTGATCGAGGCGAAGGGCCTGACCAAGGCCTATGGCGACAAACTATTGTTCGAAAACCTCGACTTCAACCTGCCGCCGGGCGGCATCGTCGGCGTCATCGGCCCCAACGGCGCCGGCAAGTCGACGCTGTTCCGCCTCATCACCGGCCAGGACCAGCCCGATACGGGGACGATCGAGGTCGGCTCGACCGTGCGCCTCGGCTATGTCGACCAGAGCCGCGACGATCTAGACCCCAACAAGAACGTCTGGGAAGAGATTTCCGACGGGCTCGACGTCTTCCGCTTCGGCAAGCAGGAACTGGGCACGCGCGCCTATGTCGGCGCGTTCAACTTCAAGGGGCAGGACCAGCAGAAGAAGGTCGGCCAGCTGTCGGGCGGTGAACGCAACCGCGTCCACATGGCCAAGATGCTGAAGGAGGGCGGCAACGTCCTGCTGCTCGACGAGCCGACCAACGACCTAGACGTCGAGACGCTGCGCGCGCTCGAGGAGGCACTGGAGACGTTTGCGGGCTGCGCCGTGGTCATCAGCCACGATCGCTTCTTCCTCGACCGCCTGTGCACGCACATCCTCGCGTTCGAGGGCGACAGCCATGTCGAATGGTTCGAGGGCAATTACGAGGCATATGAGGAGGACAAGCGCCGGCGGATGGGCGATGCCGCCGACCGTCCGACGCGCCTCGCCTACAAGAAGCTGACACGCTGATGACCGCGAGCCGGCCGCGGGGGGACGACCTCGGCGGTTGGCTCGCCGCGAACGGGTTCGAGCCGGCGGACGGGCCGGGGACGATCGCCGATGTCGCCTTGGTCCGGTCGCTGTTGATCGCCGCCGCGCGCGACGAGCGGGCGCTGAGCTATAGCGAGATATTGCGGGCGCTCGGCCACCGCTTCACCCGACCGAAGATGCGTGCGCTGTGCAAGACGCTCGACGCGATCGATACTGCCGGTGCGGCGGATGGTGAGCCGGGACTGGCGGTGCTGGTGGTGCGGGAAAGCGACGGCCTGCCGGGGCAGGGCTGGTGGGTCGGCTCGGCCGAGCGTGGCTACACGGGACCGTGGGAGGGGCCGGAGGCGGCAGCGCATATCGCGGAACGGCAGCGGGCGGTGTTCCGATATTGGCGGGGTAGTAGACCGCCAGCGACAGCAACGTCCCATATCCGTTCGTGCTGAGCTTGTCGAAGCACGTGCCCCATGGATACTGCCCTCGACACGTCCTTCGACAAGCTCAGGACGAACGGAGGATTTGCGGGCAAGCCGTCACCGCACCCGTTTCACGAACATCCGCCCGTCCTCGCGCCGCTCGGTCTGGAAGTTCGGCACCGCTTGGATCAGATCGGACAGACGCCGATAGCCGTAATTGCGCACGTCGAAGCTCGACCGGTTCCCCGCCAGCTGCCCCATCGCGGACACGCTGACATAGCCCTTCTCGTCGCGCTTCACCGAGCCGTAGGCGTCGATCAGCAGTGCCACCAGGTCAGGGTCGATCGGCTTCGCTTTCGCGGGCGCCCCGCCGTTGCCGTTGCCGATCGCAGCGGGCAGCGATTCGCCGATCGGCACCTCGACATTGGCGGGCTTGGCAGGCTGGACCGGGGTCATCAGCGCATCGACGTCGATGAAGCGCGTGCACGCCTGCTTGAACGCCTCGGGAGTCTTGGCGCTGCCGAAGCCGTAGACGGGAATGCCGTCCTGGCGGATGCGCATCGCGAGCGGCATGAAGTCGCTGTCCGACGACATGATGCCGAACCCCTCGATCCGGCCGCGGAACAGCAGGTCCATCGCGTCGATCGTCATCTTCATGTCGGTGGCGTTCTTGCCCTTGGTCAGGTCGAACTGCTGCTGCGGTTCGATGCCATGGCGCACCGTCATGTCGCGCCAGCCCTTGAGGCCGGGTTTCGTCCAGTTGCCGTAGACGCGCCGGACGTTGACCGTGCCCAGTTCGGCAAGGACGGTCAGCACGGGGTCGATCGCATGCCAGCTGGCATTGTCGGCGTCGATCAGCAGGGCGATGTTGCGGGTGGTAGCGTCGGCCATGGCCGCGGTGGTCGCGGCACCGCGCGCGCCGGTCAACGAAAAAGACGCGGCCTCAGCCGGTCGCTGTTCATCAGGCTTGTGGATAGCTGATCGTCGTCACCTCATATTCGCGCTCCCCGGCGGGCAGCATGACGCGGCGCAGGTCCCCCGTTGCGGCGCCGCGCAGCGCGCGGGCGATCGGGGCGTTCCAGCCGATGCGACCCGCACCCGCATCCGCCTCGTCGTCGCCGACCAGGGTCAGAACGCGCACCTGATCGTCCTCGTCGACGATCGTCACCGTCGCGCCGAACCAGACGCGGCTGCGATCCTGTTGCTGTGCCGGATCGACCACCTTCGCAGCCTTCATCCGCTTCGACAGCCAGCCGAGCCGCCGGTCGATCTCGCGCAGCCGCTTGCGGCCGTAGATATAGTCGCCGTTCTCCGACCGGTCGCCGTTGCCGGCGGCCCAGGATATCGTCTCGACCAGCTGCGGTCGCTCCGTCGTGAACAGCGCCTCATATTCGCGGCGCAGCGCGGCGAAGCCTGCGGGCGTCATGTAATTGGGACGGTCCATGATCGGCTCAGCCCGGCCGGTTCTTGCCGAGATACCAGCTGAGGTTCGCAGGGCCATGGCTCTTCGCCCGCGCCGGATTGATGAGATCGTAGACGACCGCATTCTCGAGCACGCGCTGTACATAGTTGCGCGTTTCGGAAAAGGGGATAGCCTCGATCCAGTCGACCATGTCGACGGCGCCGGTGCGCGGATCGCCGTTCGCGCGCAGCCACTTGTTCACATTGCCCCCGCCCGCATTGTAGGCGGCAATGGCGAGCGGATAGCTACCGTAATTGGTGTAGATACGCTGGAAATAGCTCGATCCCAGCTTGATCGACAAAGCCGGATCCTCGGTCAGCGCGGAGGCCGCATAGGTGAGGCCCATCTTGCCCGATTGTTCGCGCGCCGTCGCCGGCATCAGCTGCATCAGCCCGCGGGCACCGGCGTGGCTGACCGCGGTGCGATCGAACTGGCTTTCCTGCCGCGCGATCGCGTGGATCAGCGTCCAGCTGTCCTCATAACCCGCCGGTACGGACACGGTCGGAAAGCCCGCCGCCGAATAATCGCTCAGCCCGTTCTGCATCGCGCTGCGCCCGACCAGTACGCCGAGGTCGGGCCGATTGATCTGACGCGACAGTTCGGCGGCGAGCAGGTGATCCGTCTCGCTGTCCGCATCCGCCGCGATCTGGCGGATGAAGGCGGTCTGATCCTGCCAGTCGCCGATCTGGCCGAGGAAGCGCGCCGCGCGCACGGTCTCGCGGTTGGCGAAGGCCTGGCGCGTCGCGGCGGCGATCAGCGGCGTGCCGATCACCGGCGGCGCGACGAGGGGGCGACCGATCCGTTCGAGCGCGAGTTGGCCGTAGAACTGGTCGCGATATCCGGCGGCCTGCGCGTAATAGCCCGCCGCGTCGGCGCTGCGTCCGGCCGTCTCCGCGGCGCGCCCCGCCCAATAAAAGCCCTTTGCCCGCGTCTGCGGCGACATGCTGCCGCGGCCATAGCGGTCGAACATGACCATCGCGTCTGCCGGCCGGCCGAGCCTGCGCAGCGCGGTCTGCCCGGCCAGCCAGACGAGACTCGTATAGTCGTCCCGCTCGCCATAGGGCTTTTTCGACACGTCGGTGCCGGCGGGATAGGCGTCGTCGACCTGCCGCGCGATGTCGTAGGCGACCTGATACTGGCCGTCATGTTCCGCCTCGCGCGCGACGGTCAGCAGCGTCTCATACCATTTCTCGACGTTCCCCGGCAGCGCGGCGAGCGGGCGACGGTTCGCAAGACCGCTTCGCACGCTCGCCCCCGCACCCGCGGCGCGCATCCAAGCCGTGCGGTCGGCGATGTAGCCGGGATCGGCGGCGTAGGTGGCATCGCCGGCGGTGGCGAGGCTGGTGGCGTCGGGTGCGTTGGTGCGGAACGACAGGCGCGCGGCGAAGACCGGCCGCCGCGCCGCACTGGTCCAGGCAAGCTGGCGCTGCGCGAGGGCGGTCGCATTCTGCCACAGCAGGGCGTCCATCCGGGCGTCGTGGTCGTCGGGCGACAGCGCGCCGGCAAAGCTCGTCTGGACATAGCTTTCGTCGGTCGGCGGCAGGATACCCCGCCGCCATGCCGCGCGCGCCGCGGCCTGCGCCTCCGTCATCCGGCCGACCGCCTGCAACGCGCGCGCCTGCGCGACGAAGCCCGTCGCGGTCTGCGGCGGGAAACGGTTGAAGAAGGCGATCACGTTAGCCGGCGCGGCGTTCGCCGCCTGCCGCTCGGCGGCGCGGCGGCTGGCGCTTTCGCCCGGCCAGCCCGGATGCGCCATCAGGAAGCCGGCATAGCTGTCGAACGGCAGCGCATCCGTCTGGCGCAGCGCGCGCCACTGCGCGATCGTCGCCGCCATCGCGCCGTCGCTGGGCGTCTGCGGCGCCAGCGGCGACATGTTCGCCATCTGCGTGCGATACCGATCGAGCTGGTCGGTCCCGTCCTGTTGCGGGATGGCGACGACACCGGCGAAAGTGGCGAGGAGAAGGCCGATCGGCGCGCTGGTCGGATGCATGGTCGCAAGGATAGAGAATCCTGCGGAACCTGTCCTGAACAAATGACAGCGCGCGTCACCTTTCGTCGCCCGTTCCAACGCTTCGTCGCGGCCATCGCGGGCCCGGGCGCGCCGCTTGACTCGCGCCGGACCGCGTCGCACGGCAGCCGCCATGTTTTCCGGCTCCATTCCCGCGCTCGTCACGCCCCTCACCGATGATGGCCATTTCGACGAGGCCGCCTATCGCGCGCTGATCGACTGGCAGATCGCGGAAGGCTCGTCGGCGCTCGTCCCCTGCGGCACGACGGGCGAGGCCGCGACGCTGACCGCGGACGAACATTTCCACATCGTCGGCGTCTGCGTCGCGCAGGCGGCGGGCCGCGTGCCGGTGATCGCGGGTGCGGGGTCGAACGACACCGTCGTCGCCGCGGCCAACATCGCCCGCGCCAAACGGGCGGGGGCGGATGCCGCGCTGATGGTCCCGCCCTATTACAATCGGCCGAGCCAGGAGGGCATCTACCAGCATTTCGCAAAGCTGGCAGAGACGGCGGAATTGCCGATCGTCCTTTACAACGTCCCCGGCCGCACCGTCACCGACATCCAGCCGGCGACGATGGCGCGCATCGTCACCGCGTTTCCCAAGGTGTTCGTCGCGGTGAAGGATGCGAGCGGCGCCATTGCACGCGTCTCGGCGCACCGGGCCGGCTGCGGCGCGGACTTCGTCCAGCTGTCGGGCAACGACGACATGGCGCTCGCGTTCAACGCGATGGGGGGCAGGGGTTGTATCAGCGTCTCCGCCAACGTCGCCCCGCGCGTGTGCGCCGAATTCCAGGCGGCGTGCCAGGCGGGCGATTATGTCAAGGCGCTGGCGTATCAGGATCGCCTGTACCCGCTCCACGATGCGTTGTTCACCGACGCCTCGCCCGGTCCCGTCAAATACGCGATGACGCGCGTGCGGCCCGGCTTCCCGGCGGGCCTGCGCCTGCCGATGACCTGGCCGTCGGAAGCGTCGCGCGCCGCGGTCGACGCCGCACTGGCGCATGCGGGGCTGATTTAGGAAGCGACAGCTAAGGCCCAGGAGGCGACCGGCAAACCGTTGCGGCGTGCGGGTGACAAATGTGTTCGTCGCAAGCCCGCGACAAACGCTGATGGTAACGCCGGATCGGTGTCTGCAGCCCGTCGTACTTCCACAATCCGGCCGACTTCATCGATCAGCACGCAGGCGCGCACGTGGACCTCCCGAGCGATCGGCATCACCGGCCGGCCGATGAGGCGTGCCCGGACATCCAGGCTTTCAGTCGGGGGACACCGCGAGGATGGTGGCAGGACGAGCGCGATATCGCTTACGGCTACGTACCGGGGATTTTCGACGTCGAAAAGCTGAAGGACGGGCGCCGTGGGTTGGACGGGATCGATCATCGGCACCGAAAAATAGGGATCGATCATCGTCAAGTAGAAGGGCGCGAAAACGCTCGCAAGCGCGATGGCGCCGAAGCCGTGAATGCCAAGAGAACCCATCGCGGCCCGAAGGTCGATCATGATGTAATACTATCACACTAAGGTTACCGGTCAACGGGGCACGTCGCTGCTCTTCGGCCCGTGCCTCGGCCGTTGGGAATGATTGATCGGAGTGCAGACGCCCGCTTCCCCTTTGCGCCGACCATGCCTACATCGCGCGATCCATGCCGCGTCCCAAACCCGCCACCTTCGACAAGAAGAAGATCGTCGCCGAGAACCGCAAGGCGCGTTTCGAGTATAGCATCGACACCGTCTACGAGGCGGGGATCGCGCTGACCGGGACCGAGGTGAAGTCGCTGCGCTTCGGCGAGGGTTCGATCGCGGAAAGCTATGCGGAGGTGCGCGACGGGCAGGTGTGGCTAGTCAACGCCAACGTGCCGGAATTCAGCCACGGCAACCGCTTCAACCATGAGGCGAAGCGGCCGCGCAAGCTGTTGCTGCACGAGCGCGAGATCAACAAGCTGCACGGTGCGGTGGCGCGCGAGGGCATGACGCTGGTGCCGCTGTCCGTCTATTTCAACAGCCGTGGGCGGGCGAAGGTGGAACTGGCGCTCGCCAAGGGGCGCAAGACGCACGACAAGCGCGAAGCGATCAAGGAGCGCGACTGGAAGCGCGATGCCGCGCGTATCCTGCGCGACCGCGGCTGACGGCGCGGGGCGTGCCGTCGTCTTGGCAGCGGCTCGTCGCTTGGGGGCGGCGCAATCTGCCGACGCGCGAATCGATGGAATCGAACCGGCTGCTACGCCCCGTCGCACATCGCGTGATGGAGCCGGGCCTGTGGCGCTTCACGCGCCGTTCGGTGCCGCGCGGCGTCGCATTGGGGGTGGTCGCGGGCTTCCTGTTCCCCGTCGCGCAGATCGCGATCGCCGCGGTGTTCGCGCTGCCCTTTCGCGCCAACGTGCCGGTCGCGGCGCTCACCACGTTCATCACCAACCCGTTCACGACGCCCTTTCTGTGGTTCGTCGCGTACAAGATCGGCGCGTGGCTGTTGCGCAGCGAGGCGACGACGATCGTCCAGCCCGCGGCGGAGGTGGCGACGGGCTGGCTGCACCGGTTGACCAGCGCGGCGCACTGGCTGTGGGCGCAGGGTCCGGCGTTCGCGCTCGGTCTCGTCGTGCTGACCGCCGCCTGCGCCGCGCTTGGCTATGCCGGGTCGGCGCTTGGATGGCGGGTGTGGATCGCGCGGAAATGGCGGCATCGCCACGCCAATCGGCCGATTGACGAGGCGTCTTAACCAGTTACAACACGCGCCATCGAATGTTTCTTTCCAAGGACCTATGATGCGCAAAACGGTTCTCGCCGCCCTGATGCTCGCCTCTGTCGCGACCGGTGCGGTCTACGCCCAGACGGCCACTGCCCCCGCCGACACGGCCGCGCCTGCGCCGGGCAAGCCCAAGCTCGGTGATTTCGGCGTCGACCTTTCCGCGATGGACAAGAGCGTCCTGCCGGGCAACGACTTCTACAATTACGTCAACGGCGCGTGGATGAAGCGCACCGAAATCCCGGCCGACCGGGCGAGCTGGGGCGGGTTCGCGATCCTCGCCGACCTGTCGGAAAAGCGCACGCGCCAGGTGATCGAGGATGCGGCGGCGGCGCCCGCGCATGCCGGCGCGATGAGCGTCAACGACAAGATCGGCGTCACTTACGCCTCGTTCATGGATCAGGCGGCGATCGAGAAGGCGGGCGCCGCACCGCTCAAGCCGTACCTTGCAAAGATCGCCGCGATCCGCACGCAGGGCGACCTCGCCAAGGCATTTGCCGACGCGACGATCCACGGCCTCGACGTGCCGGTGGGCGCGGGCATCCAGCAGGATCTGAAGGACAATACCGTCTACGCCGTCTATCTCGGCCAGGGCGGCCTCGGCCTGCCGGACAAGGATTATTACCTCAAGGACGATCCCAAGTTCGCCGAGGCGCGGACCAAGTACGTCACCTACATCGGCGACATGATGCGTCTTGCCGGGCAGCCCGACCCCCAGGGTGCGGCGCAGCGCATCTACGATCTCGAAAAGCAGATCGCTGAGGTCCACTGGGATCGCACCGAGCTGCGTCAGGTCGAGAAGGGGTACAACCCGATGCCCGTCGCGCAACTCGCGACCGCGATGCCCGGTTTCGACTGGCAGGGCATGCTCGCCGCGCAGGGGCTGGGCAACCAGACGCGCGTCATCGTCGGCCAGCCTTCCGCGCTGACCGGCACCGCGAAGATCATCGCCGCGACGCCGCTTCCGGTGTGGAAAGAATATCTGGCGTTCCACACGATCTCGAACGCCGCGCCGTTGCTGTCGACGCCGTTCGTCAACACGCAGTTCGCCTTTTACGGCACTGCGCTGAACGGCACGCCGCAGCTCAAGGAACGGTGGAAGCGCGGCGTCGGCCTCGTCAACGGCAGCCTCGGCGAGGCCGTCGGGCAGGTCTATGTCCAGCGCTATTTCCCGCCCGAATCGAAGGCGAAGATGGACGAGCTCGTCCGCAACCTGATCGCGGCGATGGACATCCGCCTCCAGAACCTGACCTGGATGGCGCCCGAGACGAAGGCGAAGGCGCGCGCCAAGCTCGCCGCCTTCACGCCCAAGATCGGCTATCCCGACAAGTGGCGCGACTATTCGTCGCTGACGGTGGTGAAGGGTGACGTGCTGGGCAATGCGGATCGCGTCGCAGAGTTCGAATACAACCGCCAGCGCAACAAGATCGGCAAGCCGGTCGACCGCAGCGAATGGTTCATGACCCCGCAGACGGTCAACGCCTATGCCAATCCGCTGATGAACGAAGTGGTGTTCCCGGCCGCGATCCTGCAGCCGCCGTTCTTCGATCCCAACGCCGATCCCGCGGTGAATTATGGCGGCATCGGCGCCGTCATCGGCCACGAGATCAGCCACCATTTCGATGACCAGGGGCGCAAGTTCGACGCCAAGGGCAATTTCGCCGACTGGTGGACGGACGAGGACGTCAAGCGCTTCAACGCGATGACCGACAAGGTGGTGGCGCAATATAGCGCCTACGAACCGATCCCCGGTACGCACGTCAAGGGCGAGTTGACGCTGGGCGAGAACATGGCCGACCTCGCCGGCATCAACGTCGCGCACGACGCCTATATGATCTCGCTGAAGGGCAAGCCGGCGCCGGTAATCGGCGGCTATACCGGCAATCAGCGCTTCTTCATGGGCTTCGGGCAGGTGTGGCAGACCAAGATGCGCGAGGCGGCGATCAAGAACCAGCTGACGACCGATCCGCACACGCCCGGCCAGTATCGCGCCTATGTCGTGCGCAACCTCGACGCCTGGTATCCTGCGTTCGACGTCAAGCCGGGCCAGACCTATTACCTCGCACCGAACGATCGCATCCACATCTGGTAAACACGATCCGGGCGGGACCGGTGATCGCCGGCCCGCCCCTGTCGGAACAACCGTCAGAACAGAAAAAGACCGAGGGGAACGAATGAAGACGATCATCCTAGCAGGCCTGCTGGGCGCTACCGCCATCGCGGGCGTCGTCCATGCGCAACAGACCGCCACGACCAGCAACGCCGCGCCGCAGATCGGCCGGTTCGGCTTCGACGAACAGGGCATGGACAAGTCGGTCGCGCCGGGCGACGATTTCTATGCTTTTGCGAACGGCAATTGGGCCAAGACGACGGCAATTCCCGCCGATAAGGCAAGCTTCGGCGCGTTCGATACGCTCGCCGACCTGTCGCGCGACCGTACCCGCACGATCCTGGAAGCCGCGGCGAAGCAGAAGGGGTCGAAGATCGGCACCGCCTACGCGACCTATCTCGACACGGCGACGATCGACAAGAAGGGGCTGGCGCCCGTCCAGCCGTGGCTTACCAAGATTAAGGCCGCGACCAAGGCCAATTATGCGTCGCTGATCGCAGAAGCCGATCGAAACGGCGTCGGCGTGCCGTTCGGCGCCGGCGTCGGCCAGGACGACAAGGCGCCCGAAACCTATGTCGTCGAGATGCGCCAGTCGGGCCTCGGCCTGCCCGATCGCGATTATTATCTCGACGCCAAGAACGCCAAGGAAAAGGCGGCGTACGAAGCGCATATCGCCAAGATGTTCACGCTGGCGGGCGAGGCCAACGCCGCCGCACGCGCGAAGGCGCTGGTCGATTTCGAGACGCAGATCGCGCAGGTCAGCTGGACGCGGATCGACAGCCGCGACGCCAACAAGACGTACAACAAGATGACGGTCGCGCAACTGACGCAGAGCGCACTGGGCTTCGACTTCGTCACCTATCTGAAGGGTATCGGCACGCCGGTCGACACGCTCATCGTGTCTCAGCCCAGCGCGATTCAGGGCATCGCCCGGCTCGTCGGCGCGGCGCCGATGTCGGTGCTGCAGGACCAGTTGCTGCTCCGCACGCTCGACGGCTATGCCGGCGTGCTGCCGCGCGCGTTCGACCAGGAACAGTTCGCCTTCTACGGCACCACGCTGTCGGGCACGCCGCAGCAGGAGGACCGTTGGAAGCGCGCCGTCGGCTTCACCAGCAGCGCGCTGTCGGATGACGTCAGCAGGCTCTACGTCGCGCAATATTTCCCGCCGGAGACGAAGGCGGCGGCGGACCAGCTCGTCCGCAACGTCATCGCCGCGATGGGCAAGCGTATCGACGCGCTCCAGTGGATGGCGCCTGAAACCAAGGTCAAGGCGCACGCCAAGCTCGCTGCCTTCACGCCCAAGATCGGCTATCCCGATCGCTGGCGCGATTACCGCGCGCTGAAGATCGTTCCGGGCGACGCGTTCGGCAACGCCCTGCGCGCGCGGCAATGGGGCCACGACTATAACGTCCAGCACCTCGGCAAGCCGCTGCAGCGCTGGGAATGGGGCATGACCCCGATGACGGTCAACGCCTATGCCAATTTCGGGATGGTGGAGATCGTCTTCCCCGCAGCCATCCTGCAACCGCCCTTCTTCGATCCGAAGGCGGATCCGGCGATCAACTATGGCGGCATCGGCGCGGTCATCGGCCACGAGCTCAGCCATCATTTCGACGATCAGGGCTCGAAATACGATGCGCACGGCCAGCTGACCGATTGGTGGATGCCGGAGGACGTCACCCGCTTCAAGGCGCTGACGCAGCAGCTCGTCGACCAGTATGACGCGTACGAGCCGCTGCCGGGCATGCACGTTAAGGGTGCGCTGACGCTGGGCGAGAACACCGCCGACCTTGCCGGCCTGTCCGTCGCCTATGACGCCTACAAGGCGTCGCTCGGCGGCAAGGCGGCGCCGACGATCGACGGTTTCACGGGCGACCAGCGCTTCTACCTCGGCTGGGCGCAGGTGTGGCGGCGCAACTACCGCGAGGCGAACCTGAAGCAGCGGTTGATGACCGATCCGCACTCGCCCTCGCAGCAGCGCACCTGGGTCGTGCGCAATCTCGACCCCTGGTACGGCGCGTACAATCCGGCGCCGACGGGCAAGCTCGTCCTTCCGCCCGAAAAGCGCGTCCGCATCTGGTGACGCCGATCGCCGCCCCCTTCCGTGCTCGGGAGGGGGCGGCATCCATCCTTCTCGCGCGTCACCTCGCCGCAACCGCTTGACGGATCGGCGTCCTCCACCCGAAGAACGCGTCGATGGCCTCGCTTCCGTTTCCCGCCGACATGTCGCCGACCCGTCTCGCGCTGGCCATCGGCGTCGGCGCGTCGGCGTCGGCGGCGGCGATCGTCTTTCTTCTGGTCGGCAACGCGATCCTGGCCGCGGGTTTCCTCGCAGCGGCGCTGGTCGTCGGCGGCGTCGCCATCGCGGTTCGCCTGCTCATGCCCGTGCCGGAAAGCCAGCCGCGCAGCATCGACTGGGATTTCACACGCGCGGTCGCTCAGGCGAGCGGTGATGCGGTCGCGATCACCGACCGCGCCGGGCGGCTGGTGTGCGCCAACGACGCCTATGACCGGCTGTTCGCGGGTTTCCCCACGCCGCCTGGCCTGCCGCTGGACGACGACGGCATCGCGCGTCTGGGCGATGCGGGGCGCACCGCGTGGCGTGAAGGACGCGGCGTCGCATCCGGCCTTCGGGGCGAGGGGCGCTGCCTCGACGCGGAGATCGCGCGCGCGGGCGAGGATGGCGACATGCTCGTCTGGCGGTTCGCCATCGTCGCGCAGCGCGACCTCGCCGCCTCCGCCGAACAATTGCTCGCCGGTGCGACCGGAGACCGGCTGGGCGCGGCGGGGGTGATGGCAGCGCTGCTAGGCCCCGACGGTCGTATCCGTGCCGCCAACCGCGTGCTGGCGGTCCGCGCGCTCGGCGAATCCGGCCGGCTGGAGGGGCGCGATTTCGGCCGGCTGCTGATCACGGACAGCCGCGGCCTGGTCCGGTTCGAACGCGAGGGGCTCGACGGCACGCCGCTGCGCGTGTTGCAGATACCCTTCCTCGACGGACTGGAGGCGCCCGTTCTGGTCGCGATGCTGGACGACGAGGATACCGCGCCCGCGATCGGCGCGAGCGCATCGGCGCACGTGCGCAGCCTCGTCAGCCTGATGCCGTTCGGCATGGCGCTGGTCGATCGCGAAGGTCGCTTCCTGCAGATGAACGACGCGTTCTTGCGCGCGGCGCAGGTCGATGCCAAAGCGCCGCCGCTCTATCCCGGCGACCTGGTCGTGCGCGAGGACAAGGCCGCGGTCGCGGATGCGATCCGCCGTTTCGCGGGCGGCGCGACGCATTCGTCGGACATGGCGGTACGGCTGAAGAACCATCCCGACGAGCCCGTCGCGCTGACGATCGCGGGTGCGCGTGGCCTGGGCGATGCCGCGGTGCTGCTCAGCCTCAAGGACAATAGCGAGGAGAGCCGGCTGAAGCGCGAGGTGGCGCAGGCAACGAAGATGCAGGCGGTGGGCCAGCTCGCCGGCGGCGTCGCGCACGATTTCAACAACATCCTGACCGCGATCATCGGCCATTGCGACCTGATGATGATGCGCCATTCGCCCGGCGACAGCGACTACGACGACATCCAGCAGATCCGCACCAACTCCAACCGCGCCGCCAGCCTGACGCGCCAGCTGCTCGCGTTCAGCCGCCAGCAGACGCTGCGCCCGCAGGTGTTGCAGCTGCCCGATGTCGTCGCGGAGGTATCGAATCTGCTCAAGCGGCTGATGGGCGAACAGATTCGGCTGGACGTCAGCCACGGCCGCGGCCTCGGCGCGGTGCGTGCGGATCCCGGCCAGCTGGAGCAGGTCGTCGTCAACCTCGCGGTCAATGCGCGCGACGCGATGCTGGCCGCCAATCCGCGCGGAGGCGGCACGCTGACGATCCAGACCAAGGCGGTCAGCGCCGCGGAGGTTCGCGCGATGGCGTCGGACATCCTGCCCGTCGCCGATTATACCGCGCTCATCGTCAGCGACACGGGTACGGGCATCCCGCCCGACGTGCTGCCCAAGATTTTCGAACCCTTCTTCACCACCAAGGAAGTGGGAAAGGGGACGGGCCTTGGCCTGTCCACGGTCTATGGCATCGTCAAACAGTCCGGCGGCTGGATTTTCGCGGATTCGAAGCCGGGGCAGGGGGCGACTTTCTCCATCTACCTGCCGGTCCATGCCGCGGGCACCGCGCCGCGCCCGCAGCCGCAGCGTCCCGCGGCCAAGCCGGTGGAGATGTGGGGAACGGGCACGATCCTGCTCGTCGAGGACGAAGACATGGTCCGTGCCGTCGCCGAGCGCGCGCTGACGCGGCAAGGCTATACCGTCATGACCGCGGAGAACGGCGAGGCTGCGCTCGATCTGCTCGATCGTAACGGGCGGCCCGATCTTCTCATCAGCGACGTCGTCATGCCGACGATGGATGGTCCCACAATGGTCCGCCACGCGCGCGACCGGTACCCCGACCTGCCGATCATCTTCATGTCGGGCTATGCCGAGGAGCAGCTGCGCCGATCGATCGACCTCGACAACGTTGCCTTCCTGCCCAAGCCCTTTTCCGTCCAGCAGCTGGCGGAGGCCGCGCGCGACGTGCTGGCGGTGCGCTGAACCGCCCCGCAAACAAGATGTTGGCAAAGCGCAACGAGCGACGGTAAGGGCGGATCATGTCTTCGCCGACCCAGGTCCTCATCGTCGAGGACGAACCGCTGATCGCCATGATGCTCGAGGATTTTCTCGAAGTGCTCGACAAGCAGCATGTCGGGACGGTCGATACCGTCGCGGGGGCGCTAGAGCGGATCGAGGCCGGTGGCCTTGACGCCGCGATCCTCGACGTCAACCTGCGCGGCGGCGAGAAGAGCACGCCGGTCGCCGAGGCGCTGGCCGCCCGCAATATTCCCTTCGTCTTCGCGACCGGCGGCGGCGACGACAGCGTCGATCCGCACTTCCGCGACCGGCCCGTTCTGCAAAAGCCGTTCACGATGGATGGCGTGGCCAAGGCGCTCGAAGCGCTCTGAGCGATGTACGAGCAGACCGTGACGCATGTGTCACGGAACCTGTCCGTGCCCTCGCGCGCTCGGGCGCCATGACCGAGCAACCTCAAACTCCCGTCGCCATCGTCACCGGTGGCGAATCCGGCATCGGCGCCGCCTGTGTCCAGGCGCTGGCCTTGGCCGGCGCGCGCGTCGCCTTCACCTATTTCAAGGATGCGGATGCCGCGGCCCGGGTCGTCGCGGCATCCGGCGGCGCGGACAAGGCGCACGCGGTGCAATGCGACGTCGGCGACGAGGCGCAGGTCGAGGCGCTGTTTGCGGCTGCGGAACACGCGTTCGGCACGGTCACCTGGCTCGTCAATTCCGCGGGCCTCAACATGAGCGGCGTCAAGCTCGTCGATATGGAACTGGCGCAGTTCGACCGCGTGCTGCATGCCGACCTCGTCGGGCCGTTCCTGACCTGCCGTCGATTCACCCGCGCGCTGGTCAAGAGGGGCACGAAGGGACGGGTGGTCAACATCTCGTCGATCCACGAACACGCGCCGCGGCCCGGCGGCGTCGACTATGATGCGGCAAAGGGTGGCCTCGCGCAGCTGACCGCGACGCTCGCGCTGGAACTGGCGCCGCAGGGGATCGCGGTGAACGGCGTCGCGCCGGGCATGATCCTGACGCCGATGAATGCGCACGCTATGGACGATGCCGATTATCGCCGGAAATTGGAGGCGAACATTCCCTGGGGCCGCGCGGGCCGGGCGGACGAGGTCGCGACCCTCGTCGCCTTCCTGCTGTCGCCAGCGGCGGATTATATCACCGGCACGACCGTGACGATTGACGGCGCGCTGTCGCTCGTCATCGCGCAGGGTGCTTGAGGACGAACGATGCCGACCTACGCCGTGGAGCAGCTCGACACCGTCACGATCGCGCCGGGATCGCCGGTCGACGGCATGGACCTGATGAGCCCCTATGTCTGGCAAGAGCACGGCCGCTATCGCATGCTGGTGCGGGCGGTGCCCGACCCTCTGGGGCCGCACGATCCGACCGGCCTCATCGCGAGCGGCTGGAGCGACGACGGCCTCCATTTCACGATCGACGATCGCATCGCGATAGCGCCCGGCAAGAACGCGTCCGACCCGGATGCCGGCGGGTGCGAGGACCCGACCGTGATCGTCGATGCGGACGGCGCCTATGTCGTATATTACACCGGCGTCGATGCCACTCGGTCGCAGGGCGTGATGATCGTCGCCACCGGTCCGTCGCTCGATGCGCTCACGAAACAGCGCATCGTCCTCGCCGCGCCGCCGGGCGAGGGCAATATCAAGGAAGCGACCGTCGTCCAGACGCCGGCGGGAGACTGGCGGCTGTTCTACGAATATGCCGCCGCTGAAGAGGATGGCGTCGGCGCCTCGCGCGTCGGCGTCGCTGCCGCCTCGAAGCTTCACGACCGGTGGGAGGCGCAGGCCGATCCCTTTCCGATCCGCGCCGACTCATGGGATAATTGGCACCTGTCGACGGGGCCGATCTGTCAGCTGCCGGGCGCCGACTCCGTGATGTTCTACAATGGTGCGACGCTGGATGCGCGCTGGCGGATCGGCTGGATCAGCTTCTCGCCCGATTTCTCGGCGGTCACCGGACGCGGGCTCGAACCCGTCATCCTGCCGCCCCCACCCGTCGAGCGGAGCAAGACCGATATCGCCTTCGCGGCATCGACCGTCGTCGAGAACGGGATGATCTCGCTCTATTATTCGCTGGAAGATCGGACGCTGCGGCGCGCGCGACTTCGCTACTACGCGTAACAAGCTTGCGTTCAGGGTGTCTTCCGCGACATAGGGCTGCGCCATGACCACGTTCGACAAATCCCGCCTGCCCAGCCGCCATGTCTCCGTCGGTCCGGAACGCGCGCCGCACCGCTCCTACTATTACGCCATGGGCATCGCCGAAGAGGACATCGCCAAGCCCTTCGTCGCGCTGGCGAGCGCCGGCAACAATTCGGCGCCCTGCAACACCACGCTCGACGCGCAGGCGGATGCCGCGCAGCAGGGCGTGGTGCAGGGCGGCGGCATGCCGCGCCGCTTCAACACGATCACCGTCACCGACGGGATCGCGATGGGGCATCAGGGCATGAAGGCCTCACTGGTCAGCCGCGAGGTGATCGCCGATTCGGTGGAATTGTCGGTGCGCGGCCATTGCTACGACGCGCTCGTCGGCTTTGCGGGATGCGACAAGTCGCTGCCCGGCATGATGATGGCGATGCTGCGGCTCAATATCCCGTCGATCTTCGTCTATGGCGGATCGATCCTGCCCGGCCGTTTCCACGACCGCGACGTCACCGTCGTCGACGTGTTCGAGGTGGTCGGCAAACATGCCGCCGGCGCGTGCCCGCTGTCTGAGGTGCACGAGCTGGAGAAGGTCGCATGCCCTGGCCACGGCGCGTGCGGCGGTCAGTTCACCGCCAATACGATGGCCTGCGTCGGCGAGGCGATCGGCCTCAGCCTCCCCAACAGCAACATGGTGCCCGCGCCCTACACCAGCCGGGAGCAGATCGCGATCGCGGCAGGCGCACAGGTGATGGAACTCGTCGAGCGCCAGTTGCGCCCGCGCGACATCTGCACGCGCGCGGCGTTCGTCAACGCGGCGCGCGTCGTTGCGGCGACGGGCGGGTCGACCAACGCGGCGCTGCACCTGCCCGCCATGGCGAACGAGGCGGGCATCGACTTCGACCTGTTCGACGTCGCGGACGCTTTCAAATCAACGCCGTATATCGCCGATCTCAAACCCGGTGGCAGGTACGTCGCAAAGGATATGTACGAGGCGGGCGGCGTCTACATGTTGATGAAGACGATGCTGGCCGGCGGCTTGCTCGACGGCAATTGCATGACCGTGACGGGCCGGACGTTGGGCGAGAACATCGACCAGGTGACGTGGAATCCCGACCAGAAGGTGATTTACGACGTCAAGACGCCGATCACGCCAACGGGAGGCGTCGTGGGCTTGCGCGGCAGTCTGGCGCCCAACGGCGCGATCGTGAAGGTCGCGGGTATGCATCGCCTTCAGTTCGAAGGGCCCGCGCGGTGCTTCGACCGCGAGGAGGATGCGTTCGCCGCCGTCGAAGCGCGTGCGATCCGGGAGGGCGAAGTCATCGTTATCCGCTACGAAGGGCCAAAGGGTGGTCCCGGTATGCGCGAGATGCTGTCGACCACCGCTGCGCTTTATGGCCTTGGCATGGGCGAGAAGGTGGCGCTGATCACCGACGGGCGCTTTTCGGGCGGCACGCGCGGCTTCTGCATCGGCCATGTCGGGCCGGAAGCCGCGGAGGGCGGCCCGATCGCGCTGGTCGAGAACGGCGATACGATCCGCATCGATGCGGAGACAGGAACGATCGACCTGCTCGTCGACGCCGCCGTGCTCGATGCGCGGCGTGCGGCGTGGACGGCGTGGGTGAACGATTACGGCGCGGGCGCATTGTGGCGCTATGCCCAGAACGTCGGCCCTGCCTACCAGGGCGCCGTTACCCACCCGGGAGCGCGCGCCGAAACGCATGTCTACGCGGATATCTGACGCGATCGCAGGCGGCGCCCTGCTGCTGGTCGCCGCCTGTTCCGGCCCGTCGGACCGAACCGCGAATGCGCAGGCGCTCGGCAAGGTCGAGACGGAGCAGCGCAAGGCGGCTGACGATGAGGGACGTATCCTGTGCGCCCGGCGCGATGCGCCCATGGCGCGCGGCTGCACGATCGAACGGACCCAAACGCGGGGCGGATTGACGCTGACGGTTCGCCACGACGACGACGGCGGTTTCCACCGCCTGCTCGTGACGCGCGACGGTCGCGGCGTCGTCGCGGCGGATGGCGCCGAACCCGCCACGGTTCGCATCGTCGACGGGGGCATCGAAGTGGCGATCGGCGGCGATCGTTACCGCCTGCCCGCGACGATCCGCGCCGCGCGATGATCGATATCGCCGGGCAACCCGTCCGCACGGCAACACAGATGCGCGAGGCAGAGGCACGCGCGTTCGCCGCCGGTCGCGGCGCCGATGCGCTGATGGCGCAGGCGGGCGAGGCCGTGGCGATCGCGGCGCGGCGCTTTGCCGGCAGCGACCCGATCCTGGTGCTGTGCGGACCGGGCAACAACGGCGGCGACGGCTATGTCGCCGCCGGCATCCTTGGGCGCATGGGGCATCCCGTCCGCGTGGCCGCCATCGGCGAGCCGAGAACGGAGGTTGCCATGCGCGCGCGCGCCGGCTGGGGCGGCCCCGTCGAGGGGATCGAGGATGCGGCGCCGGCTGGGGTGGTGATCGATGCGATCCTGGGGATCGGCATGGAGCGTCCGCTCGCCGCGACATGGAACGACGCCCTCGCGCGGATGCGCAACGCCGCGCGTTTCATGATCGCGGTCGATGTGCCGACCGGGGTCGACAGCGACGTCGGCACCGTGCCGCCATGGCTGTGCAACGCATCGGTCGACCTGACGCTGGCGCTGGGGGCGGTCAAGCCCGCGCATCTGCTGCAACCCTCGGCGGCACGCTGCGGTGTTGTGCGGCTGGTCGACCTTGGCCTGGTACCCCAGAGCGTCGACGTCCGGGTCGCCGGCCGACCGACGCTTCCCGAACCGGGGCCGCAATCGCACAAATATTCGCGCGGGATGGTCGCGATCGTCACCGGCGGCATGGCCGGCGCGGCACGTCTCGCCGGCGAAGCGGCGCTGCGGAGCGGGGCGGGCTATGTCGCCCATTATGGCGATACGGGGCAGGGGGGCCCCGCCGCAATCGTCCACCGGGACTATGACCCCGCGCGGCTCGACGATCCTCGGATCGGCGCGATCGTCGTCGGCCCCGGCCTCGGCCGCGACGACCGTGCGCGAGCGAAGGTTGCGGCTGTGCTGGAGAAGCCCAGGCCGCTGCTCGTCGATGGCGATGCGCTCCACCTCGTCACCGTCGACGCGTTGCGCGCGCGTGCGGCGCCGACGATCCTGACCCCGCATGCCGGCGAGTTCCGCGCGCTGTTCGGCGAAGACGCGGGGACCACGATCGCGCGAGCACGCGCGGCCGCCGTCCGATCGGGCTGCATCGTCGTGCTCAAGGGCCCGACGACCGTCGTCGCCGATGCGGCAGGAGCGGTCGTTACGCCGCCGGGCAATCCGTGGTTGTCGACGGCGGGGACCGGTGACTTGCTGGCGGGTGCCATCGCCGCGCAACTCGCCCATCCCGATGCCGACGCGTTCGCCGCGGCGACCGCCGGCGTTTGGCTGCATGGCCGTGCGGCGCGCATCGCGGGCCGAAGCTTCATCGCGGACGACTTGGCAAGAGCGCTCACGCGCGCCAGAGCGGGTGCGTGACCGACCAGACCAACGACCCCTCCACCATCCTGCGCGTCGCGGCGCGCGGCGACGGCATGACCGCCGACGGACGCCACGCCGCCTTCGCCGCGCCGGGCGACCTGCTGGCCGACGATGGGCGGGTCATCCCCGGCCCGCACCATCAGGCCCCGCCATGCCGCCATTTCCCGGCGTGCGGCGGGTGCCAGCTGCAGCATCTCGACGACGACAGCTACGCCGCCTTCTGCACCGATCGCGTCGCGTCGGCGCTCGATGCCCAGGGGCTGTCCGCGCCGCTGCGGCCGCCACTCGTATCGCCACCACGGACCCGGCGTCGCGCGAACCTTCACGCGGAGGGCAAGGGCGGACGCGTGACGATCGGCTTCACCGGCGAAAAGAGCCATGCGATCGTCGATCTTGCCGAATGCCACGTGCTGGTGCCGGAGCTGTTCGCGCTGGTCGCGCCGCTGCGTCGCCTGCTCCAGCGGCTCGGGCTGCGCCGGCGCGCGGATATTCATCTGACGCTCGCCGATCAGGGTCCCGACATCCTCGTCTCCGGCATCAAGGCCGAAGGGCTGGCGGCGGCGGAGGCGATCACGCAATTCTGCGAGGGGCATGGCGTCGCCCGCTTCGCGCTGAACGATGGCCTTGGTCCGGAAACGCGCTGGGAGCCGCAGGGCGTTACGATCACGCTGGGCGGCGTCCCCGTGCCGTTGCCGCCCGCTTCCTTTCTGCAGGCGACGCGGGAGGGCGAGGCGGCGTTGGTCGCGGCGATGCGCGAGGCGGTGGCGGGCGCGGGCACGATCGCCGACCTGTTCAGCGGCCTTGGCACCTTCGCGCTGGCGATGCCGGGCCGGGTCTATGCCGCCGAGGGCGCGCGCGACGCGATCATGGCGTTGAAGGCGGGTGCGGCGCTGGCGCAGAAACCCGTATTCGCCGAACATCGCGATCTGTACCGGCGCCCGCTGACCGTCGCCGAGCTCGACCGGTTCGATGCCGTCATCCTCGATCCGCCCCGCAGCGGCGCGCGCGAACAGGTTGACGCGCTCGCCGCATGCCAGACCAAGGTTATCGGCTACGTTTCTTGCAATCCCAGCAGCTTCGCGCGTGATGCGAAGATCTTGTGCGAAGCCGGCTGGCGGCTGGATTGGGTGCAACCCGTCGGCCAGTTCCGCTGGTCGACCCATGTCGAGCTTGCCGCCCGCTTCGTACCTCAGGGATAGACGGCGCGCACGAAGAACAGCCCGTCGGGCGGTGCGTTGAGGCCGAGCCGCGCCCGGTCCCGTGCCGCCAGCGCGTCGGCGAGATCGTCCGCGCTCCATCGTCCCATCCCCACCATCGCCAGGCAGCCGACCATCGAGCGGACCTGATGATGGAGAAACGCGCGCGCCTCGGCGAACACCGTGATCCGCTCGCCGTTGCGCACAACGTCCAGCCGGTCGAGCGTCCGAACCGGATTGTCCGCCTGGCACTGCGCAGAGCGGAATGTCGTGAAGTCATGCCGCCCGACCAGGCGCTGCGCCCCGTCGTGCATCGCCGCCGCGTCGAGCGGTTGCGGCACCTGCCACGCCAGCCCTTTTTCGAACGTCAGCGGCGCGCGGCGGTTGTGGATGCGATATTCATACGCGCGCCCGATACAGGAAAAGCGCGCATGCCAGTCGTCCGGCACTATCTCACAGCCCAGGATCGCGACGGGCGCGGGCCGCAGCCGCGCGTTGAGCGCCTCTATCAGGCGGAACGGCGTCATCGCCTTGCGGATGTCCAGGTGCGCGCGCATCGCGAGGCCGTGGACTCCGGCATCGGTGCGCCCCGCGCAGTGCAGCGTCGCCGCCTCGCCCGTCACCGCCAGCACTGCCGCCTCGATCGCGCCCTGCACGCTCGGTCCGTGCGGCTGGCGCTGCCACCCCATGAAGGGGCGGCCGTCGAACTCCACGCTCAGCGCGAACCGCGTCAAAGCGCGGTGCCCGAGGGGACGGGAAAGCCCCGCAGAAGCTCTACCGCGCTCGTCACGCTGCGCCCGGCGCGCTGCACCAACGTCGGGCGGATCGCGCCGTCGCCGCACGCGATCGTCAGCCGGTCGTCCACCGTTTCGCCCGCCCCGCCGGGAAAGGTGAAGGGCAGCGCGTCGCAGGCGAGCAGCTTGACGCGCTCGCCCTTCAGGTCGAACCACGCGCCCGGCGCCGGGTTCATCGCGCGGACCAGCCGCTCGACCGCGATCGCGCTCTGCGTGAAATCGATCCGCGCCTCGGCCTTGTCGATCTTGGCGGCGTAGGTGATGCCGTCCTCCGGCTGCGGCACGGGCGGATGACCCTCGAGATCGGCGAGCACATCGATCATCAGGCGCGCGCCGAGCGCGGCGAGTTCCGCGGTCAATTCGCCCGTCGTCTTGCGGGCGATCGGCACACGCCCTTCCAGCCGCACCGGCCCGGTATCGAGCCCGGCCTCCATCTGCATGATGCCGACCCCCGTCTCCGCATCCCCCGCCAGGATCGCGCGCTGCACCGGCGCCGCGCCGCGCCAGCGCGGCAACAGCGATCCGTGGACGTTGAGGCAGCCGTGAAGCGGCGCGGCCAGCACCGGCTTCGGCAGGATCAAACCGTAGGCGGCGACGACCGCGACGTCGGGCGACAGCGCGGCAAAGGCGGCGTGTTCGTCGGCGCCTTTGAGCGATACGGGCGTGCGCACGGGGATGCCCAGCGCCTCCGCGCGCCGCTGCACGGGGGAGGGCACCAGCTCGCGCCCGCGCCGCCCGCCCGGCCGCGGCGGCTGGCTGTACGCCGCGACGACGTCATGCCCCGCCGCCACCAACGCGTCCAGCGTCGGCACCGCGAAGTCCGGGGTTCCCATGAAGATGATCCGCATGCCCGGCCTTCAACGCGCTGGCGGCGGGCGGCGCAACCCCCTATCTGTCGGATGCTATGGCGTCCCCCGAAATCGAAGCGCTCACCCAGGCGCTGGCGCGTCTGCCCGGCCTTGGCCCCCGGTCGGCCCGGCGCGCCGTCCTGCACCTGCTGAAGAAGCGCGAGGCCGCGCTCGGGCCGCTGCGTGCCGCGCTGGAGGCGGTCGACGAACGGCTGGAGACGTGCGGCGTGTGCGGCAATGTCGACACCGCCAACCCTTGCGCGATCTGCACCGACCCGCGCCGCGACGCGCGGGCGCTGTGCGTGGTAGAAGAGGTGGCGGACCTGTGGGCGCTGGAACGCTCGCGTCTCTTCCCCGGTCGCTTCCACGTGCTCGGCGGCCGCCTGTCGGCGCTGGAGGGGGTGCGGCCCGAGGATCTGGCGATCGACGCGCTCGTCCGCCGGATCGAGGCGGGCGGGATCGACGAGGTCGTGCTGGCGATGAACGCGACGCTGGAGGGGCAGACGACCGCGCATTACCTCGCCGACCGGATCGAGCGCTTCCCGGTCCGCGTGACGCAGCTCGCCCATGGCCTGCCCGTCGGCGGCGAGCTCGATTATCTCGACGAAGGCACGCTGGCGCAGGCGCTTCGCGCGCGTCGTCCCGTCGCCTGATGGCCGCCCGAGGAGGGCGGCGGCTTGACGCCCCGCCACCCGCGCCATAGCTGACCAGGCATGGCCGTACTTCCCATCGTCGAAATCCCCGACCCGCGTCTTCGCCTTGTCTCCAAGCCCGTTGCGGCGATCACAGACGAAACGCGCGCGCTCGTCGCGGACATGCTCGACACGATGTACGATGCGCACGGCATCGGGCTCGCCGCGATCCAGGTCGGTGTCGACAGCCGCATCCTCGTCATCGATCTTCAGGACGAAGAGGACGAGGAGGGCAAGCCGATCCGCAAGCCCCACGCCTATATCAACCCCGAGATCGTCTCCGTCTCGGACGAACTGTCGTCCTACAACGAGGGCTGCCTGTCGATCCCGGAGCAATATGCCGAGGTGAAGCGCCCCGCGCGCTGCCGCGTGACGTGGCAGGACGAAACCGGCGCTGCGCACGACGAGGAACTCGACGGCCTGCTCGCGACGTGCATGCAGCATGAGATCGACCATCTGAACGGCGTGCTGTTCATCGACCACATCAGCCGCCTGAAGCGCGACATGCTGATCAAGAAGCTCAACAAGACGCGCAAGGCGGGCTGACCGACCGAATTTGGTTGGCCTGCGCCTAATGTTCGTTCTATGTTCCGATATTGCTGATCCGCCGCAGCCCGCTTCGATGGGGGCGAGGCATGCGATCTGTGCGACTTTTGCGAACTTCGGGAGCGGTGCGTGGAGCAAATAATGATCGTTGCGGTGCTTGCGCTGGCTGCGGGCGTGTTGATCGGCTGGCTGCTGGCCAGCCGGCGCGCGGGCGGGCTGGCGGCCGATCTGGCGGTGGCGCAGGCGCGCGCCGCGGATGCCGATCTCGTCCGCCAGGCGCGCGACGCGGTCGAGCGGGAGCGGAACGAGGCGATGCGCGAGGCGGCGTCGCTGCGTGCGCAGAACGAGGAGCGGGCGGGGCTCGCGGAACGATTGCATGGCGAGCTTTCGACCGTGCGCGCCGATCGCGATGCCGCGCGCGCCGAGATTGCGACGCTGCGCGCGCAGGGCGAGGCGTTCGAGGCGCGGCTGGTCGAACTGCGCGAGGCGAAGGACGTCCTCTCCGCTCAGTTCGGCGAGGTCGCCAACCGCCTGCTGTCTGATGCGCAGAAGGCCTTCCTCGAACGCGCCGAGGCGCGGTTCCGCCAGTCGGAGGAATCCGCTGGGCAGAATCTCAAGGCGCTACTGCAACCGGTCAACGAGCGCCTGCAACGCTATGAGGAAGGCGTCGCCAAGGTCGAGGCGGAGCGGCGCGACGCGTTCGGCGATCTCAAGGGGCAGATCGAGCAGATGCGCTTGGGGCAGGAGCGTGTGTCCGGCGAAGCCGCGAAACTGGTCAATGCGCTGCGCAATGCGCCCAAGGCGCGGGGGCGGTGGGGCGAGCAGCAATTGCGCAACGTTCTGGAAAGCTGCGGCCTTTCCGAACACACCGACTTTCGCATGGAGGTCAGCGTCGCGGATGGCGAGGGTGGACGTCTACGGCCGGATGCGATCGTGCACATTCCCGGCGGCAAGTCGTTGATCATCGACGCCAAGGTCTCGCTCAATGCCTATCAGGATGCGTTCGGGGCGGTGGACGATACGGAGCGGCTCACGGCCCTCACCGCGCACGCCGCGTCGATCCGCGCGCATATCGTCGGGTTGGCGGGCAAGGCCTATTGGGCGCAGTTCGACGATACGCCCGATTACGTCATCATGTTCATCCCCGGCGAACACTTCCTGTCCGCGGCGCTCGAACACGATCATGATCTGTGGCAGTTCGCCTTCGACAAGCGCGTGCTGCTCGCGACGCCGACCAACCTCGTCGCCATCGCGCGCACGGTTTCCGCGGTCTGGCGGCAGGAGAAGCTGGCGCGCGAGGCACGCGAGATCGGCACGCTGGGCAAGGAACTCTATCAGCGGCTCGCGGTCATGGGCGGCCATGTCGCGCGGCTCGGCAAGAATCTCGATACGGCGATGGGCGCCTACAACGCCTTCGTCGGCAGCCTCGAAAGCCAGGTTTTGACCAGTGCGAAGCGGTTCGAATCGCTCAA
Source organism: Sphingomonas sp. FARSPH (assembly GCF_003355005.1). NCBI lineage: Bacteria > Pseudomonadati > Pseudomonadota > Alphaproteobacteria > Sphingomonadales > Sphingomonadaceae > Sphingomonas > Sphingomonas sp. FARSPH. The sequence goes on along the minus strand of NZ_CP029985.1, from coordinate 3,136,567 downwards.
TATCGATACCGGCGGCAAGGCGATCGACGCATTGCCCGTCGGCGAACAGACCGCACGACCGTTGACCAAGCTCACCACCGCACCGGAGGAGGCCGCCTAGCGCGCCCTGATTTCGCTCAGCGCGAAAGACTCCAACACGGTGGGATATCGGCGGCCGGCACCGCGTTTCGAGAAACCTGTCAGTCATGCTGACGGGTTGGGAGATGGGCGTGAGCGAGCAGTATCGAGCGACGCTGGTCATGGACCACGATGGCGAACTGGGGGGTCGCGTGATGGGCGATGTCGTCGTCCGCCGCGGCTGTCGCGTCAGGATTTCGGCCATGGTCGCCGGCGACCTGCGCGTCGAACAGGGCGCGGAGGCGGAGGTGTCGGGCCTGATCGCCGGGCGCATATGGCAGGATGGCGGGCGCGTATTGGTAGCGGGACCCGCCTGATCCGCGATCAGCCCCGCTGCTGCGCCAGCACCTCATAGGCCATCACCGCGGTCGCCACCGCGGCATTCAGACTGTCTGCTTTGCCCAGCATCGGTATCTTGACGAGCAGGTCGCACGCCGCGGCATAATCGGCGGGCATACCCTGCGCCTCGTTGCCGGTCAGCAGGAACGTCGGCGCGTCGTAGCGCGCGGCGCGATAGTCGTGCTCCGTATCCAGGCTGAGCCCGACGAGCTGGCCCGGCCCCTCTCGCAGCCAGGCGAGGAACGGCGCCCAGTCGCTGCGCACCACGGGCATGGTGAACAGTGCGCCCATGCTGGCGCGGACGGCCTCGACCGAGAAGGGATCGACGCACTCGCCGATCAGGATCAGCCCGCCCGCACCGACGGCGTCGCCGGTGCGCAGGATCGTGCCCAGATTGCCCGGATCGCGCAGCCGCTCGGCGACCAGCCAGATTCCCGAGGCGGTACGGTCCAGGTCGGCGAGGCCGACGTCGAATTCGTCGAACACCCCGACGACGGCCTGCGGGTTATCCTTGCCCGACAGTTTCGACAGGATGTCGGGCGTCGTCTGGATCGATTCGCCGCCCGCGGCCTCGACCTCGATCGACAGGTCGTGGACGAGCGGATGCCCTGCGCTCTGCCCCGCGTAGAACAGCAGCCGCGGTAGGCGCCCCGCCTCGCGCGCCTCGGTCAGGATGCGCAGGCCCTCGGCGAGGAACTGGCGTGCCGCACGGCGATGACGTTTGTCGCGCAGGTCGCGGACACGCTTGACGAGCGGATTGGAAAAGGCGGTGATCTCTCGCGGCATGACGACGTCCCTCCCGCATCGGCGGGCAGGTCCGCAAGCTCAATCTTCGCCGAACTTCGCCTCGACGAGGTCGCACAGCGCCGCGACCGCCGCGTCGGCGCCGTCGCCCGACGCGCTGATCGTGATCGAATCGCCCTTGGCCGCGCCGAGCATCATCAGGCCCATGATCGACGTGCCCGTCACCGCGCCCTCGTCCTTGCGCACCTGCACCTCGCACGGCTGGGACGAGGCAAGCGTCACGAACTTGGCGCTGGCACGCGCGTGCAACCCGCGCTTGTTGGTGATGAGGACGGTGCGCTCGATCCCGCTCATGCCGCGGCCTCGCCCAGCACCTCGGAGGCGACCGAGATATACTTGCGGCCGGCCTCGCGCGCGGCGGCGACCGCATCGACGACCTTCATCGCCTTGCGCGCCGACCCCAGCCGGATGAGCATCGGCAGGTTCATGCCCGCAATCACCTCAACCCGCCCGCGCTCCATCAGCGAGATGGCGAGGTTGGACGGCGTCCCGCCGAACAGATCGGTCAGCACGATGACGCCGCGGCCCGCATCCACCTGGGCGATCGCGGCGGCGATGTCGGCGCGGCGCGTTTCCATATCGTCGTCGGGACCGATGGAGATCGTCGCGATCCGCTCCTGCGGGCCGACGACATGGACCATCGCGACGACAAACTCCTCGGCGAGCCGCCCGTGCGTCACCAGTACAAGGCCAATCATCTCAGACGTGTTACTCATGCTTTGGCCGGTGGCCCTTCGAGCGAGTCCTGCGGCGCGGCCTGCAGGTCGCGATGCGTGATGGTGGGCGAAAAACCATCCGCGCGCAACCGGCTGCCGAGCGTCTCGGCGACATGGACGGATCGGTGGCGCCCGCCGGTGCACCCGATCGCGACCGTGACATAGGCTTTGCCCTCGGCGCGGTATCGCGGCAGCAGCAGCGCGAGCAGCCCCTCGATCCGGTCGATCGCCTCCGGATAGGCGGGATCGTCCGCGACATAAGCGGCGACATCCGCATCGAGCCCAGTTCCGGGCCGCAGCGCGGGCACCCAGTGCGGATTGCGCAGGAAGCGCATGTCGAACACCAGGTCCGCATTGCGCGGCAGGCCGCGCGCGAACCCGAACGAGACGATCGACAGCACCGGCTCGTCCGCACCGGCGCGCGAGAAGGTTTCGCGGATCTGCTGCGCGAGCGCATGCGCGGACAGGCGGGTCGTGTCGATCAGTCGGTTCGCCCAGTCGCGCAAGGGGGCGAGCAATTCGCGCTCGCGCCCGATGCCGTCGCTCGCCGGGCGGTCCGGCGCGAGCGGATGGCGCCGCCGCGTCTCGGAATAGCGTCGCTCCAGCTCCGCGCCGGCGCAGTCGAGGAACAGCATGCCGATGTCGAGACCGTGTTCGTCGCGCAGCCGCCGGATACGCTCGACGATCCGCGCCGGATCGAAATCGCGCGTCCGCGTACCGATGCCGATCGCCAGCGGCCCGTGCGCATCGCCGATCCCCTCGGTCAGCGGCGCATCGAGCAGCCGGTCGAGCAGCACGAGCGGCAGATTGTCGACGACTTCCCAGCCGATGTCCTCGAGCGTCTTGAGCACGGTCGACTTGCCCGCGCCCGACATGCCGGTGACGAGCAATATGTCCTTGCGCCGGCTCATGCGGGCGTCGCCTCCGGCTGGCGGAGGGCCCATTCGACCTTGAGCGGCGCGGATATGTGCATCGCATCCAACACCACCTCCCGCACCGCGATGCCGCAGATGCGCCGGATCCGCCGGTCGGGCAGGCGCACGGGCGCCTCGCCCAGCCGCACGATCAGGTGCACGGGTACATCCTGCACGACCGGCAGGGTGAGGATACCCAGCCCGCGTACCTCGATCCGCCCGCGGATCGTGTCGGGCGCGCGTGCGACGAGGCTGCCCGCGCTGCGGACCAGCAACGTATAATCGTCGCTGATCAGCGTCGCCCCCCGGTCGATCAGGCGCAGCGCGAGGTCGGACTTGCCGACGCCCGACGCGCCTTCCAGCAGCACGGCCTGCCCGTCGATGGCGATCGCGGTCGCGTGCAGGGTTTCCGACGACAGGATGGTCATGGTCTTTCGCTCGGGCTCACGATATGTCCGCTCTTCCCTGACCGTCGCCGCCGGGCAAGCGAACGACGAAGCGCGCGCCCGTTAGCCGATCCTCGCGCGATTCGACGGTGATCGCACCCTGATGCGCCTCGACGATGGTGCGCGCAATGGCAAGGCCCAGCCCCGAATGCTGGCCGAACGCCTCGCTCGACGGGCGGATCGACTGGAACCGGCGGAAGATCGCCTCACGCGCCTCCTCGGGCACGCCCGGGCCTTCGTCCTCGACCCGCACGACCAGCATATCCTCCTGCCGCCCCGCCCAGATCGCGACGAGGCCGCCGTCGGGGGAAAAGGACAAGGCGTTTTCGATGAGGTTGTCGAACACGCGCTCCAGCCGCGCGCCTTCGCCGATCGCGACCAGCGGTCCGTCGCCGCGATCGAAGACCAGGCGGATGCCGCGCTCGACGCCGCGCGTCTGGCGCTGTCCGACGAGGCCGGCGATCATCGCTGCGATATCGACCGGCTCGAACTTCGCGCGGCTGAGCTGCGCGTCGAGGCGCGAGGCTTCCGAGATATCGGTGATCAGGCGGTCGAGGCGATGGACGTCGTCCCGCACGATATCGAGCAGCCGCTCCTGCAGGGCGGGGTCCTTGACATGCCCCAGCCCCTCGACCGCGGAGCGGAGCGAGGCGAGCGGATTCTTGAGTTCGTGCGTCACGTCGGCGGCGAACGCCTCGGTCGCATCGATCCGATCGCGCAGCGCCAGGCTCATATCCGACAGCGCGCGCGCCAGGCTGCCGATCTCGTCGCGGCGCGAGGGCAGGCGGGGCACCACGACCTCGCGCGCGCGGCCCAGCCGGACGCGCACCGCCGCGCGCGCCAGCCGGCGCAGCGGGCGTACGATCGTGCGGGCGAGGAACAGCGACAAGAGGATCGAGATCAGCGTCACCCCGGCGAGCACCAGGCTCAGGCGAAACCGCTCGATCCGCACCGTCTGCGTGATGTCGCGGGCGTTGACCGTGGTCATCACCGCGCGGCCCTTCGGCAACGGCGCGGCGGATGTGATGACGGGCGTGCGATCGGGGGCGCGCCAGACGCTGGTCGACACGACGTTGCGTGCGGTCGCCGCGACGTCGGGCCATTGCCGCCCGTCGGTCCGTTCCCGGTACAGCGGCGCGCGCGCGGCGCCGACGACCGTGTCAATGACGGCGTCGAGGAAGCGCGCCACCGTCTGGTTCCATGCCTGTTTGTCGGGATCGCGCAGCTGGAAGTTGCGGACGCCGAGGTCGCGGCTGTCCGCGATCGTCGCCCCGTCCGGGTCGAACACGCGCACGCGCGCGCCGGTGTCGCGGGCGAGCCGTTCGATCAGCGCGTCGCGCTGCGCGGGTTCGACCATCGCCAGCGATTCGGCGATCAGCTCCGATTCGCGGCTCGCCTGCGCGATGCGGCCATCGACGATCCGGCTGCGATAGGAATCGAGATAGAAGAAGCCGCCGGCGAGTAGCAGCAGCGCAAGGATGTTGACGGCGAGGATACGCCGCGTGAGCGAGATGTGGCCGGACCAGCGGAGCGCGAGGTCGCGCCCCTCGCTGCCGTCACTCCTCGGAGAATCGGTATCCGGCGCCATAGAGCGTCTCGATCGCGTCGAAGTCGGGGTCGACCTGGCGGAACTTGCGGCGCAGGCGCTTGATGTGGCTGTCGATCGTGCGATCGTCGACGTAGATGTCGTCGTGATAGGCGGCGTCCATCAACTGGTTGCGCGTCTTCACGATGCCGGGTCGCTGCGCCAGCGTCTCCAGGATCAGGAATTCGGTGACGGTCAGTGTCACCACCTCGCCGGCCCAGGTCGTGCGGTGGCGCGCCGGGTCCATGCTCAGCCGGCCGCGCTCGATCGGCACGACGGGCTCGCCGGCGTCCTCCGCATGGCCCTGCGGCACGGTGGCATCGGTCCGGCGCAGGATTGCGCGGATGCGCGCGATCAGCAGGCGCTGGCTGAACGGCTTGGCGATATAATCGTCCGCCCCCATCGCCAGGCCCAGCGCCTCGTCCAGCTCGTCGTCCTTGCTGGTCAGGAAGATGACGGGAATGCGGCTCTTCTCGCGGAGCCGGCGCAGCAGCTCCAGCCCGTCCATCCGCGGCATCTTGATGTCGAAGATCGCAAGGTCGGGCGGATTGTCGCTCAGCGCCTTCAGCGCGGTCTCGCCGTCGCTGTAGACGCGCGTCAGGAACCCCTCGGCCTGCAGCGCGATCGAGACGGAGGTCAGGATGTTGCGGTCGTCGTCGACCAGCGCGATCGTCGCGGTCATGCGGGAAGGGGCCTCCTGAGCATCCGCTGGCGGTAGGGCAAAGCGGGGACCGGCTCAACCGGTTCGCACGCGACGTTACGGAATGCGTGGGTTTGACGCTGTCGCTTTTGCCGCTTAAGCGGGATGCACAGGCCGGCACGCGTACTTTCCCTCCCCAGGACGCGCGCGCAGGCGATTTCGAAGTGGGAGGATTGTGTCCGTGAACGAGCGTATTCCGCACGCGGGTCTCGACCGTCAGGATATCGAGACGCGCGCCGATCTCCATTGGAACATGGTGACCGCGCGACTGGTCGAAGCCGCCGTCGCCCGCAATGAAGGCAAGCTCAGCGCCGACGGCCCGCTGGTGGTCGAGACCGGCGCACACACCGGTCGCAGCGCGCAGGACAAGTTCATCGTCCGCGACGCCGAGACCGACGCGACCGTATGGTGGGGCAAGACCAACCGCGCGATGACGCCCGAATCGTTCGCTACGCTCAAGGCCGATTTCCTGGCCGCGCTGCGCGACAAGGAAGACCTGTTCGTGCAGGACCTGTACGGCGGATCGCAGCCCGAGCATCGCGTCCGCGTGCGCGTCATCAACGAGCTAGCCTGGCACAATCTGTTCATCCGCACGATGCTCGTCCGGCCGGAGGAGCATGAGCTCAAGGGTTTCGACCCCGAATATACGATCATCGACCTGCCCAGCTTCCGCGCCGATCCTGCGCGTCACGGCTGCCGCAGCGAGACGGTGATCGCCGTCAATTTCACCGAGAAGCTGATCCTGATCGGCGGCACGCGTTATGCCGGCGAGATGAAGAAGTCGGTGTTCGGCATCCTCAACTATCTGCTGCCGACGACGGGGGTGATGCCGATGCATTGCTCCGCGAACATGGGCGCGGACGGGTCGACCGCGGTGTTCTTCGGCCTGTCGGGAACCGGCAAGACGACGCTGTCGGCGGACCCGCAGCGCACGCTGATCGGCGACGACGAACACGGCTGGTCCGACACCGCGGTCTTCAATTTCGAGGGCGGCTGCTACGCCAAGATGATCCGCCTGTCGCCGGAAGCGGAGCCGGAGATTTTCGCGACGACGAAGCGGTTCGGCACCGTGCTTGAGAACGTCGTGATGGACCCCGTCACGCGCCAGCTCGACCTCGACGACAACAGCCTCGCGGAGAACAGCCGCGGCGCCTATCCGATCGATTTCATCCCGAATGCGTCGGATGAGAATATGGGCGGCGTGCCGCGCAATATCGTGATGCTGACCGCGGACGCCTATGGCATCCTGCCCCCGATCGCGAAGCTGACCCCCGACCAGGCGATGTACCATTTCCTGTCGGGATATACCGCGCGCGTCGCGGGCACCGAGATCGGCGTGACCGAACCGGATGCAACCTTCTCCACCTGCTTCGGCGCGCCGTTCATGCCGCGGCACCCGTCGGTCTACGGCAACCTCCTCAAGGAGCGGATCGCCAAGGGCGGCGTAGACTGCTGGCTGGTCAACACCGGCTGGACCGGCGGCAAGTACGGCGTCGGCCATCGCATGCCGATCAAGGCGACGCGCGCGCTGCTCAATGCGGCGCTCGACGGATCGCTGAAAGATGCCGAATTCCGCACCGATCCCAATTTCGGCTTCAAGGTGCCGGTGGCGGTGCCGGGCGTCGATCCTGCGATCCTCGATCCGCGCGCGACCTGGGCGGACAAGGCAGCCTATGACGCCGCAGCGGCGAAGCTGGTCGACCTGTTCGTGGAGAATTTCGCGCAATTCGCCGACCACGTCGACGACGGCGTCCGCCAGGCCGCACCGCGGAGCACGGAGGCTGCGTGAATCGCGCGGGGCGTCACCCGGGCCATGAGGTCAGGGTGACGCCTCGCGAAATACCAGCCCGTCATTGCTTCGCTACGCTCGCAATGACGGCGACCCATCCGGCTCGCAGCTAGCGACAGTCCCAGCTGATTTTGCTCCCCAAGCGATCAGGCCTTCGCCGCGTCGGGCCGCTGGAAGAACTGGTCGATCACCTCGCGCGCCAGCCGCGCGGGGCGCAGCGTTTCCGCGTCGAGGCAGCACCAGCTCGACTTGACTTCCGCCAGCACCTCCTCGCCGCGGCGGATCACCGTGTCGTAGAAGGCGCGCGCGCCCTGCACCTTTTCCAGCAGCACCGTCGCGATGACGTCGTCGCCGAGGAAGGTCGGCTTGCGATAGGTGATCTCGTGCTTCAGCGCGACCCACAGGTGTGACGCCACCGCATCCGCGGGCGCAAGCTTCTGCCAGTGGCTGACCACCGCCTCTTGCACCCATTTCAGGTAGCTGGCGTTGTTGACGTGACCCATGAAGTCGATGTCCGCGGGGTCTACGCCGATCGGCACGTCGAAGGGGATGCTGTCGCTCACGCCGTGAATATAGCATCGCAACGATGGCATTACAGCGACAATCCGACGGAATGCGCCGGACCGAGGCGCGCGTCAGTCGTCCGCTGGCTCGACGATCGCGATGCCGTCGCGGATCGCCGCGATACGCACGCGTGCACCCGGCTCGGCAGGGGTGCCCCGCGCGGGCCAGCTGCCATCGCCGACCTTGATCCGGCCGCCATCCGCGCGGATCGCCGTTTCCACGACGACCACCTGCCCGATCATCCGCGCGCTGCGGTCATTGAGCTGCGGGTCACTCGTCTCGACTGGATAATCGCGATACCAGCGCCGGCCGATCAGCACCGACACGATGCTCCACGCCGCGAATGCGCCGACCTGCGCCTCGACCGGCAGGCCGGGCAGCGCCAGCAGCGTCAATCCGACGATGCCCGCCGCCACCGCGAGAAAGACCGCGAAGATGCCGGGGATCATCAGTTCGGCGATCCCCAGCGCCAGCGCCGCGATCAGCCACGCGCCCGCCGCGCCGCCGACCTCGTCGAGACTCACGGCTTGGGCAGCTCGAACGGCCCGCGCTTCGGTTCGGCGGGCGAGGGCGCGCTCTTGCCAAGCGCCTCCTTGGCGAGCTCGCCGATGCCGCCCAGCGTGCCGATCAGGTTGGTCGCCTCGACCGGGAACAGGATCGTCTTGGCATTGGGGCTGGTCGCGAACTTGCCCACCGCCTCGACGTATTTCTGCGCGACGAAATAGTTGATCGCCTGCGTGCCGCCGGTCGCGATCGCGTCGGAGACGACCTGTGTCGCCTTGGCTTCGGCTTCCGCCGCCCGCTCGCGCGCCTCCGCATCGCGATAGGCCGATTCGCGGCGGCCTTCGGCTTCCAGGATGCGCGCCTGCTTCTGCCCCTCGGCGCGCAGGATCTCGCTGGCGCGCGTACCCTCCGCCTCCAGGATGTTGGCGCGCTTCTCGCGTTCCGCCTTCATCTGGCGGCCCATCGCGGACACGATGTCGGCGGGCGGACGGATGTCCTTGATCTCGACGCGCGTGATCTTGACGCCCCACGGCACCGTCGCATGATCGACCACCGACAACAGTCGCGCGTTGATCTCGTCGCGCTTCGACAGCGTCTCGTCGAGGTCCATCGATCCCATGACGGTGCGCAGGTTGGTCGTCGTCAGCTGGAGCAGCGCGACGTAGAGGTCCGACACTTCGTACGCCGCCTTCGCCGCGTCGAGCACCTGAAAGAAGACGACGCCGTCGGTCGATATGATCGCATTGTCCTTGGTGATGATCTCCTGCCCCGGAATGTCGATCACCTGTTCCATCATGTTCACCTTGCGGCCGACGCGATAGAAGAAGGCGGGGTAGAAATTGAAGCCCGGCGCCGCGGTCGTCGTGTAACGCCCGAAATGCTCGATCGTATATTGATACCCCTGCCGCACGATCTTGACGCTGGTCATCAGGTAGAACAGCACCAACACCAGAGCGAATGCTGCGATGGTAATCCCCATGTCGGCCCTCCCGGGCACGCCGACGATCCCGTGTCGTTGCCCGATCCCGCTATAGCATCGCTTGGCCGCGCCCCGTAAGGGCCCGTCGCATCCGCGTCCGACGCGCCATGTCGCAGCGCAGCGTCCCCCACTAGCTAAACGCGCGATCCGCGGTTACATGGCCCGCCACTTCCCCATTGCCCTGCGAGGAACGGCACCTTGGATATCCGGCTCGGCCTCACCTTCGACGACGTCCTGCTCGTGCCGCAGGAGTCCGACATCCTGCCGAGCAGCGCGGACACGCGGACCCAGGTGACGCGCGGCATCGCGCTCAACATTCCCGTCATCTCGTCTGCGATGGATACCGTGACGGAGGCCGACATGGCGATCGTCATGGCGCAGCTCGGCGGGATCGGCGTGCTCCACCGCAATCTGACGATCGAGGAACAGGTCGCCGCCGTACGCCAGGTCAAGCGCTTCGAATCGGGCATGGTCGTCAACCCGATCACGATCGCGCCGACCGCGACGCTCGCCGAGGCGCAGGCGCTGATGGCCAACCACCGGATCAGCGGCATTCCCGTGGTCGAGGCGGACGGCAAGCTCGTCGGCATCCTCACCAATCGCGACGTCCGCTTCGCCGGCAACCCGAAGCAGCCCGTCGCCGAACTGATGACCCACGACAATCTTGCCACCGTATCGACCGACGTCGGGCAGGAAGAGGCGCGCCGCCTGCTGCACCAGCGGCGCATCGAGAAGCTGCTGGTCGTCGATGCGGCGTATCGTTGCGTCGGCCTCATCACCGTCAAGGACATCGAGAAGGCGGTCACCTATCCCGACGCGACCAAAGATGCCGCCGGTCGCCTGCGCGTCGCCGCGGCGACGACGGTCGGCGACAAGGGGTTCGAGCGGACCGAGGCTTTGGTCGACGCCGAATGCGACCTGATCGTCATCGACACCGCGCATGGTCACAATCGCGACGTCGCGCGCGCGGTGGAGCGCGTGAAGAAGCTGAGCAATTCGGTGCAGGTCGTCGCCGGCAACGTCGCCACCGCCGCCGCGACGCGTGCGCTGGTCGATGCGGGCGCGGACGGAATCAAGGTCGGCATCGGTCCGGGCTCTATCTGTACGACGCGCGTCGTCGCGGGCGTCGGCGTGCCGCAGCTGACCGCGGTGATGGATTGCGCGGAAGAGGCGGCGAAGTCGGGCGTCCCGGTGATCGCGGACGGCGGCCTGCGCACGTCGGGCGACCTCGCCAAGGCGCTGGCGGCAGGCGCATCGACCTGCATGGTCGGCTCACTGCTCGCCGGCACCGAGGAAGCGCCGGGCGAGACGTTCCTGTACCAGGGCCGCGCGTACAAATCCTATCGCGGCATGGGATCGGTCGGGGCGATGGGCCGCGGGTCGGCGGATCGGTATTTCCAGGGCGACATCAAGGATCAGATGAAGCTGGTGCCCGAAGGCATCGAGGGCCAGGTCGCCTACAAGGGCCCGGCGCGCGACGTCATCCACCAGCTGGTCGGCGGCATCAAGGCGGCGATGGGCTATACCGGCTCCGCGACGATCGCCGATCTCAAGGATCGCGCGCAATTCGTGCAGATCACCGGCGCGGGGCTGAAGGAAAGCCATGTCCACGATGTGACGATCACGCGCGAGGCGCCGAACTACCCGACGCGATGACGGGCTCACGATGACACCGGCGGCCCGCAGCCAGGCGGCGATCGACATCCTCGATGCCGTGATCGATGCCGCGCGGGGTGGCGGCGCGGCGGCCGATACGATCGTCGCGCGCTATTTCGCGACGCGGCGCTATGCCGGATCGAAGGATCGGCGTGCGGTGCGCGAGCTCGTCTATGCCGCGATCCGCCGCGCGGGCGAAATTCCCGCCAGCGGCCGCGCCGCGCTGATCGGGCTTGCCGCGGACGACGATGCGATCGCCGCGACCTTCGACGGCTCCGATCGTGGGCCCGCGGTGATCGATCCGGGCGAGCCCGTCGCGGCGGCGGGTGCGATGCCCGCGTGGCTAGGCGCGGCGCTGGCGGTGTCCGGCGTGACAGCGTCCGATCAGGCGGCGCTGGTCGGGCGCGCGCCGCTCGACGTGCGCGTCAATCGTCTGAAGGCGGATGTCGCGGAGATTGCCGCGCAGACGGGGGGCGAGGCGATTCCGGGCCTTCCCGACGCCTTGCGCCTGTCCGCGGGGACCAACGTCGAACCGCTCGCCGGCGCCGTCGAGGTGCAGGATGCGGGCAGCCAGATAGTCAGCCTCGCCGCACGGGCGATGCCTGGCCAGCGGATCGTCGACCTGTGCGCAGGCGGCGGCGGCAAGACGCTGGCGCTCGCGGCGGCGATGGACAATCGCGGCGAACTGATCGCGACCGACGTCGACCGCGCGCGCCTGTCGCGGCTCGCGCCGCGCGCGGAAAAGGCCGGCGTGACGATCGCACAGCCCGTCCTGCTCGATGCCGGCCGCGAGGCGGCGGTGCTGTCGGCGTGGGAAGGCAGCGCGGACACGGTGCTGGTCGATGCGCCCTGTTCCGGCACGGGCACGTGGCGGCGCAACCCGGAGGCGCGCTGGCGGCTGACACCGCAGCGGCTCGACCGCTTCGTGCAGCAGCAGCGCCACGTCATGGGCCTTGCCGCGCCGCTGGTCAGGCCCGGCGGCGCGCTCGTCTATATCGTCTGCTCACTGCTCGACGCGGAGGGCGCGGCGCAGGTCGAGGCGTTCCTTCAGCATTTCCCCGATTGGCGCGCCGAGCCGCTTTCGCTGCCCGCTGGGCAACCGCGGGGGCAGGGGCTGCGGCTCGATCCCGCGCACGACGGCACCGACGGCTTTTTTGTCGCGCGGCTGATCCGGCTTTGCTAGCTTCGGGGGCGTGCCCCCTGTGGAGACCTTCATGCGCGTGACCTCCGTCGCCATCGCCGCCACGCTGACCCTGGTGTGCGTGTCGACCTCGCTGCACGGCCAGCGCCCCGACGACCAGATCGACGCCCGCTCGCTGCAATTGCTCAGCGAGGGCAAGGCGGCAAAGGCCGCGGGCAACCTCGACGCCGCCACCGACCTGCTCGAAACCGCGCTCGCGGTCGATCCGCGGAACCGGCAGGCCTATGTCGTGCTCGCGGAGACGTCCGATGCGCGCGGGCTGCCCGGCAAGGCGATCCGCCTGTACCGCGAGGCGCTGTCGCTCGAACCCAACGATGTCGCCGCCCTGCAGGGCGAGGGGCAGGCGCTGGTGGCAAAGGGCGCGGTGTCGCTCGCGAAAGCGAATCTCGCCAAGATCCGCACGCTGTGCAAGGGCGCCTGCCCGGAGGCGACACAGCTTGCTTCCGCGATCGCCAAGGGTCCGCCGGTCACCACCGCGCAGACCGACGCGAAGCCGGTCGCCGCGAAGGACTGACCGCGCCGGGCGGAAGCCGCGGTTACGCTGCGCCCCGCGCGTCGATCGCGCGCCCGATGGCGACGAATTCGGCCACGGTCAGCGTCTCGGCACGGCGCGACACGTCGATGTCGACCGCCTCTGCCGCCGCCAGCGCGCCCGGTACGCCCTTCAGGCTCTGCCGCAGCATCTTGCGACGCTGGCCGAACGCCGCGCCCGTCACCTTTTCCAGCACCGCGACATCGACGCCCACCGGCGGCTCCGCAGGGGTGATGTGGACGACCGCCGACATCACCTTGGGCGGCGGCGTGAAGGCGGACCGGTGGACCGGCATCGCGATCCGCGCGGCGCTGCGCCATTGCGCGAGCACGGCGAGCCGGCCGTAGGCGTCGCTGCCCGGCGCCGCGACGATCCGCTCCGCCACTTCCTTCTGGAACATCAGCGTCAGCGACTGCCACCACGGCTGCCATGCGCCGGTCAGCCAGCCGACGAGCAGCGCGGTCCCGACATTATAGGGCAGGTTCGACACGATATGCGGCCGACCGGTGAACAGTGCGGGCGCATCGATCGCCAGTGCATCGCCCTCGATCAGGCGCAACCGCCCCGGAAATGCCGCGCCGAGTTCCTCCAGCGCCGGAATGCAGCGCCGGTCGCGCTCGATCGCGGTGACGTGCGCGCCCGAGAGCAGCAGCGCACGCGTCAGGCCGCCCGGACCCGGCCCGACCTCCAGCACCTCCGCGCCGTCGAGATTGCCGGGCACCGCCGCGATGCGCGCGAGCAGCTGGCCGTCGAACAGGAAATTCTGGCCCAGCGCCTTGCTCGCCGACAATCCGTATCTGGCGATGACCTCGCGCAAGGGGGGGAGGGGACCTCCGACGGGGTCGAGGCTCACGCGACTGCCGGGAAGCGGCGCTCGGCGATCTGCCCGGCCATCGCGATGGCCGCGATCATCGCGCCGGGATGTGCGGTGTCGCGCCCCGCAAGACCGAACGCCGTGCCGTGGTCGGGCGATGTCCGCACGATCGGCAGGCCGAGCGTGACGTTGACGCCCTCGTCGAAATGCAGCGTCTTGATCGGCACCAAAGCCTGGTCGTGATAGGCGCAGATCACCACGTCATAGGCAGCGCGCGCGCGGGCGTGAAACAGGGTGTCAGCCGCGAACGGCCCGGTCGCGTCGATGCCCTCGCTGCGTAATTGCGCGATGGCGGGGGCGATCACCTCGATCTCCTCGCGGCCGATCGCGCCGCTTTCGCCGGCGTGCGGGTTGAGCCCCGCAAAGGCGAGGCGGGGCCCCTTCACCCCGAAACCGTCGCGCAGGTCGTGTGCGGTGACACGTGCGCGCGACACGATCAGGTCGATCGTGAGCAGCCGCGCGACCTCGGCGATCGGCACGTGCGTGGTGACCGGAACGACGCGCAGCGACGGCCCAGCCAGCATCATCACCGCATCCTCCTCCGCCACGCCGCAGCGATCGGCGACGAATTCGGTCTGGCCGGGATGGTTGAAGCCGATGCCGTACAATTGCGCCTTGGACACCGGACCCGTGACGAGCGCACGCGCCGCGCCCTCGCGCACCAACCGCGTCGCCAGCTCCAGCGCATCGAACGCCGCGTGCGCGCCATCGATGTCGGGCGCGCCGGGTACGATGTCGCCGGCGTCCCGCGCGGGGAGGACCGGCAGCGCGCGGTCGAACACCGCCATCGCCTCGTCGGCGTCGGCGACGGTCGCGATCGGCCCGTCCCACACCTGCGCGATCGCGCGACGATCGCCCACCGCCATGAACGAGGGCAGGCGACGCACGCCGCGCACCGCCCAGCTCTTGCCGATGATCTCCGGCCCGACACCGGCGGGATCGCCCAGCGACACCGCGAGCGGGGCCTGCGCTCTGTCCACTCCGGTGCCCCCTCCCGTCGTCGACCGGGCGTCCATGTCAGCGATACTCGATGACCGCGTCGCGGCGCAGGTCGCGCAACTTGCTCTGCGCGCGCAGGTTGACGCGTTGCTGCTCCAACTGGCCCTGGATCTGGTTCGCGCTCGGCAGGTTGTTCTGCTGCGGATCGTCGCGGCCGCACAGCACCAGCGAGCGCACGCCGTCCTGCGGCGATCCGAACGGCGGTGTCGCCTGGCCGACCTGAAGCCCGAGCAGGATCTGCTGGAGCCGCGGATCGGGGACGCTGCGCACCGGCACCGAATCATTGTCGACGACTTCGGCGCCGACGCTCGCGGCGATCTTCTCGACGCTGCCGCAGCCCTGGATTTTCTTCAGCGCCTCTGCGAATGTACCGGCGCGCGCCTGCGCCTGCGCCATCGTCGTGTTGGCGGGGAAGTGGATCGTCAGCTGCTTCAGGCTGAGCCGCGCATCGCGCGGGTCGGCCGCGCCGACGGTGCGCTTGTCGATCAGGTAGAGGATCGAGAAGCCGCCGGGCGTCGCGATCGGGCCCGCGACCTGCCCGACCTGCATCTGTTGCGCGGCCTCGGCCAGCGGCTGCGGCAGCGTCGCGAGACGCAGCCAGCCGAGATCGCCGCCGACCGCCTTGGTCGAGGCTTCGGAATAGCTTTTCGCGTAGAATTCGAAGGGCTGCTGCCCCTTCTGCAATTCGCCGATGATCTGGCGCGCGTTCGCCGCAATCTGTTCGCGATTGGCGTCGTTGGCGCTCAGATAGATTTCCTGGAGGTGATATTCCTCCGCGCCCTTGGCGGCTTGAAGCCGGTCGATGATCGCCTTCACCTCTTCGTCACCGACGTTGACGAACGGTTCGACCTTGCGGCGCAGGTAGCGGCTCCAGGCCAGCTCGCCCTCGATCGCGCGGCGCAGCGAGCGTTCGGACGATCCCGCCTTGCGCAGTTCGACGCGGAACTGCTCCGGCGTCTTGCCCGCGCGCTTGGCGACGCCGGCGATGCTCTGATCGATCTCTGCCGCCGTCACAGTGATGTCGGCGGACTTGGCTTCCTGGATTTCCAGCGTCTCGTCGATCAGCTGGCGCAGGATCTGCAATTTGATCTGGTCGAGCTGTTCGGGCGGCGGCTTGGCCGCGCCGTTGGTCAGCAGCGTCAGTGCCAGACGCTGGTCGACGTCCGTCCCCGTGATGACGTAATCGTTGACGATCGCGGTCGGCTTACGGACGTTGGGGTCGAGCTTGCCGAAAATCTGCAGGTTGGCCGGGATGTCGAGCGCGGTGTCGGGCGTTCTCTGGTCCTGCACGGTCTGCGCCACCGCACTGCCGGTCATCGCCGTCAGCGCCACCCAGCCCATGATCCGGCCCAGCCGGGCCGCCGGTCGAATTCGATGCGTCACGTGTTCCCGTTATCCTACAGCTGGGCGCGCCCGTTCGCGCGCCGTGATCCGCCCCATGCCCATGGCCGGCTGAATGCGGGCTTAGCGGCCGATGTTCTTCAACGCCAGCGTCAACAGGAAGGCGTTGCCGCCGCGCGCATCGCCGGTGTCCTGGTACGTCCGCCGCCACGTCAGGCCGAGGCGAAGGCATTCGTCCTCATATTGCACGCCCAGCCGGTGCCGCACGGGCGAGAATCCGTCCGCCAGCGACAGCGGGTCTTCCGCTTTATCGGTCAGGTCGATGACGGTCGACCCGAACGCGGACCAGAAGCGCGTGAACTGCACCCGCCCGCCCAGGCGAAGTTCCTCGCGATCCTGCAGATCCTCGATGCTGGGGGTGATATTGCGATTGAGCCGGAGATAGCCGACGAGCACGTACGTGCTGCGCGAGCCGACCGTCGCGTCCAGCTCGTTGCGGCGCACCGCGAAACTGTCCTTGTCGAGGCGGTAGCGATGGGTGATCGACACGAAATCGTGGATACGCAGCACGGTCCGTCCGACGATGTCCGAAAAGCGATCGGACAGGCCGGTGCCCTGCGGCAGGATGGTCGGCCGTTCCGACAGGCGATAGCTCTGGCCGATCACCGCGTCGAACGACACGCCCGGCACGTTGACCATCCACTGCGCGCCATAGGTCACGCGGCTGGTATCCTCGAACCGGTCGTAGCCCGCGAAGCGATTGAGCGCGAACAGGTTCGAATCCTCCAGGTCGATCGCGCGCGCGTCCTCGTTGGGAACCTCCAGGTTCGCGACCTTGGGCGAAGCGACGATCTGCACCCGCGGCGTCAGCACCTGCGTCCCGCCCAGAAAACTGCCGACGAACGGCCATTTGACGTCGGCGGCGACCGCCGCGATCGCGCGACCGTGAAATCCGTCGAGCCCGCGATAGCTGGCGACCGTCGTGCTATCGATGTTGCTGGTGTTGTACACGTCGGCGCGGGCATAGCCGGTCAGCGTCACTTCCTGACCCCAGTTGGTCAGGCGCCGCAGGTCCCATTGACCCGACACGAACGCGCGCTGCGTATCCTGGCCCTCCGGCCGCGAGATCGCGAGCGTGTTGCCCTGCAGCTGCAGCTTGCCGCCCAGCACGTCGAGCCGCTGACGGTAATCGATCGCGGGCAACGCGATCGCCTGGCGCCCCTGGATGTCGCCGACGCGCAGCGTCTGCACGTACCAGCCGGTGATCGCGAAATAGCTGTTCGCGTCGATATGCTCGAGCGACGCTGTCGTGCGCAGCCGGTCGTCGCGCGAGATGTCGTAGCGACGCAGGAACGTCGGGTCGGTCGTCAGCCGCAGCGAGCCGCTCGCCGTCCAGTCGGGCGACAGCTGATACCGGGCAACACCGTCCAGATAGCCGCGGAACGCGCGCTCGGTCTGGGTCGGGTTATTGGTGATGAGATCGTCGCTGCGCCGGCTCTCGGTGGCATAGCCGGTGATGCGGAACGCGCCCGTCTGACCCAGCGCCTCATATTGTGCCTGCATCATCGGCACTTCGCTGGAGAAGATGTGCGGCGTCAGCGTCAGCCCCTTGTTGGGGGCGAGCTTGACGTAATAGGGCGCGATCAGTTCCAGTCCGTTCGACTGGCTGACCTGGAAATCGGGCATCAGCAGCCCGCTTTCCGACCCGCCGCCGACGGGCGTCGAAAAGGCGGGCAGCGGCAGCGCGGGCAGGCCGAACAGGTGGAACGAACCGCCGCCGTAATACAGCCGCTGGCGATCGGGGCGATAGGTGATGCGCACCGCCGTGATCTTCCACGACGGCTCTTTCGGGCATCCCGCCGCGGTTTCGACGGCGCACGGCGTATAGGCTGCGGTCTGCAGTTCGACGACGCCGTTCGCGTCGCGCGTGCCCTTTTGCGCGGCGAGCCGGCCGCCACGGTTGAGCACGATCAGCATGTTGTCGACGACGCCGTCCTTCAGCGAATCGGTCAGTTCGATCGAATCGCCGTACGCAGTGTCTCCCTGCGGGTTGGTGACCGCGATGTTGCCGGTCGCGGTGACGCGGCCTGTCTTGCGGTTCCAGACGACGCGATCGGCGCGCAGCCGCTCCGTCTCGCGGTACATGCGCACCGCACCCGTCGCGGTGACGATGTCGGTGTTGGTGTCATATTCCAGCGCGTCGGCGCTGAAGCGGATCTGGTCCTCGCCCTCCGCCGGCGGCGGCACGGGCTGGGCCAGCGCCGGGTCCGACAGCGGTGCGGGGGCGACGGGCCGGTCGCCCAGCGACTGCGCGGCGGCGGGCGCGGCAACGAGGACGAGCGGCAGCGCACAGCCGGCGAGAAGGTGCAGACGCGACACGACGATGTGAACTCACCCTTTTACCAGCGCGGATGCGCACCGCCCTGATCGGTGTCGCAACGCCCGCCTATCGCATCACCCGCGCGACCCTGCAATCGTTGTGCTCGCGGCCAGCCGGTCCTAGATCACGCGCTCAACGATAAGAGACAGGATTGGTTCGCATGGACGTTCGTTTTGCCCCCGCCGTCGCGCCCGACGCCGCCGTCGTCGCGGTCCCCGTTGCCAAGGGTGGCGGACTGCCCGACCGTGACGGCGCCGGCGCGCTGATCGCCGCCGCCGCGAAGGCGGCGCGGTTCGAAGGCGAATCGGGCGCATTGGTCGACCTGTTCGTGCCGTCGGCCGGCGGCGCGCGCCGCCTGCTGCTCGTCGGCACCGGGGAAGGCGGCGAGGCGGACTGGCAAAAGGCGGGCGGCGCGCTCGTCGCGAAGCTGCTGACCTCCGGCGTCACCGACCTGACGATCGACGTGACCGGCACCGGCGCGTCGGCGGCGGCGGTCTCCGCGCTGGCCGCGACCGCGGCGCAGCGTGCGTGGCGATACGACATTTATCGCACCAAACTGCCCGAAAAGCAGAAGCCGACGCTGGCCGTCGTCACCATCGCCGGCGCACTGCAGGGCGTCGATGCCGCCTGGGGGGATGCCGCAGCGGTGACCGCGGGCATGGCGCTGACCCGCACGCTCGTCACGCTGCCGCCCAACATCCTCTACCCGGAAAGCTTCGTCGACCACGTCCGCAAGGAAACCGACGGCCTCGGTCTCGACATCACCGTGCTGGACGAGGCGGCGATGCGCGAACTCGGCATGGGCTCGCTGCTCGGCGTCAGCCAGGGTTCGGTGCGCGACGGCCGCATCCTCGCGATGAAGTGGAACGGCGGCGGCGAGGGCGCGCCGACGATCGCCTTCGTCGGCAAGGGCGTCACCTTCGACACCGGCGGCATCTCGATCAAGCCCGCCGCCGGTATGGAAGACATGAAGTGGGACATGGGCGGCGCGGGCGCGGTCGCCGGCGTCATGAAGGCGCTGGCGCTGCGCAAGGCGAAGGTCAATGTCGTCGGCGTCTGCGGCCTCGTCGAGAACATGCCCGACGGCAATGCGCAGCGGCCCGGCGACGTCGTGACGTCGATGTCCGGCCAGACGATCGAGGTCATCAACACCGACGCGGAAGGGCGGCTGGTGCTTGCGGACGCGATCACCTGGACGCAGGCGACGTTCAAGCCGACGACGCT
Source organism: Sphingomonas sp. FARSPH (assembly GCF_003355005.1). Classification (NCBI taxonomy): domain Bacteria; kingdom Pseudomonadati; phylum Pseudomonadota; class Alphaproteobacteria; order Sphingomonadales; family Sphingomonadaceae; genus Sphingomonas; species Sphingomonas sp. FARSPH. Next base: position 3,116,903 of record NZ_CP029985.1, on the reverse strand, counting down.
GATCGATCTCGCCACGCTGACGGGCGCGATGATCATCAGCCTGGGTCACGAACATGCCGGCCTGTTCACCAACGACGATACGCTGGGCGAGCAGTTGCTGGCGGCGGGTCGCGACAGCGGCGACAAACTGTGGCGCCTGCCGATGTCGGACGCCTATGACAAGCTGATCGACAGCCCGATCGCGGACATGAAGAACGTGGGGCCGCGCGGCGCGGGATCGATCACCGCGGCGCAGTTCATCAAGCGCTTCATCGACGACGGCGTGAAGTGGGCGCACCTCGACATCGCCGGCACCGTCTGGGCGGACAAGCCGGGCAGCCACCACGACAAGGGCGCGACCGGGTACGGCGTGCGGCTGCTCGACCGGTTCGTCGCGGCGAACTTCGAGCGTTGATGCAGGTCGATTTCTACCATTTGACCACGACGCCGCTCGACCGCGCGCTGCCGCAGATCGCCGAAAAGGTGGTCGCGAGCGGCGCGCGGTTGCTCATCGTCGCCGACGATGCGGAGCAGCGCGCGCACCTCGACCGATTGCTGTGGAGCTACACGCTGGACAGCTTCCTGCCGCACGCGCTGGCGGGCACCGGCGACGATGCCCGCCAGCCGGTTCTGATCGCGGCGACGCCCGATGCCGCGAACGGCGCCCGCCACATCGCACTGGTCGACGGCCGCTGGCGCATGGAGGCGCTGGGGTTCGAGCGCGCGTTCCATTTCTTCGCGGATGACCATATCGAGGCCGCGCGCGGCGCCTGGCGCGGCCTTGCCGAGACGGACGGGGTCGAGCGCCGCTACTGGAAGCAGAGCGACGCGGGGCGCTGGGAACGCGCCGCCTGATCGCGATTGTTGCCAAGTCCCGCGACGGCCACTAGGGCGGCGCCACTTCCCAACGACCGCCCAACCACAGGAGCTCCGTGACCATCATGGCCGCGAACCGTACCTTCTCGATCATCAAGCCCGACGCCACCCGCCGCAACCTGACCGGCGCGGTCACCAAGATGCTGGAGGATGCCGGCCTGCGCGTCGTCGCGTCGAAGCGCATCCACATGACCCGCGAGCAGGCCGAGGGCTTCTACGCGGTGCACAAGGAGCGTCCGTTCTTCAACGACCTCGTCGAATTCATGATCTCCGGCCCCGTCGTCGTGCAGGTGCTCGAGGGCGAAAACGCGATGCAACGCAACCGCGACATCATGGGCGCGACCAACCCCGCCAACGCCGAGCCGGGCACGATCCGTAAGGAACTGGCCGAATCGATCGAGGCGAACACCGTCCACGGTTCGGATTCGGACGAGAATGCCGAGATCGAGATCGCCTATTTCTTCAAGCCTGAAGAGATCGTTGGCTGATCCGGGGCTGATGGCCGAATGGCGGCTGCGGCGTGCGTCCCCGGAGGATGCGCCCGCGGTCGCGCTCGTCGCGCAGGCCAGCTTCCTCGAAACTTTCGCGGGCGTGCTGGCCGGACCGGACATCCTTGCGCATCTCTCCGCCAAGAGCAGTATCGCGCGCTTCGCCGCGTGGAGCGCGGATCCGGCAAGCGTCCTGACGATCGCGGAACACGCCATCGGCCACGCGCCGGTCGGCTATAGCTTGCTGACCCCGCCCGAAGAGGTAGGCGAAACGCGCCCCGGGGACATCGAGCTGCGCCGCATCTACACCTTGTCGACCACCCGCGGCACCGGCCTCGGCAACGCGCTGATGGCGCGCGCGATCGACGATGCGCGGGCGCTGGGCGCGACGCGCATGCTGCTCGGCGTCTTCGCGGGCAACGCGCGGGCGCGCGCCTTCTACGAACGGCAGGGGTTCGCAGTCGTCGCGGAACGCCGCTTCAAGGTCGGCGATACCTGGTGCGGCGACCGCGTCTACGCACGCGACCTCTGATACTCAGCTCGGCCGCTCGTCAATCAAGCCGCGCTGCGTGCCAGGCTAGCTGGTCCGCCATGAAGGTCGAGACGAACAGATAGCTGTGGTCATACCTCGGCTGCATCCGCAGCGTCAGGTCGATCCCCGCCTGTTCGCACGCCGCCGCGAGCAGATGCGGTTTCAACTGCTCGGTGAGAAACTGGTCCGCATCGCCCTGATCGACCAGCAGCGCCGGCACACGCGCGCCATCCTCGATCAGCGCGACCGCATCGTGCCGCCGCCACGCCGCACGGTCCGGCCCCAGATAACCGCCCAGCGCCTTTTCCCCCCACGGCACCTGTCCGGGCGCGACGATCGGCGCGAAGGCGGACACCGCCTTGTACCGGTCGGGATGGGTCAGCCCGATCGTCAGCGCGCCGTGGCCGCCCATCGAATGGCCCATGATCGACTGGCGCGCCATATCCGCCGGAAAGGCACCGCCGATCAGCGCGGGCAGTTCCCCGGTGACATACGACCACATGCGATAATGCGCCGCATAGGGCGCCTCGGTCGCATCGACGTAGAAGCCGGCGCCCAGCCCGAAGTCATAAGCGCCGGCGGGATCGTCGGCGACGCCGTCCCCGCGCGGGCTGGTATCCGGCGCGACGAAGATCAGGCCGTGCTCGGCGCAGGCGCGCCGATACTCGCCCTTGTCGGTGACGTTGGCGTGCGTGCAGGTCAGGCCCGACAGATACCAGACGACGGGCATCGTCGCGCCCGGCGCATGGTCGGGCACGAACACCGAAAACGTCATGTCCGTGCCCGTCGCCGCACTCGCGTGGCGATAGACGCCCTGCGTCCCGCCATGCGAGCGGGCGGTCGAAACCGTGTCCATCAGCGCGGTTCGCGGAATGCCGCGCACACCTTGTTGCCTGCGGGATCGCGCAGATAGGCGAGATACAGGCCGCCGAAGGGCGTCTCGCGCCAGCCGGGCGGGTCCTCGCAGGCGGTGCCCCCATGGGCGAGCCCCGCGGCATGCCACGCGTCGATCGCGGCGGTGTCCTTCGCGCGGAAGCCGATCGTGCCGCCGTTGGCATGGCACGCGGGATTGCCGTCGATCGGCCGCGTCAGCATGAACAGCGCACCGCCACTGGCGTACAGCACGCGCCCCTTGTCGTCGCCGCGGCCGGGCGCCGTTCCAAGCGCGCCGAGCGCGGCATCGTAGAACGCCTTCGACGCATCCAGATCGTTCGCGCCAAGCATCACATGACTGAACATCTATGTCCTCCCCGTTTAGTAGATTACGACGCTGCGGATCGATTCGCCCGCATGCATCAGGTCGAAGCCCGTGTTGATTTCATCGAGCGACAGGCGATGCGTGATCATCGGATCGATCTCGATCAGACCGTTCATATACCAGTCGACGATCTTGGGCGTATCGGTCCGCCCGCGCGCCCCGCCAAACGCGGTGCCGCGCCAGTTGCGCCCGGTGACCAGCTGGAAGGGGCGCGTCGCGATCTCCTTGCCCGCTTCGGCGACGCCGATGATGATCGACGTACCCCAGCCGCGGTGGCACGCCTCGAGCGCGGTGCGCATCACCTCCGTGTTGCCGGTCGCGTCGAAGGTATAGTCCGCGCCGCCGTCGGTCAGCGCGAGCAGCGCCGCGATCGTCTCCTCGCGCGACAAGCCACTGGAATTCAGGAAGTGCGTCATGCCGAAACGGCGGCCCCATTCCTCACGGTCGGGATTGATGTCGACGCCGATGATCCGCGATGCGCCCGCGAGCTTGGCACCCTGGATAACGTTGAGCCCGATGCCGCCGAGGCCGAAGACGACGATATTCTCTCCCGGCTGGACCTTGGCGGTGTTGACCACCGCGCCGACGCCGGTGGTGACGCCGCACCCGACGTAGCAGGTGGTGTCGAACGGCGCGTCCTCGCGGATCTTCGCGACCGCGATCTCGGGCAGCACGGTGAAGTTCGAGAAGGTCGAACAGCCCATGTAATGGAAGATCGGCTGCCCCTTGTAGCTGAAGCGCGTCGTGCCGTCGGGCATCAGCCCCTTGCCCTGCGTCGCGCGGATCGCGGTGCACAGGTTGGTCTTCTGGCTGAGGCACGACTTACACTGGCGGCATTCGGGCGTGTACAGCGGGATGACGTGGTCGCCGATCGCGACGCTGGTCACGCCCGCGCCGACCTCGCGCACGATGCCGCATCCCTCGTGGCCGAGCACGCTCGGGAACAGCCCCTCGCTGTCGAGGCCATCGAGCGTGTAGGCGTCGGTGTGGCAGATGCCCGTCGCCTTGATCTCGACCAGCACCTCGCCTGCCTTCGGGCCTTCGAGGTCGAGTTCGACGATCTCCAGCGGCTGTTTCGCCTCGAACGCGACGGCGGCACGGGTCTTCATCCTGGGGCTCCGGTCCATGAACTGTGCCGCCCGGTTAGGCCGCGTCCGCCGCGCTCGCAACCCGCCGCTTGCGCGGCAAAGGGTTGATCGCGGCGCGGACGCTGCTAGTCGCATTTGAAACGATATTTTTGGAGAGGTGGCGTTTTGACACCCGATTTCGATTTCGCGCTGGGCGAAGCCGCGGACATGATCCGCGAAAGCACGCGGCGTTTCGCGACCGACCGGATCGCGCCGCTCGCGGCGAAGATCGACGCCGACGACTGGTTCCCCCGCGATGAGCTGTGGCCCGCGATGGGCGAGCTCGGCCTGCACGGCATCACCGTCGAGGAGGCGGACGGCGGCCTCGGCCTCGGCTATCTCGAACATGTCATCGCAGTCGAGGAGGTGTCGCGCGCGTCCGGCTCGATCGGCCTCAGTTACGGCGCGCATTCGAACCTGTGCGTCAACCAGATCCGCCGCTGGGCGAACCCGGAGCAGAAGGCGAAATATCTGCCCAAGCTGATCTCCGGCGAGCATGTCGGCAGCCTCGCGATGTCGGAAGCAAATGCCGGGTCCGACGTCGTCTCGATGAAGCTGCGCGCGCGCGAAACCGATCGCGGCTGGGTGCTCGACGGCACGAAATTCTGGATCACCAACGCGGCCTATGCCGACACGCTCATCGTCTACGCCAAGACGGGCGAGGGGAGCCGCGGCATCACCGCCTTCCTGATCGAAAAGGACATGCCCGGTTTCTCGATCGGGCAGAAGATCGACAAGATGGGCATGCGCGGCTCGCCGACCGCGGAGCTGGTCTTCGACGGCTGCGAAGTGCCGCATGAGAACGTCATGGGGCCGCTCAATGGCGGCGTCGGCGTGCTGATGAGCGGGCTCGATTACGAGCGCGCGGTGCTCGCCGCGATCCAGCTCGGCATCATGCAGGCGTGCCTCGACGTCGTCATTCCCTATGTCCGCGAGCGCAAGCAGTTCGGTCAGCCGATTGGCCAGTTCCAGCTGATGCAGGCCAAAGTCGCCGACATGTACGTCGCGCTCAATTCGGCGCGCGCCTATGTCTATGCGGTGGCGAAGAGCTGCGACGCGGGCAAGACGACGCGCTTCGACGCGGCGGGCGCGATCCTCTACGCAAGCGAGAATGCGGTGAAGGTGTCGTTGGAAGCTATCCAGGCGCTCGGCGGCGCGGGCTATACCAAGGACTGGCCCGTCGAACGCTTCATGCGCGACGCCAAATTGCTCGACATCGGCGCGGGTACGAACGAAATCCGCCGCATGCTGATCGGCCGCGAACTGATCGGCGCCGCGCCGAAGGTGGCGCAGTGACTGTCCCTCTCCCAACGGGAGAGGGAAGGGGCCCGCGCGCGTCAGCGCGTGGGAAGGGTGAGGGCAGCCAGCGCCCCGCCCTCACCCTTCCGGCGCTGCGCGCCTCCCTCCCTCTCCCGATGGGAGAGGGACGTTGAGCGCCCCCGTCATCACCACCACCGCCCCAGTCGACCCCGCGCTCGCCGCGCACAACCGCGCGCTCGCCGACCGCCTGCGCGCTGACGTCGCGCGTGCCGCGCTGGGCGGCAGCGACAAGGCGCGCGAGCGCCACACCAGCCGCGGCAAACTGCTGCCCCGCGACCGCGTTGAGCGCCTGCTCGATCCCGGCAGCGCGTTCCTCGAGATCGGCCAGCTTGCCGCCAACGACCTCTACGACGGCGAAGTGCCCGGCGCCGGGCTGATCGTCGGCATCGGCCGCGTGTCGAGCCGGCAGGTGATGATCGTCTGCAACGATGCGACGGTGAAGGGCGGCACCTATTACCCGCTGACCGTCAAGAAGCATCTGCGCGCGCAGGAGATCGCGCAGGAAAACCGCCTGCCGTGCATCTACCTTGTCGATTCGGGTGGCGCCAACCTGCCGCACCAGGCGGAGGTGTTTCCGGACCGCGACCACTTCGGCCGCATCTTCTTCAACCAGGCGACCATGTCGTCGCTGGGCATCCCGCAGATCGCCTGCGTCATGGGCAGCTGCACCGCGGGCGGGGCCTATGTCCCGGCGATGTCCGACGAGACGGTGATCGTGGCGGGGCAGGGGACGATCTTCCTCGCCGGCCCTCCGCTGGTGAAGGCGGCGACGGGGGAGGTGATCAGCGCCGAGGATCTCGGCGGCGCGGACACGCACGGGCGCCGCTCGGGCGTCGTCGACCATGTCGCGGAGGATGACGACCATGCGCTGACGATCGTGCGCGATATCGTCGCGACGCTGCCGCCGCAGATGCCCGCGACGGTCAACCGTGTCGATCCGCGCGACCCGCTCTATCCGATCGAGGAGCTCTACGGCCTGATCCCGCAGGACGTCCGCGCGCCATACGACGTGCACGAGGTGATCGCGCGGCTGGTCGACGGGTCGAAGTTCCACGAATTCAAGGCGCTGTACGGCGCCTCGCTGGTCTGCGGCTTCGCGCATATCCACGGACTGCCGGTCGCGATCCTCGCCAACAACGGCGTGCTGTTCAGCGAAAGCGCGCAAAAGGGCGCGCATTTCATCGAACTCGCCTGCCAGCGCCGCGTGCCTTTGCTGTTCCTCCAGAACATCTCCGGCTTCATGGTCGGTGGCAAGTATGAGGCGGAAGGCATTGCGAAACATGGCGCAAAGCTCGTCACCGCCGTCGCGACCGCCAGCGTGCCGAAGATCACGGTCCTGATCGGCGGCAGCTTCGGCGCGGGCAGTTACGGCATGTGCGGCCGCGCCTATTCGCCGCGCTTCCTGTTCACCTGGCCCAACAGCCGGATCAGCGTGATGGGCGGCGAACAGGCGGCGAGCGTGCTGGCAACGGTCCACCGCGACGCCGAGAGCTGGTCGCCCGACGAGGCGGAGGCGTTCAAGGCCCCGATCCGCGCGAAATACGAGGACGAGGGCAATCCCTGGCACGCCACCGCACGGCTGTGGGACGACGGCATCATCGACCCCGCGCAGACCCGCGACGTCCTCGCCCTGGCACTCGACGCCTGCCTCAACGCCCCCATCCCCGAAGCCCCGCGCTTCGGCGTGTTCCGGATGTGATGCGGGGCTGCGGCTTACTCCGCGCGATCCTCCCCAAGCTCCGCTTGGGGAGGGGGACCGCCGGCCGAAGGCCGGTGGTGGAGGGGCATGTGCCGCGCCGCAGCCGCCAGAATGTGTCGCAACACGGCATCCGGGTCGCGCATGACTTCCACGGCCGGAACCCGCAACGTCTCGACGCCATGCGCCGCGAGCACGCTATCGCGCCGCTCGTCCCGCTCGGGTCGATCTGCGAAATCATGTGCGCTTCCATCGACCTCGACCGCGAGTCGCGCCGCGGCGCAGTAAAAATCCAGCACATAGGGTCCCGCCGGATGCTGCCGCCGAAACTTGAGGCCTGCGGGCCGCGTCCGCAGGATGGCCCACAAAGCTGCTTCCGGCGGCGTCAGCATGCGTCGGAGCGCCCGTGCCGCCTGAACCGTCTTGCCCGGCTTGTCCAGCATCGCTTCAGCCCCTCCACCACGACGCTTCGCGTCGCGGTCCCCCTCCCCGAGCATAGCTCAGGGAGGAGTGAAAGATAGTCCATGATCCAGTCCCTCCTCATCGCCAATCGCGGCGAGATCGCCTGCCGCATCATCCGCACCGCGCGCCGGCTCGGCATCCGCACCGTCGCGGTCTATTCCGACGCCGATGCGAGCGCGCTGCACGTGCGCGAGGCGGACGAGGCGGTTCACATCGGCCCCGCCGCAGCGCGCGAAAGCTATCTCGTCGGCGACCGGATCGTCGCGGCGGCGAAGGACAGCGGCGCGCAGGCCATCCATCCCGGCTATGGCTTCCTCAGCGAGAACGCCGACTTCGCTGAAGCGGTGATCGCCGCCGGCCTCGTCTGGGTCGGCGCGCCGCCCGCGAGCATCCGCGCGATGGGGCTGAAGGACGCCGCCAAGGCGCGGATGATCGCCGCCGGCGTGCCGGTCACGCCGGGCTACCTCGGCGAGGACCAGGATGCGGCAAGGCTTGCCCGCGAAGCCGATACGATCGGCTATCCCGTGCTCATCAAGGCGGTCGCGGGCGGCGGCGGCAAGGGCATGCGCCGCGTCGACGATCCCGCCGACTTCGCGGACGCGCTGGCGAGCTGCCGCCGCGAGGCCGCCGCCTCCTTCGGCGACGACCGTGTCCTGATCGAGAAATACATCCTCTCGCCCCGCCATATCGAGGTGCAGGTGTTCGGCGATACGCACGGCCATGTCGTCCATCTGTTCGAGCGCGACTGCTCGCTGCAGCGCCGTCACCAGAAGGTGATCGAGGAAGCGCCTGCGCCCGGCATGGATGCCGCGACGCGCGCCTCGGTCTGCGACGCCGCGGTGCGCGCCGCGCAGGCGGTTGATTATGTCGGCGCGGGCACCATCGAATTCATCGCCGACGCGAGCGAGGGGCTGCGCGCCGACCGCATCTGGTTCATGGAGATGAACACGCGGTTGCAGGTCGAGCATCCCGTGACCGAGGCGATCACCGGGCAGGACCTCGTCGAATGGCAGTTGCGCGTCGCGAGCGGCGAACCCTTGCCCTGCACGCAGAGCGAGCTTGCGATCCACGGCCACGCGATCGAGGCGCGCCTCTATGCGGAGGACCCGGCGAAGGGCTTCCTGCCCTCGATCGGCCGGCTCGACGCCTTTGACCTCGGCGATCCGGCCGAAACCGGGGTGCGGATCGATACCGGGGTGGAGCAGGGGGCGAGCATCACGCCCTTCTACGACCCGATGATCGCCAAGCTGATCGCGCATGGCGAGACCCGCGAGGAGGCGCGCGAAATGCTCGCCGACACGCTGGACGAGGCGATCGTCTGGCCGCTGCGCACCAATGCCGGCTTCCTTGTCGAGGCGCTCGACCACCCGGATTTCGTCGCAGGGACCGTCGATACCGGCCTGATCGCGCGCGAGGGCGAAGCGCTGATGCCGCCCGCGCTGCCGAGCGAGGAGGCGTTGGTCGATGCCGCCGCCGCGATCGCCGGCGCCGGCGCGCTCGGCGGCTTCCGCTTGAACGCGCCCGCGCGCCGGATCGCGCGGCTCGACGTCGGCGGCGAGCGGGTCGAGGTCGACTTCACCGACGCGCCCGCCGCTACGGGGCCGGCGATCCCCCGCCTGCTTGTCTCCGAAGGCGGCCAGACGTGGCAGGTGACGCCATGGCGCGCCGCGGCCAAGGGCGCGGGCGGCAGCGCCGACGGCGTCATCCTCGCCCCCATGCCGGGCCGCGTCATCGCGGTCGACGTCGCGGCGGGGGACACGGTCGTGGCGGGGCAGAAGCTCGTCACGCTCGAGGCGATGAAGATGGAGCACAGCCTGACCGCCCCCTTCGCGGGCACGGTCGCCGCGCTCGACGCCGCGGTCGGCGGCCAGGTGACGGAGGGCGTGATGCTGGTGCGGATCGAGAAGGACGACTGATGGCGGGGCGCTTCTACGACGAATGGCGGGTCGGCGACCGGATCGCGCACGACATCCGCCGCACCGTGACGGAGACGGACAATCTGCTCTTCTCGACGATGACGCACAATCCGCAGCCGCTGCACCTCGATGCCGAGGCCGCGCGCGCCAGCGAGTTCGGGCAGATCCTCGTCAACGGCACCTTCACCTTCGCGCTGATGGTCGGCCTGTCGGTGGGCGACACGACGCTCGGCACGCTCGTCGCCAATCTCGGCTACGACAAACTGGTGATGCCCAAGCCCGTGTTCCTCGGCGACACGCTGCGCGCCGAGACGGAGGTCATGGAACTGCGCGACAGCAAGTCGCGGCCCGACGCCGGGCTGGTCACCTTTCGCCACGATATGCGCAACCAGCGCGACGAACTGGTCTGTCAGTGCCTGCGCACCGCCCTGCTGCGGCGTCGCCCGGCCTGAGCGATCAGGACGCCGTAAAGGTCAGGACTGGCGCGCCGCGGGTTTCACCGCGGCCCAGGCGCGCTCCAGCGCCGCGGCGTCGCCGCCGGTCTGACGCAGGCGGAACCCCTCCAGCGTCAGCGCGCGGCCGAAGAAGCGGCGGCCGTGCGTCCGCCAGACGATGTCGTAGATGCCCCGCGCGCTGCGCGTCCTGTCGCCATCCCAGAACCGCGTGGTGATCAGCACGGGCAGGCGGCCGGTTTGCGCATCCGGCCCGCCGTCGGTCAGTTTCAGCAGCGGCCGGCGGAATACCGCGTCGTCGATCCGCGGCTCGACCGGGCTCTGCTTGCCGACGCCGAGCGCCTTGGGAAACAGGATCGTCGTATCGGTGATGTCGTGGCGCGGGTCCTTCAGGGCGATCGTGCCGCCGTCGACGGTGCCGGCCAGTTCGACACGCGCCTGCGCCACCGCATCCTTCGCCGCGGCAGCGGCCTTGTCCGCCTGGTCCGCGCGGCGATCCGCAAAGTTGAGGTACAGCGTCAGCGCGGCGATCAGCACGCCCGCCACCGCCACGACTTCGGCGAGCGTGATCCAGCGCCGCCGCGTGCGCGCCTGATCCGCGGTTTCGCTCACCGGCCGCCCGCCTCGAGCAGCGCGGCAGGCGCGGTCAATTCCCAGCTGCGCGCGATACGGTCTTCGACCAGGGTCCAGTCCGCCTCGCCCGACAGATCGATCGCGACCCACCCCTTCGTGCCCAGATAGGCGGGGCTGGAATAGGTCGCCGGCGCCGCCTCGATCAGCATCGCTTGCTCGTCGGCGCCGCTCGTCCGCACGCAGACCACGGTGCGGCCATCGCCGTGATGGTCGTCGCGGAATTGCGCGAATTGCTTGCCCGCGACGAAGAACGTCGGCTGGCCGTGGCTTTCGCGCTCCTCGCTCTCGGGCAGGACGAGGGCGATGGCGCGGATACGGTCGATCGGGTCGGTCATCGGCTGGCGAACTCCTTCAGCACGTCCGGGTACAGGCGATGCTCGGCGAGCAGCACCCGCGCGGCGAGCGCATCGGGCGTGTCGCCGGGCAGCACCGGCACCTCCGCCTGTCCAAGCAATGCGCCGCCGTCCAGTTCCTCGGTCACGATGTGGACCGAACAGCCCGCGACCGTATCGCCCGCGGCGATCGCGCGGGCATGCGTGTCCAACCCCTTGTATTTAGGCAATAAAGACGGGTGGATGTTGACGATCCGCCCGCGCCAGCGCGCGACGAAATCGTCGGACAGCAGCCGCATGTATCCCGCCAGCGCGATCACCTCGACCCCCGCCTCGCGTAGCGCGGCGTCTATCGCGGCTTCATAGGCGGGCTTGCCGATCCCCTTCGGCGACAACGCGAAGGTCGCCAGGCCGCGCGCGCGCGCCCAGCCGAGGCCGGCGGCATCTGGCTTGTCCGACGCGACGAGCGCGACGTCGATCCCCGCTTCGACCAGCGCCATCATGTTCGATCCCCGGCCGGAGATCAGGATGCCGACGCGCTTCATCGGCTCAGCCGTGGTGATGCGTCGCGGTCCAGTCCGCGCGCGCCGACCAGGTTTCCGTCGATCCGCGTACGGTACAGCCGCGCGGGCCCGCCTCGACCCGGCCGATCCGGTGCACCGTCTCGCCCGCCTGCGACAGCGTCTCGGCGACCGCGTCCGCCGCATCGGCCGCGACGATCACCGCCATGCCGATCCCGCAGTTGAACGTGCGCGCCATCTCCTCGGGCTCGATCCCGCCCTGCGCCTGCAGAAACGCCATCAGCCGCGGCTGCTCCCACGCATCGGCATCGACGACCGCATGCGCGCCGTCGGGCAGGACGCGCGGAATATTCTCCAGCAGGCCGCCGCCGGTGATATGCGCCAGACCCCTGATCCGCCCCGCCTTGACCAGCGGCAACAGACTGGCGACATAGATGCGCGTCGGCGCCATCAGCGCGTCAATAAGCAGCCGGTCCGAATCGAACAGCGCCGGCCGGTCGAGCCGCCAGCCCTTGTCCGTGCCAAGGCGGCGGACGAGCGAATAGCCGTTGGAATGGACGCCGGTAGAGGCAAGGCCGAGGATGACGTCGCCCGCTGCGATGTCGCGCCCGGTCAGCACCCGGTCGCGCTCGACCGCCCCGACGCAGAAGCCGGCGAGGTCGTAATCGCCATCCGCATACATGCCCGGCATTTCCGCGGTCTCGCCACCGATCAGCGCGCATCCCGCCTGGCGGCATCCTTCCGCGATCGAGGCGACGACGCGTTCGGCGATGGCGTTGTCGAGCTTCCCGGTCGCGTAATAATCGAGGAAGAACAAAGGCTCGGCACCCTGCACGATCAGGTCGTTGGCGCACATCGCGACCAGGTCGATGCCGACGCCCTCATGACGATCCCATTCGATCGCGAGCTTCAGCTTGGTGCCGACGCCGTCGTTCGCCGCGACGAGCAGGGGATCGGTGAACCCCGCCGCCTTGAGGTCGAAGAACCCGCCGAACCCGCCCAGGTCGGCATCCGCGCCGGGCCGCCGCGTCGCGCGGGCGAGGGGGCCGATCGCGCGGACCAAAGCGTTGCCCGCGGCGATCGAGACCCCGGCATCGGCATAGGTATAGGGCGCGTTCGCTTCCGGCGTATCGGGCGCGTTCGTTTCGGGTTCGTGGCTCATGGCGGCGCACCTAGCCATATCGCGCTTGGATTTCCACGTCTGCTTCGCCAAAAGGCTCGGCACGATGCGTCCGAAGTCCCCGTTCACCCTCCTCGCTGCCGCCGCGCTGCTCGCCGGCGCCGGCGCGTTCGCCCAGATCGAGGGCGGGCGCGGCGTCGCGCCGATCGACAGCGCCGGCAATTACGAGGTGTCCGGCGTCAGCGTCGACGTCGCCGCCAAGACCGCGGACGCCGCGCGGCTGGGCGGCTGGCGTCTCGCCCAGCGCAAGGCGTGGGTGCAATTGTCGCAGCGTCTGGGCGCGGGCGGCGGCCTCGTCTCCGACGGTACGCTCGATCAATTGGTGTCGGGGATCGTCATCGAGAACGAACAGATCGGGCCGACGCGCTACATCGCGAAGCTCGGCGTGCTGTTCAATCGCGCGCGCGCGGCCTCGCTACTCGGCGTCAGTGCCTATGCCGATCGCTCGCGTCCGATGCTCGTGGTGCCGCTGATGGTGTCGGGCGGTGTCGAGACGGTGTTCGAACAGCCGAGCGCGTGGCAGGCAGCCTGGGCGCGCTTCCGCACCGGCAACAGCGCGATCGACTACGTGCGGCCATCGGGCAGCGGCGCCGATTCGCTGCTGCTCAACGCAGGCCAGATTTCTCGTCCGGGGCGCGGCTGGTGGCGGACCATCCTCGACCAATATGGCGCGTCGGATGTGCTGATCCCCGTCGTGCGCCTGTATCGCTCCTATCCCGGCGGTCCGATCATCGGCGTCTTTCAGGCACGTCACGGCCCCGACAACGACCTGATTGGCAGCTTTACCTTGCGCGTCGGCAGCGCGGCTGGCCTGCCGCAACTGCTCGATACCGGCGTCGCCCGGATGGACGGTGTGTACCAGCAGGCGCTGCGCAGCGGCGCGCTGCATCCCGACTCCAGCCTGTCGCCACCGCCCGCGCCCGAACCCGTCGTCGCGCCGGGGGACGATTCGGCGAGCGGCGAGACGCTGGCGGAGATCGTCGGCGACACCGCACCCGCCTCCGCCGGCATCCCGATCGTCGTCCAGGCGGATACGCCGGGCGCCAGCTCGGTCGCCAATATCGAAGGGTTGCTGCGCGGCATCCCGGGTGTGCGCGCCGCGACGACGACCAGCCTCGCGCTCGGCGGCGTCTCTCTGTTGCGCGTCACCTACGATGGCGATCCCGCCACGCTGCGCGCGGCACTGGAGGTGCGCGGCTATCAGGTCAGCGGCACCGGGCAGACGTTGCGCATCCGGCGCGCGCCGCAGCTGCAATTGCCCAATCTTCCCCCCGACACGCAGCCCGCCGGATGAGCCAACTCGCGCTGCCGCTCGGCTGGCCGGCCGATCCCCGCGACGACGCCTTCCTCATCACGCCGTCCAATGCGCGCGCGGCGCACACGCTCGAACATTGGGGGACCTGGCCGGTGATGGCCGCGGTGCTGACCGGCCCGCGCAAGTCGGGGCGCAGCCTGCTCGCACGCATCTTCGCGGCGAAGAGCGGCGGCACGATCATCGACGATGCCGAAAGCGTCGCGGAACCCGCGGTCTTCCACGCCTGGAACCGCGCGCAGCAGGATCGCCGGCCGCTCGTCATCGTCGCCGACGCGCTGCCGCCCGCCTGGGCGGTGCGGCTTCCGGACCTGCGCTC
>NZ_CP029985.1:900000-1037500 GCF_003355005.1 Sphingomonas sp. FARSPH | reverse complement strand
CATGCTTCCGGGGCTCGACGCGTTTCAGACGCAAGCACCAACATCGTCGCCAGATCGCCCTTCAGCTCGGCGTGCAGCACGCCATCCGCCGGCGTCATCACCACCGCGTCGATCAGACCGCGGATGATCTCCTGCGCCTCGGCGCGCCCGCTCTCGCTCTCGAATGCCTCCAGCAGCCGCTCGACCTTGGCGCGATAGACGAGCGCCAGCCGTGGATGGAGCAGCGCGGGCGGCGTCACGTCGGCGACTGCGGCGAGCTCTGCCTCCAGCTCGGACTTGCGCCGTCCCATCCGGTTGAGCTCGGTCGCGAACAGCGACGGATCGACGCCCTTCAGGATCGCGGTCTTCAACCGCTCTACGCCTGCGGTCAATTCGCGCAGCTCGGCATCACGCTCGTCGCGCGCATCACTGCGCTGTCGGGACAGTCGGTTTCGCTCGCGGATATACTCGTCGATAAAAGCCTCGACCACGTCAGGCTGCATCACGTCGTCACGCAATGCCGACAGCACCTGCTGCTCAAGATCGTCGACCCGGACGGTCAGGCGATTGGTGCAGGCGGACGGACCCTTCTTGGTCGCTGCGTGGCAGGCGGAGCGGAACTTGCCGTTCTTCGAGTAGGTCGATCCGCAAACCCCGCAGACGATCTTGCCAGTGAGCAGGTAGCGAGGCCGCCGCTTCGCCCAGAAGGGCGACGCGCCATCACGATCGGCCTGCGGCCTAGCGACCGCCTCCTGTCTCGCCTTCACCCGCTGCCAGAGGTCGTCCGACAGGATGCGGAGGTGCGGGACGCTGGTCGTCTGCTTGAGTTCGGCTGGGTTGGCGAAGGCACGCCGTGCACCCGTCTCCGGATCCTTCCGATAGGTCTGCCGCTGATGCTCGGGCTCGCCGATATAGAGGCGGTTGTTGAGGATGCCGGTGCCGCGCGCCTTGTTGCCGTTGATCGTCGACGCGCTCCATTGCCCGCCGCGCGGACCGGCTATGCCGCGGCCGTTCAGCTCGATGGCGATGTCATGCGGCGAGCGGCCGCCGGCATACTGTTCGCAGATGTAGACCACTGTCTCGGCTTGCTCAGGCTCGATCTTTCGATGGCCTGGTATACGGTCGCCGCGCGCGTCGGGTACGAAGTCGAGCGCATAGCCATAGGCGAGGCCGCCGGGATTCTGCCCGTCGCGGAAGCGCTTGGCGATGGCGTCACGAGTCTTGCGACTGGTCGCGGCCAGCTGCTCGGCGTTCATCGTGCCCTTGAGGCCGACGTGGAGCCGGGTGATCTCGCCCTCGGCGATGGTGTGGAGGCGGACGCCGAGAAACTGCAAACGCTCAAAGATCATCGGCGTCTGCGACTGGCTGCGCGACAGGCGGTCAAGCTCGTCCGCGAGCACGATGTCGATCTCGCCGCGCTCGACGGCCTGGAGGAGTGCGGTCATGCCTTGGCGCAGCTTGATGACGGCGCCGGTGATCGCCTCGTCGGCATAGGCAGCGACCTCGGTCCAGCCTTGCTTCACGATGAACGCCCGCATATTCTCGTTCTGCACCGCGATCGACACGCGCTCCTGCTTGTCGGTCGAATATCTGGCGTAGATCGCTACCCTCATCCCTGGGGCTCCGGCTCATCAGTTGGAGGGGCGGCATGATGAATCCGGGCGAGCTCGCGCGCAAGCAGCTTAGCCAATGCGCAGGCGGCTTCGCGTCGAGCAGGCGAAGGGGCGCTGCTCCCTCGAAATCCCCTATCATTGGTTGTCTGCCGACCCATGCCTCGTTCATCAAGGATGCGGCCGCAATGAACGCCCCGAGGGTCACTCCAGATAATTCTTCATCCAGGCTGTCGGGATCCCCATATACTGGAGTGATATTGCCAGAAGCCGACGCGCCGCTCGGCCAGCGACTTCACTGCACCTCCGTTCGGGCGCCATGGTGTGGTGCGGAGATGCTGGATGATCGCCAAGACATCGTCCTGGAGTCCGGCATCGAGTCTTCCGATCGTCTGCGGCGACCAAGCGCCGAAGGCATCCAGACTGTAGACCAAGAACAGGAACGTCTGGCAGATCCCAGCCTGCACATCGCTGCCGCGAGCGCGCTGCACGCTTCGGCGATAGGCGCCGTCCATGATGGTCATCGTCTGTCTCCCTGAGGATTCGTTGGAAGATCGCCATTCCCGTTGCCCGGCGAGGCCCAGCGATGCGGTGCCGCGTTGACGACGTGGATCGGATCGGTCGCAGGCGGCAACATCATCATCGCGCAATCCTGCACGGTGCGCGGCGCAACTTTCGACTTCGTCATCTTCAGCATCCGGCGATATCGGCGACGGGTGAGATGCGGATCGACGCTCATGCGACGGGGATTTGTATAACCCGGCGGAGATGGCAGAGAGGCACGGTGTTCCCGCAGCAATGCGTTGCCCTGCCGGAGCATGATCTTGTGACGCTGGATCGCGTCACGCTGGTGGCGAAGATAGTGTGCGATGTCGTCGCCGACGCCATCGAGCCACAGATGGGCGCGATATCGCGCAGTATATCCCTCTTCTCCTGGAGCAGGCAGCGCCGTTATCCTGCCCCGCGCCTCTGCGCAGAGCGTCGAGCCGAAGCTCTCGCCGGTGGCGAGCGCGTCGATCGTTCGGTCCTCCTGTGCAAGGCGTCGAGGCTGGCCTGCCACGCCGGGATTGCGCGTCGCGCGCGATAGCGCGGCTTCCTTGGCAGCGATTACCGGCGCGAGCGCGGTCGCCAAGGCTGCTGGATGAGCGGTCTCCACCCAGCAATAGAGAACCGCCGCGATCGCACGTTCGAGCGGCCGGTCGATTTCGGGTGCCGTCAGCCGGTCGTGCCCCGTGCGATGGCGCGCGCTCCACTTGCGCGCCTGGGCCGCGAGGTCGAGCAGTCCCGCAGCACCATGCATCCGCCAAGCGAGCCCCCACCAGGTTGCGGGATGCCCTTTTTGCATCGACCAGCCATGGCCAGTCCGATGCTCACGCCAAAAGCGGGGATGGGCTGCAATGCCTTGGCCGATAAACTCGGCGGTCGCAGGGGACTCCGGCGTGCGGAATGTCTCCAGCGCGGCCCCGCTCCCGAGCGCAATAATGTTCGCCATCGCACTGGCCGCATCTTCGGACCAAGCGCCGCAAAGCG
Source organism: Sphingomonas sp. FARSPH (assembly GCF_003355005.1). NCBI lineage: Bacteria > Pseudomonadati > Pseudomonadota > Alphaproteobacteria > Sphingomonadales > Sphingomonadaceae > Sphingomonas > Sphingomonas sp. FARSPH. The sequence goes on along the minus strand of NZ_CP029985.1, from coordinate 1,034,381 downwards.
TGGTGTCGAGCGAACGGATCAGCTCACTAGGCGGGAGCAGAGCTGTGGTTTGGAGCGGCGCCAGCTCGACGAGCCTGCCGATCGCGGATGGCGGCGCGCCTGCGCCACCGAGTTTGGGGATCAGCTCCAAGAAGGATCGCGAGAAAATCTCCTGACCGTGCTCGTCGAAAGATAGCCGTATATGCGCAGTCATGTTCCGAGACAGGCGCGCAGCCTCAGCGTAGAGCGCGACCGCGAGCACGGGTGGCAGATGATCACCGCCGCCTTCGCGTGACCAGCGGGCACGGACCGCGTCCGGCCAGGGCATCTCGATGAGAGCTGACCGTCCGGCCAGGGCTGCCTTGAAGTCTTTGGCGAGCAGCAGACGTGCGGTCTGCTTATCTTTTTCGCGGAGGCATACCAGAAACTCGACGATGTCGGCCGGCGTGTGTCCAAAGATCGCGCGCAGGAATGCCGCGCGTTCGGGATAGAGCTGCCCATCGATCGGCGCGAACGGATCGCTTGCGTCATGCCGTTCGTCTCGACGTCGCTGATCGCTGTTCGGCAAAATATTGAGCTGTCGCCAGAATCCGGCGTTCAGTGCGGTGCGGCCCATGTCCATCGCGAGCACCGGTCGGTGCGCGGTATGGCGGAGGTCGAGGCCGGACAGAATGGCGAGGTGCGGCAGCCGCGCCACGCCGGTCAGATCGAGATCCTCCGGACGTTCCCATACGTCCCAACCGCCGCGCAGGACGCCGCTGATGTCACCGGGCTCGTGGTCGTCACGCGCATCGAGCAACTGGCGAAACGCATGGACGCGCAGCATATCGTCGAGGACCGTCATCTCTTCATCCGTCCTGAGCAAAACATTCCAGCTTATAGGAGATTGTCACCGAGCGCGCGAATCGCTGCGCGCGCTTCCTCGATCTCGCTGTCGAGTGCGGCCTCATCGGCCTTGACCCAGTCCTCGAGCGCAAACAGCAGATCGCGCATGATGGCGGCGTGATGCTCGATCTTTCGCCACGCCGCCGTGTCGCGCGGGTGGTGCCGGAGCGGACACTGCTCGATGGCGAGCAGGGTCCGCTTTTCCTCGTCGATGCGCCCCTCCAGCGCCGCCATATCGGAAAAGTGCAGATCGGTACTGCCGATCCGCACCGTCCTGCCCGGCCCGGTCACGACGCGTCTCCCGCCGTGGCGCTATCGTTCGTCATGCCGGTATCGCTGGCCGGCGGTTCGGATGTCGGCACGGGTGCCGTCGATGAAACCGGCGCCGCTGGCGATGCCGGCTCGTCGTCGCGCGGCGGATGAAACCGGACGTTGGCGCCGTGCGACTGCAGCCAGTCATAGGCCTCGCCGCAGCTCAACCGGCTCGGCATGTCGTTGAGTTGAAGCGTCTCCACCGTGCGGCGGATCAGCATCCACTGCGGCCGCGTCGCCGGACGATCGCGCCAGCCTTTTTCGCCGGGGTGATCGGCCGCCCAAGTCTCGAATGAGCGGCATTCCGCTTCGTAGGCGACGCGCGCGCGCTCGTAGAGCAGCACCTTGCCCTTCTCGGTCCAGTTGTCGAGATTGGCGCGAACCGCCGCCACCTCCACTTCGACGACCGGCGCGTCCGGCATGGTCTTGGCGAAAGGCGCGATCGCAGCGACATAGTCCCTCGCCGGCAACGCACGCACATAATGGCGCGCCTCCGACATCTCGCCGTCATATCCCGCCTGGCGATCCTGCGCGGCGAGACGGTGGGCGTGCCAGGTGTCATGGCGCGTCGTGCTCAGCAGTCGACTGCGCGCGCTGCGCGCCTGACGGCGCAGCTCGGCGAGCTTCGCCGCCATCTCTGCTTCCTTGATCTCCGCCTTGCGCAGCTCGCGGCGGCGGCGGTCTTCCTCACGATCGTAATAGTCCATGTCCGATCTCCGTCTCGTTACGAAGATCGGCGTATCGACTCGCCGCATTCCTATCGCGGGGAGGGTCACTCGCGTTTCACGGAGATCGGATCGACACGGACTGCAGTGACCCTCGCCATGTCGGGTGCGTGGGCGGGCCTATTCTCGCGTCAGGAATGGGACAGGCAGGAGGAAGGTTGGGGTGGGGATGCGAAAGAAACGTTGACCCCGGTCAACGGCGCTCATCGCTTCTTCGATCCCCACCCCCTTCTCCCGCCAGAATAGGTGACGCGCATGCTGCTCGAGAGCGAAAGTGGGATCTGGGCGGAGGCCGACGCCCGGGTGTTCGCGGTGCTGATGGCGCCCAATCGCACCGCGCGCCGGCTGATGGCGGCCGAGCGCGCAAAGGGGGCGGCGTTCCGCCGCGTCGCCGCTTTACGCAAGCGCCAGGCCGCACAGGCTGCGCGAGAGCACCGCAAGGCGGAGCGCGAACTTGACAGGGAACTGGCGGCGGGCGGCGCCTCTAGTCCCTGGGGCCAATCGATGAGGATCCGCATCCCGGAACGCGCGCCGGTTGCGCATGGTCCTTCGTCGAAAGCGTCGGCAAGGCCGTCGCGAACGCTAATGACGAGCGTCGGCGTTCGCCAGACGCGCGCATATATCGCACCAATTGTCGATGACCGCGGCCGGATCGCGCTGACCTTCCGCGTGCGCTACAAGGGCTTGAAGTCGAAAGGCTGGCGGCCTGGCCTTGCCGCCGATCATGTCCTCTACATCCTGCGCGAGGAAGCGCTGGAAGGTGTCAGCTCCGATCTCACCGTCATCACCGTGCCGATTTCCAACATGGGCGTCAGCGCCGACGAGATCGCCGACGCGTGGCGCGCGCTCGAAGCGGTCGAGGAAGGCTATCGCGCCAACGCCAAGGTCCAATATCGCATCATCTGGAACCTGCCACACGGGCTAGATGCCAAGCAGCGCCGCGAGATGGTCACCGCTTTCTGCGAGCGCACCTTCGGCAGGCTCGGTCTGCCCTATGTCGCGGCCATCCACGAGCCGGACGTCAAGGGCGACCAGCGCAACTATCACGCGCACATCTGTTTTTCGACGCGGCCATGCGAACGGACGGCGTCCGGCGAATGGCTGATCGCGCAGGAGAAGGTCAACGGGCTGACCGATCCGGTGGGGCTTAAGCTGATGCGGGCGCTTGCCGCCGCGCACATGAACATTGTCTGCGCAAAGGCCGGCAAGCGCGTCCGGTTCACGCATCAAACCTATGAAGAACGCGGCATAGATGCCGAGCGGCTCGAACATGTCGGGCCGGCCGCCATGGCGGCGCACGAGCGCGGCGAAAATGTTGGCGTCATCGAACGCAACAATGCCCGGATCGAAAGCAACGAAGCCGCAGAGGCGTGCCGCCAGGTCGAGCGTCGCCTGGCCGCGACATCGCGACATTCCGACCTGCTGCGCCGCCGGATCGCGCTGGACGCGACGCGCGCTCGCATCGTCCGCCACATGGCGATGACCAAGAGCATTCTCGACCACGTCGCTTCTGTCGGACCCGCGATCGCCTTGCGTGCGCATATGATAGCGAGTGCGGGTCGCGTATCGAAGGTAATTGCCGTCCGGAGGCGGGCAGACGCCATCGCCGCCGTGAAGCCGAAGCTGACGACTGCAAGGGCGATTTTGTCGACCATTCCGGTGCGCCGAAAGGCGGCAGATCTGTTCGTCAGGATCGGCGAGGCAGCCAAGCGCGCCGACGTCGAACGCCGGGCCGCGGTCGCAGTCAGGCTGATGGCGAGATCGTCAATATTTGCGGCGATCAAGGGACGCATTTCGTCGCGTCGTGCCCAGCCGATTACGGCGACCGCCGATCTTGTGCGAACGGCTGCCGCGCTTGCCATTGCCGACGAACGCGGGCGAGAGCCGGCCATCAGCGCGGCGGTGGCCATCAGCCTCGGCGATACCAGCTCCCACATCTGGGCTAGGATGATCGGCAGAACGCCGGCTGTTGCGCTAGCGCCGAAGCGTTCTAAGGCGAACCGCGCCGCTTTGGTTGCGGCACGGTTCGCGGCCGGTATCGATGCTGCGCGTCGATCGGCGATGGAGCGTCGGCAGCGGATCGACAACGTCGCCGGAATGCTTGCGGCGCTAGACAGCCATCGAGCCGAGCGTGATGCGGAATACGCGCGTGAGCGCATTCGCCGGGAAGCCGAGCGTCGGCAGCAGGACGAGGATCGCCGCCGGCAGGAGGCAGCCTTGATCGCCCGGCGCCGCCGCGATGCAGAAGTCGCCGAAGCTTGCAGGCTCATCCGGACGGCGCGGTCCAGACCCTATCGCATTTCAGATAATAGGGTGATGAGCGACTGGAGTGCCTTCATCGGCGAGCAACGTTCCCTGCTCGAGTCGCTGGGCAGCGATCCGCAACTGCTGCAGGCGCTTCAGGTGCGCTACCATTCTGACCGTCGCGCCGACCAGGAGCGCGCGTCTCCGCCTGTCGCCGGTAACGGACCGCGCATCCCGGATACAACATCTGCCCCTGTTCGACCTGTCGAGGGCGCGGCTCAAATCCTGGGAGAACACGATCGGGAACCGGTGCCCGCCGGCGCGAGCAGGCATGCGGCGCAGCGGGATGATACCCTTCGGCGCATGGCCGATCTTGATGCCTGGGTGCGTGTGCCGACCACGGGACCGCTCGCGATCGGGGATACGGCGCTCGCAAACCTCGGCCAGGATCGGGATTGGTTAGCCGGCTTAGAGGTCCAGCAGGCATTGCGGCTTATCGCCGACGATCAGGAAAGGCGCATCCTGGGCGCTCTCGACCATCTTGCTTGGGAGGGCCAGCAACTCGTGGCGCGCGGCCCGTATGCTGATCTGACCCCGGCGCTTGCGCGCTGGTCGCGAGACGACGATTTCCATCTCTATCTGCACTCCGTCACGCCGCATCTTGGTTCCGGACTTCGGAGCTCCGTCGGGTGGGATCCAGCATCGACAGAAACGTCGCGGGCCGAAACTCGTGCAAGGGCTACACCGCCCCCCGTTCGGTCTCCTGTTCCGCCATGGCTTCGTGGACAGGAGGTGGATATGGCGATTAGTCGATGTGGAGCGCCTGAAGGGAATCTGCTCCACATTTTAGATGCGCCCAAAATCCCGGAAATCCGCGGTTTTCCGAACGTCCGAAACAGCGTGTGCTACAGTTATGGGCGCAATTCAAGGCTCACTATGCGCCCACGGCTCATAGCCACAGAGGTCGTCCGCCCCATCCATTCGGGAAACCCATCGCAGCGAGATCCCCGGTCGGATGCGTCGCCAGGAGCTGCTTCAATTCGACCATCCACTGGGACTGCGGATCGACCTGTTTGAGCAGATGCCGGATCAGGACCAGCGAGTTGTAGAGGCGAGCGGGTCCCTGCGTCGGGGGCTCCAAGGTGGCGACAAGATCGGTGGGCTTCTGCGGCACCTTCATCCGAAGCAGGAAGCCGCGGTTCCAGAGCCGCCCGTGATGCGCGCAACTGTTGCGCACTGTCGACAGGTGCTTCAGCAGCGGCACGAGCACAGTTTCGGGAAGTCCGAGGGGCTTTGCGATGGCGTTACGGAGTGCACGATCGTCTAGGGACGAATACCAGCGCGAGAGCTGGCCGAACGACATCATCTCCGCCACCATCCAAACCGGCGGCATCGCGGGATCGTCATAGGTGTCGCGGTAGTGGGCGATATAGGTTTCGGGCGAGGTCCCAACCTCGCGCGCGAGGCGCGAGAGGTTTTCGTGGAATTGGCGGCGGTCGCTGTAGAAAGCCGCGTTGAGGTAGCCGTGTGGCCCACCGTGATGGGCGAGCGCGTAGGCCCAGCTCCCCGGATGGCGACTTCGATGCGTTCGATCGCGCTGAGGAGATGCAGCCGGAGGTGACGGTCAAATTCGTAGAGCGCGCTGATCGTCTCGAATGTCGTGCCGGGTAGGAAGCGAGGCCCCCCATGGCCTTTAGGATGCTCGAACGGTAACCAGTAGGCGCTGAGCCGATAATAGCTGACGTGACGCAGCCAATGCTCGGCGCGTGCGGGATCGGCCACTGCCATCCCCTCCGTCTGGAGATGGGCGAGCTGCTGAGCGATGGTGAGGGCGGGCTTACCGAAGGTGCGTGTCACGCCACCAGCCTAATGGAAATAGGCCCAGAATCAAAAGACCCGCCAAGTGTGCATATCCTTGCGGACAGAGGCCTGGCGGGTTCGATTGATCGTTAGATAGGCGCGGGAATCCTACTTTTCAACTAATAAACGCGGCTTGTGCGGCGCTGTTGCGCTGGCCCCGTGGGAGCGATTGTAAGGCGGTCTGAAGGCGCTCTCATTAGGGGTTAGGCGGCGATCGCAGGCTGGAGCAAGCCGACGGGGTGCCTGCAATTGATCATGTATGTCATGCTTCGCATTAGTGGGCCAGCGACGGCGCGAAGTGCGACACCGGATCTGCGGTCACCACCATCCGCGCCAACCTTATCCCTCTCGCCAGGACCGTGGGGCGCCGCTGGCCCGGCCCACTCGCCCGTGACGAGCCACATCTCGTAGTAATAAAGCCATTCGTAGGCCCAGGGCAGAAGCTTGGGGGCCGCCTGTCGCCCAGGCACCATGATCTCGTCCGGCGGATAGTAGAGACATAGGAGCGCACCGTTGGGATCGTCCCACGGCCCGTAGAGGTGGGGCACTGGCAAACCGCCGGCTGACGGCCTCACGGCGCCGCCCAGCACCCGCACCGATGCCGGCCGCCACGGAAAGGCCAGATCGGCGTCGGCCGATCCGAAACTCAACTCCAGGCGGATATCGTAGGTCTGCGCCATTGGGCGAAGTTTGCCCACCCAGACGCCCGTGCCGCGGAGGCTCGGCATGCGCCTGAACCCCGGGAAATCGCGCTTGATCGCTTCATCCTCCAGACCCAGCGCGAATTCCGCGTACCGGGCAGTATAGGTAACCCCGTCCATGCCAGCGGCATGGACGGGACGCGTCCATTCCCGATGTCCCGGCGCAGCGATCACACCGGGTCGCCGAAGAACCGATGCTTCGGCGCCATTGAGGGCTTGGCCGACGAGGCCGCAGTGCCCATCCCGCCGGCCGCCGCCACGGCGAACATCCCCTCCCGGCTCTTCGCCGCGGCGCGTTCGCTCGCCCGGTGATAGCCCTGCGCCGCGGCGTTCTCGCCAAACAGGTCGCGGATGATCTGCTTCTTGGCCACCTGCGTCCCCTCCTCGAGCAGCTCGTCGAGCTTCCTCGCCAGATGGTTCAGATCCTCGGACAGCATCCGCTGCGATTCCGCCCTCTTGGGCCAGCGGTCCGACAGCAGGTCCTCCCGGCATGCCGGGTTTTCGACGTGCAGCGGCTGCGCTACGATGGGCGCCATATAGGCGGCCACCGATCGCAGGTCAGCAAGCAGGCCGCGCCCCTGCGGCGCCTCTGCGGCGATCTTCGAAAGGAGGACCGAGGGCATGCGATCATAATCACGCCTGTCGCAGTGGATGTCGCGGAACCGCTTGAGGAGCTGCACCGAGAGCAGACGGGTCGTCTTCATCTCGGCCGGCTTCTGCTGCGGCACGGGGACCGTCGAGGCGTGGACCTTCCGCATGTCCATCACCACGCGGGGGCGGACCATGCCGTCGAACCACTGCGCGAACCCCTCCGGATTGGCCAGCGCATGGTCCGGACGTTCCGGATGCACGTCGAAGATGCCGATCGTACGCGCCTGCCGGCCGGCAACCAGCACGGCTGGCGTCACGTCGAGATGCATGTTCTCATACCAGAGCGTCACGCAGCGCTTTTTCACCTCGATCCGCAACGGAGAGGGCAACGCTGGTGCAATCTGTCACGCCGGCGATCCAGACATCCGCATCCTGCACCGCGTGTCGCCGCTCGAGGAGTTTCCTCTTGCCGACCGGCGAAAGGGGCTAAACCGAACGGTCGGCGTCGTCGATGTCGAGACGACTGGCACCGATCCACTGACTGACGAAGTAATCGACTTCGCGCTCGTTATGCTGGAGGTCGATGCAGTCGGCGAGATTGTCGGCATCGTCTCGGCTGGCGAGGCGTTGCGCGACCCCGGAATCGCCCTTCCTCCGCACATCACGCGCCTCACCGGCATCACGGATGACGATGTTCGCGGAAAGGCGATCGATCTCGACATCCTCCAGCGGCGGCTGGCGCGAGCGGATGTGCTGATCGCGCATAACTGCGCCTTCGACGCGGCCTTCATCGAGAACTTGATGCCTGCAATCGCCGGCAAGGCCTGGGCCTGCTCGGCTTCCGATTTCGACTGGGTCGAAGCGGGCTTCGATGGCCGAAAGCTCGGTCACCTGCTGATGCAGATCGGCCGCTTCGCAGATGCCCATCGCGCGATGGCGGACGTCGTGAGCCTCATCCACTTGCTCGCGCACCGGCTGCCGAACGGCGACACGGTGATGCGCCGTCTGCTCGCCAACGCTGAAACACCTTCGATCCGTATCGAGGCGACCGGCGCAGCCTTCGACCGGCGCGGATTGCTCAAAGCACGAGGCTATCGGTGGGACCCTCGTCACCGCGTCTGGTGGTGCGAGATCGCGGAGTACGAGTCCGAGGCTGAGCAGCTGTGGCTGCAGCGGCACATCTCGCCGCACGGGCCGCCGCCGCGGATGCTGCCGATCACCTGGCACCAGCGTCACCGCTGATCCCTGGCGCCGCGCGAAGCCGCGCGCCGTCTCTTCCAGAACGAAGGAAGCGAGCACCCCGGGAGCGGGGAAAAGGCTCCGGTCAGCAGGCCGCAACAAGAGGAACGACACGATGGACATCACCATACATCACCAGAACACGATGATCGCACTCCGAAAGGAGATGGGATGGCCGCTTTTCCGGCCAGCCAACGACTCGATCGCCTTCACCTCGGGCCGGTCCCTCGACGTCGAGGTCGGTTTGGAGCTCGGCCGCATCGCCGCTGAATTGGGGAGGGATGTGATCTACTCGAGTTGGCCCCACGCTCAGGCAAAACGGCCCACGGGCTTCAGCATAGCTTATCGGGAACTCTTGACCGTCGATGTTGTCGACGGGCTGGTCCCGTATGCCGCGAACGATACGGTGCCTGTGGTCCTGATCAGCGTCCGCAACGCGGAGACATTCTCCGTCGATACCGGCGCGTCGTCCGGCGCCGATCCGTCGACATTGGGGATAGGGAGCGTCTTCACATCTGCCTCGAGCGCAATGAGCGCATCGGCGAACCCATCCAGAATCTCGACCCGTCCATATCAGCGATGCCCACCGCTTCAGTTCGGGATCGCCTTTGGCAGCACGTTCCTTGTCGAGTGGACTTGTTCCGGAAAAGTGGAGAGTTCCCTCGAGGTGAAAGGCGAACTCGATGACGAAGCAGCGACGGTTCACGAAGGAGTTTGAGGACGAGGCGGTACGTCTGGTGGCGACCACTTCTAGGAGAAGTTCCGCGTCCACAGCGTCTACTAGATCTGCCGGCAGCTACGGCGGGTCTTAGCTACGATGAATGTCGAGCCGACCTAGCTGTCTGGAAGCACCGTAGCGGAGGGTGACGAGCAGTCGCCACCGACATCTTTGAGCGGCACTCCTAGGTCGGCGAGCCGGTCGCGATCGGGTCGAGCGCCGTCGACCACCATGGTGCGACCCTGGACATAGTCTCGGACAGCGTTGACACAATCAAGCGCTATGACGCGGCCGTCCCTGAGGTAGATCACGCTGAAAAACCGTGCGGCAGGGTCGCCACGTACCACCACCTCGTCATGGCCGGTCGACAGTCCCACCGTCTGTAGCTTTAGGTCGTACTGGTTCGACCAGAACCACGGCACCGCATGGTAGGGCCTGGGCGCGCCGGTGATCGCCTTTGCGACGCTGATCGCCATATCGTTGGCGTTCTGCACCGATTCGAGCCTGATCTGCCTGCCGTCCGCGAAGGCGTTGTGGTGCGCAGCGCAGTCGCCGATGGCATAGATATCCGGAAGGGTGGTACGGCACAGTTCGTCGATCTCGACGCCATTACCGCCCGCCGCGCCCGCAGCGAGCAGAGGTTCGACCGCGGGCACGATGCCGATGCCGACGATCACCATCTCGCACGGCAGCACTTCGCCGTCAGCGAGCCGCACGCCAACGGCGCGCCCGTCAGACTCTTCGATGCAGGTGACCATCGCGCTGAGCCGCACATCGACCCCGTGCGCGCGATGCTCAGCCTCATAGAACCGCGATAGGGGCTCGCCCGCGACGCGGGCCAGCACTCGGTCGAGCGCCTCGATTACCGTCACCCGCTTGCCGAGCTTGGCGAGCACGGCTGCCGCCTCCAGTCCGATATACCCGCCGCCGATCACGACCACTCGGCTGGCCGCCTCCAGCTCGGCCATCATCCGGTCGACATCGGAGCGGGTGCGTACCGCATGGACGCCGGCAAGGTTGTGGCCAGAACATGTAAGTCGCCGCGGGCTGCCCCCGGTTGCCCACACCAGTGTGCCGTAGCCGATCGTCGCGCCGCCGTCGGTGGTGACAGTGTGCCCCGCCGCATCGATGGAGCCCACCCGCCGGCCGAGCAGCATCGTCACCTGCCGCTCGGACCAGAACGCCGCCGGACGGATCAGGATGCGCTCGAAACTCTTCTCGCGGGCGAGATAATCCTTCGACAGCGGCGGCCGTTCGTAGGGCAGTTCGGGCTCGTCGCCGACGATCGCGACCGTGCCGCCAAAGCCGCTCTGCCGCAGCGCGATCGCCGCCTGCGCGCCGCTATGGCCCGCTCCGACGATCAGGACGTCAAAGGTGTCGCTCACGCAAGCCGCTCCGCATGCCAAGCGAGATGGTCGGCCATGAAGGTCGAGACGAAGAGGTAGCTGTGGTCGTAGCCCGGCTGCATGCGCAAGGTAAGAGGAATGCCGGCCCGCTCGCACGCGGTCGTCAGCAAATCGGGTCCGAGCTGCTCGGCAAGGAATTGGTCCGCCTCGCCTTGGTCAACCAGCAGCTCGGGCGCCCTCGCGCCGTCCTCAATTAGGGCCACCGCATCATGCCGGCGCCAGCGGCTGCGTTCAGGACCAAGATAGCCGGTGAGCGCCTTCTCGCCCCAGGGCACCTGGCTCGGCGCAACGATGGGCGCAAACGCGGAGATGCTGCGGTAGCGCTCGGGGAAGCTGAGACCGATGGTCAGCGCGCCATGCCCACCCATCGAGTGGCCGGTGATCGCCTGCCGGCCCATATCCACCGGGAATTGCGCCTCGACCAGCGCGGGCAACTCCTCGACGACGTAGGACCACATTCGGAAGTGCGGCGCCCAAGGCGCCTCCGTCGCGTCGACATAGAAGCCGGCGCCCTGGCCCATGTCATAGGCGGTATCGTCGGCCACGTCGTCACCGCGCGGCGACGTGTCGGGCGCGACGAACATCAGCCCCAGCTCCGCGCAGGCGCGCCGATACTCGCCCTTGTCGGTGACATTGGCGTGGGTACAGGTCAGCCCCGAAAGGTACCACACCACCGGCAGCCTCGCGCCCGGCGCGTGCGGCGGCACGTAGACCGAGAAGGTCATCGCGGTGCTGGTCGCGGCCGAGGCGTGGCGATACACGGCCTGCGTTCCGCCGAACGCCTTCGCGGTGGCGACGGTCTCCATCAGTAAAGCACGACCGAGCGGATGCTCTCACCAGCGTGCATCAGGTCGAACCCCTTGTTGATTTCGTCGAGGGTGAGGACATGGGTGATCATGGGATCGATCGCGATCTTGCCCTCCATGTACCAGTCAACGATTTTCGGGACGTCGGTGCGACCCTTCGCCCCGCCGAACGCGGTGCCGCGCCAATTGCGCCCCGTGACGAGCTGGAAGGGACGCGTCGCGATCTCCTTGCCCGCCTCCGCCACGCCGATGACGATGCTGGTGCCCCAGCCGCGATGACACGCCTCCAGCGCGATCCGCATCACCTCGGTGTTGCCAGTAGCATCAAAGGTATAGTCCGCACCGCCGTCGGTCATTTCCAGCACCCGAGCGACGGTCTCGTCGCGACCGAGGCCTTTCGAGTTGAGGAAGTTGGTCATACCGAAGCGCCGGCCCCACGCCTCGCGCTCGGAGTTGACGTCGACGCCGATGATCCTGCCAGCACCGGCGAGCCGCGCGCCTTGAATGACGTTGAGGCCGATGCCGCCGAGACCAAAGACAACGACATTTTCACCGACCTGGACCTTGGCGGTATTCACCACCGCCCCGACCCCGGTCGTCACGCCGCAGCCGATGTAACAACTCGTCTTGAACGGTGCATCGGGGCGGATCTTCGCCACCGCGATCTCGGGCAACACGGTGAAATTCGAAAAGGTCGAGCAGCCCATGTAATGGTAGATGGGCTGCCCCTTGTATGAAAAGCGCGTGGTGCCGTCGGGCATCAGGCCCTTGCCTTGGGTACTGCGGATCGCGGTACACAGGTTGGTCTTGCCACTGAGGCACGACTTACACTGGCGGCATTCGGGCGTGTAGAGCGGGATGACGTGATCCCCGGGCATGACACTGGTCACGCCCGCGCCAACCTCCCGCACGATACCGGCGCCTTCGTGGCCGAGGATGCTCGGGAAGATACCCTCCGAGTCCAGACCGTCGAGCGTATAGGCGTCGGTATGGCAGATGCCGGTCGCCATGATCTCGACCAGCACTTCACCGGCCTTCGGGCCTTCCAGATCTAGCTCGACGATTTCGAGCGGTTGCCTCGCCTCAAAGGCGACAGCGGCGCGGGTCTTCAATATCTTCTCCGTAGGTGGGAGGCGTTGGACAACGTCGATGGACGAGCGTCAGGCGGCACGTGCGGCCGTTTCGGCGGCCAGAGCCGCTTCATGTCGACGACGCCACAGAACCACTGCCTTGTCGATGCTGGCGAGCGCGACCGGCCTGTAGGATCCATGGCGTTTGATCGTTGCATACTGCGCAGCGATCATCGGCGCGTCCTGTTCGGCGAATGCCATCTTGCGCAGTTCGAACAGCCGTGCCTGGATCTGTGCGTCTTCCGCTTCGCCGCGCTTCGGTGGGTTCCGCCGCGCGCTCATGAAGTGGTACATGCAGCTGGTTTCGGTGACCGGCGTGATGATGTGCTGCGCCAGGACCGACGTGCCTTCGTCCTTCGTTCCGCCGGGATGCGTCGAACCGATGTCGAGCAGCAGACTGGCCGGCGCCTGCCAATGGATATCGTGCCACATGTCGATCTTGGCACCATCGTTGAGATAGATCAGGTCGAAGTACTCCGGCGGATCGATGTTCGGCATCAGCCGCTGGGCGTAGACAAGACCGTTTTCCTCCCGGAAGCGCGTCTCTCCGGCAATCGACTGTTCATTGCCGAGGATATTCTCATGCAGGAGTGCCGCGTGGCTGAGGTCCATCAGATTGTCGATCATCAGATCGAAGGGGACATCGAGCGACAGCCAACCCGGTTGCCCCAGCTGATAGGGCGAGCCTTCTTCGAAGATCGACAGGTCGGGGATCGTCTCGAAGGTCGGTTCGCCACGGCCCATCCAGACCCAGACGATCCCGCCACGTTCGCAGGCGGGATAGGTTCGCAACGCCGCGGACCTGGGAATCTGCCCGCCCCCGTGCGGATTGCGAACGCACATGCCTGAGCCATCGAATTCCAGGCCGTGGTAGCCGCAACGGATATTGTCGCCGACCTGTTTCCCGAGGCTGAGCGGAGCGTAACGGTGCGGGCAACGGTCCTCCATGGCGTGGACTGCACCCTTCGTGTCGCGCCACAAGACCATCGGCTGGTCCAGCAGAGTTCGCGCCTGCAGACCTTCCTCGACCAGGAGGTCGGAGTAGAGCGCGCAGTACCACGCCTCGGTCAGCCAATATGCCATCGCCATCCTCTCTCGCATCCGAGCTTCACGCTTGGCGTCGACGTGATCCGATCGCGGCATCGCACCTAGCGCGGCCTCATCGGGTCACGACGACGCGTCCGGTATCTCGTTCGTCTTTGTCGTGACGCAGGTTGCTCCAGAAGGTGAGTCGCTAACAGTGTCACATTCGATCTGTGCAACCTATGCACATGCACGTATCTTGCCACTCTGAGAGGATGGTGAGGATGGTTGACACCCCAAGCCGTTACGTCGAGGTTCGGTCGCTCGAGCGTGGTCTGCAGCTGTTACAGGCGCTGGCAGAAATGGGCTTTTCATCGCCTGCACGGCTCGCTCAGGAGACAGGTATCGACCGGACAACCGTCTATCGATTGTTGGCCACGCTTCGGCATTGTGGGTTCGTTCAGCAGCAGCAGGACGGTGGCGGGTTCGGGCTAACCGGAAAAATCGTCGAACTGGCCTCGGGCGTGCACCAGCAAGACGAGGTCGTCTCGATCATTGCGCCCATCCTGGATGACTTGGTGCGGACGACCAGCTGGCCCAGCGACTTCGCCGCCATCTTCGGCGGTCGGCTGCGCATCCTCGCATCGACCCATCACAAGACGTCGATGACCTTTTTCCGACGAATGACGGGCAAGGACCGGCCGATCCTACTGACCTCGCTGGGTCATGCCATTCTGGCTGCGGTGAACGACGCCGAGCGGGAAGCGATCCTGCTGTCGATCGCCACAGTGGAGAACGAGCCGATCGACAGCATCCGTCGCAAGGCGGATCATATCGTGTCGACCACTCGCCGGAACGGCTACGCTTTGGCCGTGAGTACGTTCGACCCCAAGATCAGCGCCATCGCGCTACCGATCGAGCATGCGGATCAGGTGCTTGGCGCGATCAATCTCGTCTTCTTTCGGACGGCGATGTCCGCAGACGCCGCGGTCGACCGCTACCTGCCGGATATGACAGCGACGGTGGCGAGGATCCAGGCAGGGATCGGTCACGACGTGGCGATGTCCTAGATCCGCCTATCGCTTGGCCTCCGGGCTGTCTGATAATCGCAGTAGGCCTTCATGAGTCGCATGTGGACGGCGGCGAGCCTGGCCTGCGACGGGGCCCCAGCCTCCTTGCGTCGATCGGAGGAACCATTCCTCGCAAGCGCCCGCCGACGACCGTCCCAAGCCTGTGCACTGAATGCACAAAGTCAGCATCGATCTGGCAGCCTTGATCGATGCCTGTAATCACGTGATCAATTGAGACATCGGGCTGCTCAAAAATTTTAAAGATCGTGACGGCGTAGCGTAAATCCGAAGGCTCAAGGCCGTCGTATAATAGTGTTGATGCAAATCACTTGTCTTTGTTACCGCCGAATCCAAAAAGGCGGAGCAAGATCAAATGAATAAATACAAAAAATATAAGGAGGGGTTCGTGATGCCAGCGAAGGTTTTACTATACGTGAGCACCGCACTTTTCACTTTGCACGGGCAGGCTTGGGCACAAGCCGTGCCGGGTTCGGTCGACCAGGCAGGCGCGCCGCCCGTATCGCCGTCCACCCCCGCATCGGGCGCCGAAGCGGAGGAAAAATCGGTACAGGACGGGGGACTCGCGGACATCGTGGTCACGGCCCAGCGACGCAGCGAGAACAGCCAGCGCGTTCCGATCGCCGTATCGGTCGCGACCGCGGACACGCTGACGCAGTCCGGTGTCGGCGACATCCAGGCTCTCAAGGTCGCGATCCCGAGCGTCGATCTGCAGTCGCTGAACGGCTACGCCTTGCCGATCATCCGTGGCGTCGGATCGAAGGCGGCCTTCCCCGGGATTGAGCCGCCGGTGGCGGTCTACGTGGACGGCGTCTATTACGCGAACCCCACCGGCACGGTCCTCGGGTTCAACAACATCGAGCAGATCGAGGTCCTGAAAGGGCCGCAGGGAACGCTGTTCGGCCGCAACGCGACCGGTGGCCTTCTGCAGATCAGCACGCGCGATCCTTCGCAGACCTTGGGCGGTCAGGTGAACCTGAGCTATGGCAACTACCAGACGGTGCGAGGTGACTTCTACCTGACGGCAGGGGTCGCCCAGAACCTCGCGGCGGATATTGCCTTCACCGGCACGCACCAGGGCAAGGGCTACGGCACCAACCTGCTGTCGGGCCGCGATGTCTACCGGACTGACCACGACATCGGCGTCCGCTCCAAATGGCTGTGGGAGCCCGGGACGGATACAAGTGTTCGACTGATCCTCGACTACGCAAGCTATGCCAACAGCAACAACGCCGTCCGCATCAAGCGGGACACGACGATCCCGGCGCCCTATGGGCCTAACTATGGCGGGGACGACTGGGACATCGCCAGCAATCAGGAGCCGCGGACACATTTTGACGGAGGCGGCGCCAGCGTCCGGGTCGATCATGACTTCGGCACACTGAAGATCGCGAGCATTTCCGCCTATCGGAAATCGACTTCGGGCGCAGCGTTCGACTTTGACTACACGCCGACCAACGGACGTGCCGTCGACCTGAAAAGCCGTGACCATCAGTTCAGCCAGGAGCTGCAGCTCTTGTCGCCGTCCGGCGGCTGGCTCAGCTGGGTCGCGGGAGCCTATTATTTCACAGCGTCGAGCGGTTACCCGTTCTTCGATGTACTGCTAAACGGACCGGTATTGATCCCGACGGTGCCGCCGACGAACCGGGTACGAACGATCAGCACGCAAACGACGGACTCGCTGTCGGGGTTCGGTCAGGCCACAGCGCAACTGGTCGACGGGCTTAAGGCGACCGTCGGTCTCCGCTACACCGACGAGACCCGTAAGCTGGTCGACGCATCCGTCACGCAGTTCCGCACGGATGGATCAAGCGTCACCAGCATCCCGCAGTTCAGCGATCGGCGTCATTACGGAAAGCTGACGTGGCGGTTTGCGCTCGACTATAGCTTCACGCCTGACATCCTGACCTACGTGTCCTACAATCGTGGCTTCAAGAGCGGCGGTTTCAACTCCAACTCGATCGCTGTCGGCCCGTTCCTACCGGAAACGCTCGATGCGTATGAAGTCGGATTGAAATCGACTATTCTGAATCGTCGGGTGCGGTTCAATCTCGCCGGCTTCTACTACGATTACAGGGACGTACAGGTTCAGCGCGTCACGACCGCGGGCACGGGCATCTACAATAGCGGCAAGGAAACCGTTTACGGGCTCGAAGCCGATCTAGAGGCGAAGCTGTCGGCCAGATTGGGTCTTCGCCTCAACTACCAGTTCATCCCGCACGCCCAGTACGACAACTTCCCCGGCGCGGTCATTGCCACGCCGCGTGCGGCGGGCGGCTATTTCATCACGACCGGCTCGGCGAGCGGCAACCGCGCGGTGCTCAGTCCGCGGAACACCGCCAATGCCGCTCTCGACTACAAGTTGCCGGTGTCGAGCGGGGACGTCGATTTCAATGCGAGCGTCTATTACAACAGCGGCATCTTCAACGACCCCGATAACCTCATCAAGCAGCCGGCCTACGCGCTGGTGAACCTTTCAGCGCGGTATCGTGCGACATCGGGCTATTCGGTGGCGGCCTGGGTGCGCAACCTGACCAACGAAGCCGTATCAGCGATCGACGGCATCCAGACGTTCGGCGCCACCGGGGCGAACCGTGTCGGCTACGCGCCGCCACGCACCTACGGCGTCACCGTCGGCTACGCCTTCTAAGGAGCGTCCCATGCCGTTCGCGACAATTTGCGCCTCTCACACGCCGTTGCTTCACGACGGCGTGGCGTCGCCGGCCACTAGACAGCGCGTCCGTGACGCCTTCGACGCCATGGCCCGACACATCACCGCGTTCGGGCCGGAACTGATCGTTCAGTTCTCGCCCGACCACTTCAACGGGTTCTTCTATGGCCTGATGCCGGCGTTCTGTGTCGGCACGCAAGCCACGTCGGTAGGTGACTGGGATACGCGACCCGGAGCACTGCCCGTCGCCGCGGAGCGGGCGCTTGAACTGAGTGCCCAGTTGCTGGCGGACGGCGTGGACGTCGCGGTTTCACGGCGGATGGCGGTCGACCATGGCTTCGTCCAGATCTGGGAGGAGATGTTTGATCAGGAGCAATCCTATCCGGCACCGGTCGTGCCGATCTTCGTCAATGCCGCCGCGCCACCACTTCCCACATACAAGCGTGCTCGCTTGCTGGGAGCTGCGGTAGGTCGCTGGGCGGCGGGGATAGGATTGCGTACGCTGTTCGCCGCATCGGGTGGCTTGTCGCACGATCCGCCGCTTCCCGACCTTCAAACTGCACCGGACCCGGTTCGGGAGGCACTGATCGCGGGTCTACCGCCAACCGTTGAAGGGATGGAACGTCGCAAGCGCGCCGTACTCGCCGCGGGCGAGAAGGCGTCGCGGGGAGAACCACCGTGTCAACCGCTCAACCCGGCGTGGGATCAAGCGATGATCGACCGGTTCGTGGCGCGCGACATCGGATGGTTCGACACGCTTGACCCAGACGTGGTTCGTCGGGACGCCGGGCGCGGCGCCAACGAGATGCTCGCCTGGGTCGCAGCCCTCGCGGCCCAGGAGGCCGCCGCCGACACGACGGTGAGCCTCGACTTCTACGAAGCAATCGACGGTTGGATCGCCGGGATGGCGATGATGTCGGCCGGTCTCGTGCCGGAAAAAGGAACCCTGCCCGCCGCGACATCGCTCGCCAGGGAATAAGGATACGTCATGAAGTCCAATGCTTTCGATGCGGATGTGCTGGTCGTTGGGACCGGGCCGACCGGTGCGACCACGGCACTGGTGCTCGCGAAACACGGTGTCCGCGTCCACATGGTGTCGATGTGGAACTGGCTCGCCAACTCGCCGCGCGCCCACATCACCAATCAGCGGACCAACGAAGTCTTCCGGGACCTGGGACTCAGCGACGAGATCGCCCGCAACGCCAGTCCCTGGGAGGTGATGGGCGATACCCTCTTTACCACCAGTCTCGCAGGGCAAGAACTGGTGCGGATGCGTACCTGGGGGACCGGCGACGATCGCAAGGGCGATTATGTGCGCGCAAGCCCATGCGGCATGGTCGACATCATTCAGCCCCGTCTCGAACCGATCCTGCTGAAGGCTGCGGCAGAGACGGGCGCGACCTTTACGCTGAACACCGAGTATCTTGCCCACGAGCAGGACGATGATGGCGTGACCGTCCATCTGCGTGATCGCATGACCCAGCATGACTATACGATGCGGGTCCGCTATCTGGTCGGCGCCGACGGCGCCAACTCGACTATCTTCGCGGATCTCGGGTTGCCGCTCGAGGGGCAGATGGCGCGGGCAGGCACGGTCTACGTCCGCTTCAAGGCCGACCTCGAGCGATATGTCGCGCATCGCCCGAGCATTCTTAACTGGATCGTCTCCCCGCATTCCAGCTTCGGCGAGATCGGGATGGGGTTGCTGCGGGCCGTGACGCCGTGGACCGAATGGATCGCGGGCTGGGGCTTTGACTTATCGAAGGGCGAGCCCGATCTTTCGGCGGATCACGTCCGGCAGCGCATCCTGACCCTGATCGGCGACGATAGCGTCGCGCTGGACATCGAAGGCGCCTCGGCCTGGTACGTCAACGAAGCCTACGCGCCGCGCTACAGTGCGGGCCGCGTCTTCTGCGCCGGCGACGCGGTCCACCGTCATCCGCCGTCGAGCGGACTGGGCATGAACACCTGCGTCCAGGATGCCTATAATCTTGGCTGGAAACTCGCCTATGTCGCCAAGGGGGTGGCCGGGCCGGGTCTGCTCGAAAGTTATACGCTCGAGCGCGCGCCGGTAGGCAAACAAATCGTCCAGCGTGCCAACCAATCCCGGCGCGACTATGCGGTGGTGAATGCCTGCTTCCGGGTTGCAGATGCCGAGAACCCTGTCGCGGCAGGCGTTGCCCGCCTGCAGGATCCGGGACCTGACGGCGTCGCTGCGCGAACCGCGATCGCCAAGGCGCTCGACCTGAAGAACACCGAATTCAACGCGCAGGGCGTCGAAATGAACCAGCGCTACGAATCCGGCGCAGTGATTCCCGATGAGGATGCGTCGGCCGAACGCTTCGCGCGGGATCCGGAACTCTACGTTCAGTCGACCACACGTCCGGGCGCCAAGATTCCGCACGCGTGGCTGGTCGACCGCCGCGGTCGGCGAATCTCAACACTTGATATCGTCGGTCGCCAGAAGTTCACGCTCATTACAGGGCTCGCAGGAGCCGAGTGGCTGGACGCGGCGCGGACGCTCGACCGTCCCTTCCTGCGATCGGTCATGATCGGCACGCCCGGTGCCCAGGATCTTTACTGCGAGTGGCGGCGGATGTGCGAGATCGAGGAGGGTGGTGCGCTGCTCGTCAGACCCGACGGCTATGTCGCGTGGCGCCATCACGGTCCAGCGATCGATCGCTCAACGGCTATCGCTGAATTGGGGCGCGCCTTGGACACCATCCTCGACTTGCCAACCGCTATGCAGCCGCACGGCGCCGGCTGTTCTGGCGCGCTTCAAGCCGAACGCCTGGCAGGCTGACAGACACTCGCCGCCATCCACAACCAATCTTCTAAGCCTGAGGATCCCGTTATGAGCGATCAACGTCCCTTCAACTTCTCCAGCGTCTGGAGCGACCTGCGCAATGTCAGTTTCAGCCAGGGCTTTCTGGATGCCGGCGGCATCCGCACGCGCTACATTCAGTCGGGCGATCCGTCGAAGCCGCTCGTCCTAGCGCTGCACGGCGTCGGGGGTCATGCCGAGGCCTATTCCCGCAACTTCGGCCCGCATGGCGAGCATTTCTGGTTCGTCGCGATCGACATGCTGGGCCACGGTTGGACCGACCAGCCGGCGATTGATTACCAAGTCGTCGACTATGCCGGGCATGTGCTGGACGTCCTGAAGGCGCTGGGCCGCGACAGCGCGATGATTACCGGCGAATCCCTGGGTGGTTGGGTCGCGACCTATCTTGCCGTTCACCACCCCGATGCGGTCGAGAAGCTCGTTCTGAACACCGCGGGTGGCTGGACGGCGCATCCCGAGGTCATGGAGCGGTTGAAGCGCCTATCGAACGAGGCGGCGTCGGACCCGTCGTGGGAGCGCATCAAAACGCGGCTTGAATTTCTGATGTGCGACAAGTCGATGGTGTCGGACGACCTGATCGAGACGCGGCGCGCGATCTATTCCCAGCCGGGCTTCGACGCGACGATGAAGCGGATCATGTGCCTTCAGGAAATGGAGATTCGCCGGCCCAACATGATTACCGAACAACAGTATCGGTCGATCACGGCGCCGACCCTCGTCGTCTGGACCTCGCACGATCCGACCGCGACGCCGGCCGAGGGCAAGCAGATATCGGAAATGATCCCCGGGGCGCAGTACGTCGTCATGAACGAGTGCGGCCACTGGCCGCAGTTCGAGGATGCCGACGAGTTCGACCGGCTCCACATCGATTTCCTGAGCAGCTGAGGCAGATATGGGCGATTACAGCGAACTCGCGGCGCGCATCCGCTCCGCCTATACCAATGGAGCGATCGCTCCGTTGCGTGACGACCTCAATCCCACGGATGCGGCCGGTGCCTATGCCGTCCAGGCGCTCAATACCGAACGGTGGGTCGCAGAGGGGCGGCGGATCGTAGGCCGTAAGGTCGGCCTCACTGCCGAGGCCGTTCAGACCCAGCTTGGCGTCGATCAGCCCGATTATGGCGTGCTGTTCGCCGACATGGAGATCGCGGACGGCGCCAATCTGCCGGTAGGACGCACGCTTCAGCCCAAGGCGGAGGCGGAGGTCGCTATCATCCTCGGTGCCGATCTCGACGATCCCGAAACCACAGTCGAGACGGTCACAGCCGCGGTCGACCAGGTCGTGGCAGCGATCGAGATCGTCGACAGCCGCATCGCCGATTGGAAGATCACCTTTGCCGACACGGTCGCGGACAATGGCTCGTCGGCGTTCTTCGTCCTCGGCAGACGTCGCGTCCCGCTTGACGGTCTCGATCTTCAGGGCTGCGCGATGACGCTGACGGTGAACGGCGAGCCGCGTTCGAACGGATCGGGCGCGGCCTGCCTTGGCCATCCGCTCAACGCTGCGGCCTGGTTGGCCCGCACGCTCGCCGCGCAGGGCGCGCCGCTGCGCCGGGGCGATATCGTTCTGACCGGCGCGCTCGGCCCGATGGTAACGCTGACCGCGGGAGACCGGATCGAGGCGACGATCGAGGGGATGGGCTCTGTCGCCTTCACGTTCGGAAAGGAAGGAGAATGACCGCCAAGACCAAGGTCGCGATCATCGGTTCGGGCAATATCGGCACCGATCTGATGATCAAGGTGATGCGCCTATCGGACAGCCTCGAAATGGGGGCATTCGTCGGCATCGATCCGGATAGTGACGGCCTGAAGCGCGCCGAGCGCATGGGCGTGCCCATTACCGCAGGCGGGATCGATGGTCTCGTCGCCATGCCGAATTTCCCCGAGATCGAGATCGTTTTCGATGCGACCTCGGCGGGGGCACACCGCCGGCATTCCGAGATATTGCTGGCGCACGGCAAGCGCGTCATCGATCTGACCCCGGCCGCGATCGGCCCCTTCACGATCCCGCCGGTCAATGGCGAGGCGAACCTGGACGCGCCGAACGTCAACATGGTGACGTGCGGCGGCCAGGCGACCATTCCGATCGTCGCAGCAATCAACCGGGTGGCGCCGGTCCATTACGGCGAGATCGTGGCGTCAATCGCCTCGAAGTCCGCCGGGCCGGGAACACGCGCCAATATCGACGAGTTCACCGAGACGACCAGCCAAGCGATCGTCGCTGTCGGTGGCGCGCGCCGCGGCAAAGCGATCATCGTACTGAACCCGGCGGAGCCTCCGCTGATCATGCGCGATACTGTTTACTGCCTCACCGAAGAGGCCGACGCACAGCTGATCGCGCAGTCGGTCGAAGACATGGTCGAAGCCGTCCGCCGCTATGTTCCGGGCTACCGGATGAAGCAGGCCGTGCAGATCGAGCGGGTCGGCCACAACCAGCCGCTGCGCATCCCCGACGAGGACGGGCCGTTCGTCGGTCTTAAGGTGACCGTGTTCCTCGAGGTCGAAGGGGCGGCGCATTATCTGCCGTCCTACGCTGGAAACCTAGACATCATGACGTCCGCGGCGCTCGCGACCGCTGAGCGGATCGCCAGCCGCGCCCAGAGGAGTGCCGCAGCATGACCTTCGATCCCACAACGGACAGGCTATACATCCAGGACGTGACGCTGCGCGACGGCATGCACGCAATCCGGCACCAGTACGGGCTCGATCAGGTACGGCGCATCGCCAAGGCGCTCGACGACGCCAAGGTCGACGCGATCGAGGTCGCGCATGGCGACGGTTTGTCGGGCTCGTCGATCAACTACGGCTTCGGAGCCCATACCGACTGGGAGTGGATCGGTGCGGTCGCCGAGGTTCTCGAGCACGCCGTGCTTACCACCCTGCTGCTGCCGGGCATCGGAACGATCCACGATCTGAAGCATGCATTCGAGATGGGTGTGCGCTCGGTCCGCGTAGCAACCCACTGTACCGAGGCGGACGTGTCGAAGCAGCATATCGAGGCCGCCCGCGGCCTCGGCATGGACGTGTCGGGTTTCCTCATGATGAGCCACATGAGCGATCCCGACGCCCTGGCGCGACAGGCGCAGCTGATGGAAAGCTATGGGGCGCATTGTGTCTACGTCACCGATAGCGGCGGCGCGATGACCATGGACGACTATACGGCCAGGCTGCAAGCATATGACAGGGTCCTGAAGCCTGAGACTCAGCGCGGCGTCCACGCGCACCACAACCTGTCGCTGGGAGTCGCGAACTCGATCGTCGCGGTCCAGAATGGAGCGGTGAGGGTCGACGCAAGCCTTGCCGGCATGGGCGCGGGCGCGGGCAACGCGCCGCTCGAAGTGTTCATCGCGGCGGCCGATCGATACGGCTGGCATCACGGCTGCGACCTCTACGCACTCATGGACGCAGCGGAGGATCTTGTCCGCCCGCTGCAGGATCGGCCCGTTCGGGTCGATCGCGAGACGCTCAGCCTGGGCTACGCCGGCGTTTATTCGTCCTTTCTCCGTCACGCGGAGAAGGCAGCGGCGGATCATGGTCTCGATACCCGATCGATTCTCATCGAGCTGGGACGACGTCGCATGGTCGGGGGCCAGGAGGATATGATCGTCGACGTCGCTCTCGATCTCCGAGCGGATCTGGATAGCTGTTCATCAGGATTGATCCGATAGATGCGCCCGTGCGGGCCGTCGGTCCCGCCGCCCTCGCACAGGGCGCGGGCCCGATAGCCGGTTCGATTCCGTCCGGCCCTTCGACCTTGCGGTTTCCAAAATAGCAATCGGGCGCTGCCGCGAGGCAGAACAGCGTCGACTGAGAACAGTGTGAGCTTGCCCAGAGAAGTCCAATCCGACTCCACTGAGCCCCGCGTTCTGATGCAAATCCTATCCGTCAATACGATCCGCATGCGATGCGATCGCTGATCGGCACCGCATTGCAGGACAGCGTGCTGCTGAGTGGATCGGTGCGCGAGAATATCGTGCTCGAGCGGCCGGGCGTCGATGACACCGAAATGCTGCGCGTGTCGGAACTCAAGAGCGTCGGCCAAATGACTGCGGCCGGGTATCCCAAGCGCGGGGCAACAGACGTTCGGCGACGCGCTTCTGTCGCCAGCATGCCTTCTGCTGCCGAGCGCCGTAGCGGCGCGTCGGTGGAACCTGCTGCTCGATCCGGTCCGGGCAAGGGGTGGCTATCGGCTGATCGCGCAGGAAGCCTTTGCGCTCGATACGCGTCGTCCGCCCGCCGGCGGCGTGATCCTTCGGCTTTGGCCAGTGGTCGATGCGTTGCTCTTCCGTCTTTGCCTCGAAGGCTGCTCGAGCATGCCAACCTGCTCGTTTGCGGAGGACAAGCTATCTTCTTTACCGTCGGAGACTGTTCGAAAACTCCGCGCCCTGTTCTGGTCGAACAATGCATGTGCGCACCGCTCGACGATTTTACGCCAGGGGTTCGGGCCACCACGCTGAGCGTAGGTTTATCTTGTTGCGAGCCGAAAACATCTCAGGTCGGCCAAGACAGACGGGTTCCGAGAACTATCGCAAATTCTCAATCGCCCATCCCAATGGGAATGCCCCCGCCGTCTCGGGCGCCGTTCTCGGAGGATCGACCAGCACGACACCGACACGTCCGGCTGCGATGGGCGATAGTCGCCGTTCCGGAAAACAGCGCCGTCGTGCTAGGCGGCTGAATCCCCTTGTTGACATATCCCTCATATATGAGGATACGTTCAGCAACGGCGACACAGGCGTTTGAGCCTGGTGCGCGGAACATGGAGAGGGCTCACAGTGAGGCTCGTACGATTCGACGCTGGTGCGGGACCCCGAATGGGTGTCGTTGACGGAACACGGGTCATCGACCTGCGCGAGGCGGGACTGGATTTCCCCGACTTGCTGTCCATCATCCACGCCGGGCAACACGGGTTGGCAAAGATCGACGCGCTGATCGGAACGGCGGGACCCGGCGCCGATCTGGAGCAGGTCCGTCTGTTGGCCCCGATCGAGCGGCCCGGCAAATATCTTGCGATCGGCATGAATTATCGCAAACACGCCGAGGAATCCGAACGGATCGGTGTCGCGACACCCAAGAAGCAACTGTGGTTCAACAAGCAGACGACCTGTATATCCGGGCCGTTCGACGACATCGATCCGGGCGTCACCGAAAAGCTGGACTATGAGGTCGAGCTGGGCGTGATCATCGGTCGGCGAGCGAAATCGGTGACTGCCGACGATGCGCTCTCCGTCGTCTTCGGTTACTTCGTCGCGAACGATGTCTCGGCGCGCGACTGGCAGTTCCATACGCCGACCTTCACGATGGGCAAGTCGTTCGACACCCACGGGCCCATCGGTCCCTGGATCGTCACGGCAGACGAAATCCCCGATCCGCAATCGCTCGCGCTGACATGCCGGGTAAATGGCGAACTTCGACAGAGCGCGAACACGAGCGAGATGGTCCATTCGATCGCCGACCAGATCGGCTATCTCTCGACCGCGTTCACGCTCGAGCCGGGCGACCTCATCGCGACCGGCACGCCCGAAGGCGTCGGCGTGGCCTGCGAGCCGCCCGTCTTCTTGCAGCAAGGCGATATCGTACGCTGCGAGATCGAGACTATCGGCTTCATCGAGAACCGGGTCGCATTGGCCCGCCAAAGCCTGGAGAGGCAATCATGTGCATCAAGGGTCTCGAGTCCTACTGCCTTGACGTCCCCGATCTGTCGGTCGGCACCCGGTTTTACGAACTGGCCGGGCTTGGGGCAGTCGCCGATGGCGACATCGTCAGCCTGTCGTGCGGTTCGCGACGACCGAGCATCATCCTGAAGCAACGGGTGGGGAGGAAGCGCTTCAGCCATATCACCCTTCGTGCGGACCGCCGCGACTTCGCCACGATATCGCAGCGGGTCGAAGCGCACGGCGGAAAGGCCGCGCAACACCGGGAAGGCTTCGACGCCGATGGCCTGTGGATCGTCGACCCGAACGGCATGCTGATCCAGATCGTCGACCGGCCCGACGAGCCGGACCTGGAAGCGGGCGAACCGTTCGCGATCAATGCACCGGGGGCGATCGTCAGGCAGGATCGGTCGGCCATGAAGCCGCGCGCCGCGACGCCGGCGACCAAACCGCTACGTCTGGGCCATGTGCTGGTGTTCACCCCGGATGTGGCGACGAGTATCCGCTTCTTCGAACAGGCCCTCGGCATGGGCCTTGCGGATCGATCGGGCGACATCATCGCCTTCATGTGCTGTTCGCGGGCGAGCGACCATCATGTCGTGGCGTTCGCCAAATCCCCCGGTGTCGGCTTCCATCACGCAAGCTTCCAGGTGCGGAATCCGGACGAGGTCGGTCGCGGCGGAGCCTTGCTCGCCGCGGCGACGGTGGGCGGGGATTGGGGGTTCGGCCGGCATACGATCGGCTCCAACTTCTTCCACTACATCCAGGACCCTTGGGGCAGTTGGTTCGAATATTATTCCGACATGGATTACATCAGCGACCACAGCGCCTGGACTGCGACGGATTATCATCCCGACGACTCCCTCGCCAACTGGGGGCCCGGCGTCCCCCCGGACTTCGTCCACAATTACGAGGTCGATACGCCACTGACGGAGCAGGAGGCGTCGCGAGCCAGGTCGCTCGCCGCCATAATCTAGGAGATAGCGATGCCTGATCTACGCTCGAAACTCATCGGCAGTTGGCGGATGGTCGACTGGGCACTGACGGACGGCGAAACGGCCGACCACAATGTCCCGCCGTTCGGCTACCCGCAGGACGGTGGCGGTATTCTGATCTATTCGGAGGGCGGTGCGATGAGCGCGATGCTCTCGCAGAAGAACCGAGCCCCATTCGAGGATCGTTCGCTCGACGGCGGCACCGTGGAAGAGCGCGCCAGGGCGTTCGGCTCGATTACCGCCTATGCCGGGACGTTCGAAACCGATGACGCGACCTCGCAGGTCACGCACGTCGTCGAATATGCGACCATGCCGCATTTCGTGGGCCAGCGCATGATGCGTATCTGTATCTTCAATGGAAACAGACTGAAGTTGGATACCCCGGTCATGGTGATCGGCGGCAAACCGCGCAAGAGCTACATCGAGTGGGAACGCTTCAACTAGGCGACCTTTTGTCAGGAGATGGATTATGAGTGACGTGATCGACCTGAAGACGGTGACGCCGGTTGCCGGTTCGGTGGCGCGCTATCGCCGCATCGTTACCGACGAGAATGCGGCCGGAAAGTCTTACATCAAGACGGACGAGATCTGTCCGAACACCCAGGCGATCATGGGCATCGCAGAGTTCGCGACGACCGAATTGTGGAAGACATCGGCTACACCGGTGGTGCTCGCCTCGGAGCGTGACGACCCGAGCGCAGGACCGGTGGTGTTGTCGCCAGAAAGCACGGGCACGACGTTCCGCATCGTCGAGTTTCCGCCTGATGCCCATGTGGCGGGCAAGATGCCACAGCGGCGTCCGGAAGACCTGATGCATCGCACGCCGTCCCTCGATTACGCCGTCGTCCTCGACGGCGAGATCGTCGCGGTCATGGACGAGGGCGAGACGGTGATGCGCGCGGGCGACATCATGATCCAGCGCGGCACGAACCATAACTGGTCCAACCGTTCGAACCGGCCATGTCGCATCCTGTTCGTGTTGATCGGAGCACAACTGCCGGGCTGAGCCAGGCGACGCCGGCAAGGACCGGCGAGGTATCGATGGCGATCGGGAAGATGATGGGCTGCGCCGGTATCGGCGCGGCACGGGGCCGTGCGGCCTCGGAAGGCGAGAGGATGGCGAGATGGGCGGCGATACAGAGCATTTCGATGTCGTGCAGGTCGGCTTCGGTCCGGTCGGTCAGGTAAGCGCCGCGGCGTTGGGACGCCTGGGACATAGGGTGGGCGTATTCGAACGGTTCGGCGGCCTGTATGCGTTGCCTCGCGCCGGCCACGTCGACCATGAAGTCATGCGTGGCTTTCAGTCGATCGGCGCCGTCGAGAAGATGCTCGACGATGCCTTCCGCTGTTCAAAGTATAGCTGGCGTAACCAGCACGCGCAGACGCTGCTCGACATCGATTGGAGCTATGACGGCATTTCGGGCTGGGCTTCGGATTATCTGATCTACCAGCCCTATGTCGAAGATGCGCTCAACCAGGCCGTCCGGCGCCAGCCAAGCGTCGCCGTCCACCACGGATGGTCCGCGGTCGGCGTCGAACAGGGTGACGACTGGGTGGAAGTCGAACTGGCGCAGGGCGTTCTGGAAGAGACCGGCTATCGTCTGACGGGCGAGCGCCGGCGGGTCCGCGGGCGCTATCTCGTCGGGGCCGATGGCGCCAACAGCGTCGTCCGGTCGCTGTCCGGCATCGCCATGGTAGACAGGGGCTTCAACGAGCAGTGGCTCGTCACGGACTTCCGGCAGAAGATGCCGCTGCACTTCGAGTTCGACAATGGCCAGATCTGCGATCCCACGCGGCCGATGTGCCTGTTCCAGCTCGGTCAGACCCATCGCCGGTTCGAGTTCATGGTGATGCCCGGCGACGACGTAGCGGAGATCACGAGCCCGGACCGCGTATGGAGCCTCGTCAGCCGCTGGCTGACGCCGGAACAGGCGGAGCTGATCCGGGCGACGGTCTACACCTTCCGGTCGGCGAGCGCCGAGCAGTGGCGTTCGGGACGCAGCCTGCTGATCGGCGACGCAGCGCATCTGATGCCGCCGTTCCTCGGCCAGGGCATGTCCTCGGGCGTTCGGGACGCAATCGAACTGGCCTGGAAGCTCGATCTGGTCCTGAACGGCAAGGCGAGCGACCGATTGCTCGACACGCACATGATCGAGCGCAGACCCCATGTCGATGCGATTACCGACCAGGCGGTCGCACTCGGCAAGGTTTCGTGCACGATCGATCCGGTCGCCGCCGCCGCACGCGATCAAGCGTTCTTCAGCGGCAATGTGCCGCCGCCGCCGCCATTCCCCATTCTCGAGGCCGGCGTTCTCGACGACGGCAGCGGCCCCGCCAATGCCGCGGTTCGGGGCCGACTGGGGCCACAGGGCATCATCAGGACCGATGCCGGCGAAGGTTTGGCCGATGACGTGATCGGCAGCGGGTGGCAGCTCATCTCCCGTCGCGACATCGTGTCGAGCGCGCAGCCGCGGACGCGGGATATCCTGAAGGAACTCGATGTCAGGCTGCTCAACATGGGTGAGGGGGCAGGGCGCGTGTCCGACGTGAACGGCACGTACACGGCATATCTCGACGACGCGCAGGCGCTCGCCGTCCTCGTGCGACCGGACTTCTATGTCTATGGTGCGGTCGAAGCGGACGAGCCTCTCGACCGGTTGGTCGACGGGCTGGCGGCGAAGCTCATGCTTCGTGAACCGGCCGTGCAGGCTTAGCACGATGGAGACAGCCGTTTGGACCATGGGGGACGATCCCGATCGTCCTCCCGCGGAAGCCGCCGCGCAGGAGCGGGCTTTCATCGACGAGCAAGCCAGCCATCGACGATCGATGCCGGTTCAGCGCCTGATCGGCGGTGGCATGCGCTATGACGACGCGCATGATCTTCACCGCCTGAGCGGCGAAGGCATCGCATGGCAGCACGCCGCGGAGTTCCTAGGCCAGCGCAATATCGCCGCGGGCGATGCGGCGCGTCATGCGGCGTCGCAGCGCGACTGGTATCGCTACGCCTCCGCCTGCTTCCGGTTCGGGCAGGCGGCGCTACCGACCGACGATGACCGGAAACGGCGGCTGCACGCGCTGATGGTCGAAAGCTTCGCCCTTGCCGCGCAGCTGGACGATCCCGTTACCGAGAAGCATGACATTGCCTGGCGCGACGGCAAGCTGTGCGGGTGGCTGATGCGTCCCGCCGGCGATATGCCCGTCCCGGTGGTCATGATCTTCGGCGGCTTCGACGGGTGGCGCGAGGATTACACGCTCTGCGCCGATCAGCTGGTCCGTCATGGTATCGCCGCCTTCCTGGTCGACGGTCCGGGGCAAGGCGAAACCCGATTGCGCCATGGGCTCTATTTGGGCAGCGACTTCGTCGATGCCTTTCGGACGGTCGCGGATCACCTCCTGGCCGATCCGCGCTTCACTACACTGGGCGTCTGGGGAAACAGTCTGGGCGGCACGCTGGCCACCTGGGTTGCGGCCTCGATCCCCGCGGTGCAGGCGTTATGTGTGAACGGCGGCACGATCCGTCCGGCCGAACTTCCCGAACGCTATCCGCGATTCTGGTCGAAAGTCGAAGCGTTGACCGGCTCGCCGGACCGGGCTGCTGCCCGCGCGATCATCGACGGCCTCGACCTGTCCGGCGTCGCTGCCGATGTCCGGGTTCCGTTTCTGCAACTGCACGGAACCCCGGATACGGTCTTCCTGCTCGAAAACGCGCGGGAAATCTACGAGCGGGTCAGCAGCCTGGACAAGCGCCTGCTCGTCTGGGCCGATGGCGACCATTGCATCTACAACCATAGCGAGCAGAAGAACCTGTACGTCGCGGACTGGTTCGCAGACCGCCTCATTCCGCGCTGAAGGTCCGGTCCGCCATTCGTTCGAACTCGGCCGGCAAAGGCGTCCGGCCGAGTTCGGTCGCCGTATCGGCAGGGACGCCGAGCATCTGGAGCAGCGATCCGACGATGTCATCCGCCCACTCCTCCGGCTTTCCCCCAAGCAGCAGATCGTGCATCCCCGCGGTGAGCACGACCAGGATCATCCTGACCGCGACGTCGACGTTCACCGGCGTGAAGCGGCCGAGCGCTTGGCCCCGTTTAATGTGGTCTGCCGCTCCTTCGCCGAAAATCTGGCTGAGCTGCGGAAGGTCGGAGGTCGCGTGGACGACGAACCATCCCCAGACCGGATCACGCACCGCCTTGGTCAGGAATATTTTCTGGATATAGGCGATCGCCAATGCCGGATCTTCGACCGACTCGAAGATAGTCATATTCACTTTGTAAAGATCATCGGCGTGGCTGCGGAAGATAATCTCCGCGAGTTCCAGCTTTGTCTTGAAATGGTTGTAGAACGAGCCCGTCCCGACGTCGGCCGCCTCGGTGATGTCCGCGATCGTGGTGGCATCGACTCCTTTCGACGCCATCGTCCGCTCTGCGGCCTCGATCAGCTTGGCGCGGGTGCTCTCACGGATACGGTCGGTGCGCGACGCTTTCATGCGACCTCTCCCTTTCGTGCCTTCGGTCTCGTGGCGGGCGGAGATCGGCATTCGCTTATCGACTGTCATGCGTTGGTCTTATGGCCTGCCCCCGCCGATTCAATCCTGAATCGATCGTCAGGGGACAGCGATCCTGCATGCAACGGGCAGGATCGGACGGGCATGGCGCCGTTGCCGTGCGCCCGCCCGTCAGGAACGGCACGCACGGCAATGCCGAGGGATCAGAATTTGAAGGTCGCGCGCGCGCCATATGTCCGGGGAGCGCCGATATTGGCGGTGAACAGTCCGGCAATGAACGCCTGCTGGATGCCGCCGGTATAATACACGGTCTTCGTCAGATTTCGTCCCCAGAGGCCGACCGACATGGTTCCGTCGGGCGTGGTGTAGGTAAGGTCTGCGTCCAGAACGGCGTAGGCACCGTCGCGTTCGGCCGGGATGAAGTCGATGCCGATCCATCGGGCACTGGCATATTTCGCGCTCGCCCCCGCGACCACATTGCCGCCGCCCGCCAGATCAAATGTATGTTGATACGACATCGTCCCCGACCATTCCGGCAGTCGCGCGACCTGATATCCCGTGCAGTCCTGGCGGATGTTGCCGGCAACCACCGATGTCGGACATCCGGTACTTCCCGGCTGGTAGATCGGCGCCGGCGTGTCGATGATGAACCGATCATACCGCGAATGCGCATACTCGCCGGTGAACGACAGCCGGTCGTTCGCCGTCGGCTGCACCACCAGATCGACGGTCGCACCGTAGATCGTGGCATCGCCGGCGTTGAACGTGATGAAGGCAAGGTTTCCGGCCGAGTCGAAATTGACCCGCGAATCCTGAAGGTCCTTGTACTTCCAATAATAGCCGGAAAGGTTCAGCTCGAGCCGGTTGTCGAAGAAGCGGTTCTTGATACCCGCCTCCGCGGCGTACAGCTTTTCCGGCTGGTAATAATTTCCGGGCGCACTGGACTGACCAAATCCGCCGGCTTTGAAGCCGGTGCTGTAAGTGGCGTAGAACATGCTGCGCGGAGCGAGGTCGTACTCGACACCCACTTTGTACGTCACGCCGTCGAAACTCCGACTGCCCGGGAAATTGATCAGGCGGGTCGGCGGATTGGTCTCGAGCGTGTCGACATAGCCGGCGACCCTGGCCTGCTCATGCGTATACCGAAGCCCGGCCAGGAGGCGCAGCCCGTCGACGATA
This sequence comes from Sphingomonas sp. FARSPH, assembly GCF_003355005.1. NCBI lineage: Bacteria > Pseudomonadati > Pseudomonadota > Alphaproteobacteria > Sphingomonadales > Sphingomonadaceae > Sphingomonas > Sphingomonas sp. FARSPH. The sequence continues at coordinate 1,001,829 of NZ_CP029985.1, read as the reverse complement.
GTGATCGTGGTCTGCCCGAATCCCGCATAGGACTTCGTTTTCGGCTGATACGAAATATAGTAGTTCTGGAGGACCCGGTTACCCAGGAACGGTACAGGCGTATCGCCGTTATTTACGAGGGAGACGCCGGTCTGGTCTTCGTCGAAGAAGAAGCCGCCGACCACCCAGGTGAAGGCGGATGTCGTGTTTCCCAAACGGGCCTCGACCGACGTCTGATCGGATGTCTGCGTTACCTGGAAACGCCCGCCGAGGTCGTTCGTGACATAGTTGATGTCGCCCTTCCGATAGGCGGGCAGTACGTTGAGGGTCGCAAAGCCCAGGTTCCAGGTGAGCAAGGCGCTGGCATTGTAGAGATCGCTGTTCTGATAGGCCTCGTTCTTCAGACGATTGGTGAAGGGGGCGAACGGGGCTGCCGACGGAAAGCTTTGCTTATAGTCGTTCGCCGCCGGCTCGGACACGGCCTTATAGGGGCTGGCACCGGGGCGGCGCGGCAGATAGACTCCGTTCGATCCCCTGCCGCCGACATGAATATAATCCGCGTTGACCAGCAGGCTGAAGTCCGCGGACGGTTCCCACTTGATCCTCATGCGTCCCGCCTGCTTGACATCGTCGAACGTATCGTCGGAGAGATAGCCGTCGCGACTGGTCACGTTGAACGCCGCGCGGACCGCGATGGTATCGCCGACAGGAAGGTTGATCGCGCCACTCGTGTTGATCAGGGCATAATTGCCCGCTTCCACGTTCAGCGCCATTTCGCGCCGGCCGAGCTTGGGCTCGTTGGTGACGACGTTGATCGATCCGCCGTTGGCGTTGCGTCCGTACAAGGTGCCTTGCGGTCCCTTCAGCACCTCGACGCGCGCCACGTCGTAGAAGTTTCCGTCCACACCGGTGGGTCGCCCGACATACACACCGTCGACGTTGAAGGCGACGCCCGGGGAAGCCAGCGGAGAATAGGCGTAACTGCCCACCCCGCGGACGAATATCTGGGTATTGGCGCCCCCCTTGCCGATCTCGACGCCGGTGGTCAGCTTGGAGATATCGGCCGGCGCCGTCAGCCCGGACTTGACCAGTTCGTCACCCCCGATCACCTGGATGGTGACCGACGCCTTCTGGGTGCTTTCCGCGCGTCGTTGCGCCGTGACGATGATATCGCCGATCTGTCCGGCAGCGGTCGCCGGGTCCTTCCCTGTCGTGCCGGGTGGCGCGACGTCGGGCGCGGTTGTCGTGGTGCTCGGCACCGTCTGACCGTGCGCCGCTGTTGCGGTGAGAATAGCAGCAAGCGTTAACGTGCAGCATGTTGCGCGATCCAGTTGACGCACAGTCCCCTCCTTTTCGGTTTCAGGTTGCCTATCGTCAGCCGGCGCGTCGCTTTTGCGCGTCGCCGGCTGGACAAACGTCGTTGTGTTTTGCGTATTTTTCGGGAGGCCGGTCAGGACGGCCCCGGTTAAGTCGTGGTGTCAGATCAGGCGTCGACCGCGGCTTCCGTCAGACGATCGGACCACCGGTCGACCTCATGAGCCAGGTCGCGTTCTTCGACATGCGTATTGGCCTGAAGATAGGCATGCGATGCGCTCAGCTCGCGATTGAGCTTTTGAAGGTCGACCCCGACGAGCTTGCCGTGACGCTTCTTGATCTTGCCGTCGACGAGGACCGTGTCGACGTTCGACACCTGACCCTGCAGGACGAGGCTCGCGATCGGATCGGTCATGGGGGCGAGGTTCGGCTGGCCGGCATCGATCAGCAGGATGTCCGCTCGCTTGCCGGGGACGAGGCTCCCGACGAGATGATCGATGCCCAGCGCCCGGGCGCCGTTGATCGTCGCCATGCGGAATACGTCGCGCACGCTGACCTTCTGATGCAGAACCGCCTGAAAGCCTGCTGCCGCAGGAGCATTGATCTGGTGTCGCGCGAAGTTGAGCGTAAGGCGCATGTTCGCGAACATGTCGGCGGACATGCAGCTTACCGTATCGGTTCCCAGCGATACGGGCGTGCCGGCCGCGATCGCCTCGATGAAGTTTACCGGCTTGGTGATCCCCATGTAGATTTCGGAATCGGGCGAACTGGCGAAATGCGCGCCGACCTCGTTCATCATCACGAAGTCGTTGAAGGTGAATTCATTGCAATGCGACAGGATCGCCAGTTCGTTCACGAGGTCCTTGGCATAGAGCTTGTAGATGCCGCGCGAGATAGGCGCGGCGCCGTTGCCGCAATGGGTGTGTGCGGTCCACTTGACGTTCATGTCGAGCGCCGATCGAACCTCCATCTCGGTATATTCGAACGGCAACAACTGCTGCTCGGTGATCGCGACGCCCATGCGCAGCAGATTGTCATCCGAGGCGAAATAACGCTGCCGGATCCGATACGCGTCGGCGATCCGGTCTTCCTGTTTCCTGAAGGCGTCGCTCTCCCAGACCGGACAATAGCCATAGGCCCACACGCCGCGAATGCCGGCATCCAGGGTGGCCTCGACCACGGCGTCCGCATGGTCGGGCGTGATGATGCAGTGCGAATGATCGAGTACGGATGTCGAACCGCTGTTCAGAAGCTCCAGCGCGCAGGCATAATTGCCGACGCGAACGTCTTCGGGACGATAGGAGGCAATGTAATTCTGCCGGATCGTTTCGAAATAGCCGAGCAGCGTCATGTCGCCGCAGATGCCGCGCAGCGCCGCCTGCCAGAGGTGCTTGTGTGCGTCGACAAAGCCCGGGATCGCGAGGAAGCCGTCCGCCTCGATGACGTCGCACCCCTCGGGCTGTTCGATGTCCTCCGCGATCTGGACGATCTCTCCGTTTCGTATCAGCAGTGACCCACGCCGCAGATCACCGATCTGGTCATCGTTCGATATGATCCAGGCGTTCCTGATCAGGGTAAAAGCGCTCATCGATCTCTCCGCTCGTTATGTAGTGCCGGGTCATGACCTCGGACGTGCGAGCCGCCGTCCGGATAACGGGGCGACGTTGCGGTGGGATCGAGCAGCTTCGAAGCGAGCAAATGCCACGGTCCTCTCCAAAAAACGGCGCCGTCTGAGTGCGGGCTCATTAGTGAGGATATATTCAGTTTCTTTGGATTGCAAGGGGGCTTCGCGCATCGGGCCTTGTGCCCGGCGCATCGCATCAGCTAGATTGATGATATGCTCAGATATGAGCATATATTCATTCGGAGAGGGTTTATGGCTGCTTTGCTGCTGTCGGGCGGTTTGGTCCTGACTCAGGATACGGAGCGGCGCGAGATACGCGCCGATATCCTGATCGAAGACGGAGTGATCACCCGGATCGACGCGGGCAGATCGATCGATCGATCGCTGGCGGATGAGGTTGTCGACGCCTCGGACTGTGCTGTGCTCCCGGGCTTCATCGATACGCATCGCCACACGTGGCAGACCGCCCTGCGCGGCATGGCGGCAGGCGAGTCGCTCCTGGGGTATCAGCACAAGATACAGGGTCGCTTCGGCGCCGAGTTCACCCCCGAAGACGTGTATGCCGGCAATCTGCTGGGTGCCTATGCTGCCGGGCAGGGCGGTATCACGACCCTGTGTGACGAGTCGCACGTCCAGAACAGCCCAGGCCACAGTGATGCGGCGATCGGGGGGCTGGCGGATGCCGGGATACGTGCCGTCTTCGACTATGGCTGGCCTTCGGTCGATGCGGAAAGCTGGCTCCGCGACAGCCGGCGGGAGCATCCCGATTATATCCGCACCATGTTGAAGGATGACCGGTGGACATCGAATCCGCTGCTCACGTTCCAGATGATGCTGCGCGGGCCGCTCATGACGCCGATCGACGTCACCGCACGCGATATCGCATTCGCCCGTGAACTCGGCCTTCGGTCCGTAATGCATGTCATCAAGGGAAATATCGATACCCTGGCGGAAGCCGGCCTCCTCGGCCCCGATCTCACATTCGTGCATTGCTGCGACAACTCGGACGAAGAGTTGCAGTTGATAGCCGGCTCCGGCGGAAGCGTGTCGAGCTCCCCTAATCTCGAACTGAACATGGTCGGTCTCGGGGCACCACCGATCCGACGGTTTATCGCGGCCGGGATCGAACCCAGCCTCAGCATCGATGTGGAGACATCGGTCGCAGGCGACATGTTCTCGACGATGCGCGCCGCGCTGCTCTCGCAAACCGCAGAGGAATTGTACCTCGGCGCAAGCGACCGGACCCGCCTTACGCCCCGAGACATCATCCGGTTCGCGACCATCAACGGTGCCAGGTCATGTGGCCTCGGAGAGGTCACGGGCAGCATCGAAGTCGGCAAACGCGCCGATCTTATCCTGATCCGGCTCGACGACCTGAATGTCGGGCCGGTGGATGATGCCTATGCCCCCGATGTCATCGTGGCGTCCGCCCATCCCGGGAACGTCTCGACCGTCATCGTGGATGGCAATTGCGTCCGTCGAGACGGACAACCCACAGACCCCAGGCTCGCAGCCCGCAGCATCCGACTGGCGGCCGAATCCCGCAGTAGACTGCTCGCCGCAACCAAGATCGTTCCCGCGGTTTCCTGCTGCTGACGGCGGGCGGCCCTGATGCCGCCTCTGTCGCTGGACGACTCTGAGCGAGGCTTATCCGGCCGTTTCGGAGGTGTGAATGCTGACTATCGAAGCCATCGACCACATCGTCTTCAACGTGCGGGACGTGGACGTGTCGGCGGATTGGTACGAGCGCGTGCTCGGCATGAAGCGGGTGGACGCCACGTCCGACGATGGCGGCCGGCGCACCAGCGTGACGTTTGGTCAGAACAAGATCAACCTGCGCCCGATCGATGCTTCGCAGGAGGACTGGTTCACCGGCACGATGCCCTCTGCCGGCGGGCAGGACCTGTGCTTCCTGACCGGCATCGCGCCCGATGCGGTCGCGGCGCACTTCCGGGCCTTGGACGTAGCGGTCGAGCTTGGCCCGGTGACGAAGAGCGGCGCACGGGGGCCGATCCGCTCCGTCTATGTCCGCGATCCTGACGGCAATCTGATCGAGGTTTCGTCCTACTCGTGATCTTCCCCCGGTTTGACGGACACGCTGGGTTAGCCGGTCATACGCTGCTCGGCTTGCTCGGGGGTTAGATACCCGAGGGCCGAGTGCATGCGGTGCCGATTGTAGAAGCGCTCGATGTATCCGAACAGCGCCTGTCGGGCTTCGGCGTGGATCGCCCACCGGCATTGATGGACCAGCTCGACCTTCAGGGTATGGAAGAAGCTCTCCATTGGGGCATTATCGTAGCAGTTGCCGGTGCGGCTCATCGAGGGCACCGCGCGGATTGCCGTCAGGTGATCGACATAGGGTCCAGCCGCGTATTGCGAGCCACGGTCGGAGTGGCAGATGAGGCCGGCCGCTGGTCGCTGCCGCTGGGCCGCCATCATCAATGCGGCGAGCGGCAGCTCTGTTCGCATATGATCGCGCATGGCCCACCCGACGATCTTGCGGGTCGCCAAGTCGAGCACTGCGGCCAGATACAGCCAGCCCTGACCGGTGGCGATATACGTGATGTCGGCAAGCCAGATCCGGTTCGGCGCGGTTGCCACGAAACACTGCGCCAGCAGGTTCGGCGCGACCGGCAGATAGTGGCGGCTGTCCGTCGTGCAGGGTCGGAACCCACGCCCGGCCAGCGCACGCATGCGGTGTCGGCGCATCAGCCGTTCGACACGGCCACGGCTGCATCGATGACCTTCCGCCCGCAGGGCGGCACGCATCCTGGGCGACCCGTATCGGCTCTGGTGTCGCGCCTGGAGCCGACGCATGTCGCCGAGCAGCGTCAGGTTCGCCGTCGTTCGCGCGCTCGGTGCCCGGCCACGCCAGTCGTAATAGCCGCTCCGCGACACGCCGAGCATGCGGCACCTGACGTTCACCGGTCAGGTAGACGCATGCTGCTCGATAAAGGCGAACTTCACCGCGGCATCTCCGCAAAGATGCCGACGGCTTTTCTTAGTATGTCGCGCTCCATCCGCGCCCAGTCCAACTCGCGGCGCAGCCGCGCGATCTCGGACGCCTGATCCGCCGGCAACGCCATCGTCGATACTGGCGGCTTTGCCGCCGGGCTTGCGGGTCGGCCGGTATCCTCAAACTGCCGCTGCCAGCGGCGCAGCATCGTGGGCATGATCCCCAACTCCGCCGCCACCTCGGTCTGCTTCCGACCGCTCGTCTCCCACAGCGCAACGGCCTCCCGCTCGAACTCCTCCGTGAACCGACGCTTTGTCGTATTCGCCATCATGCACCTCCTGGCTCCGCAGACCCTATCATCGGTGTCCGTCAAACCGGGGGAAGATCACCGATTCTGGTCCTCCAGCGTCCGCAACCGCGCTGCTTCCGACACGATCATCCCCACCGCATTTCGCCTTGCAGGTGTAGAATGTCGCATCGCATGATGCCATGCCTCCGCCACCGCGCGGCGGTCTTCATGCCAGCGCCATGCTCGCGCAGCACGCCGATGATCTGCTCCTCGGTAAAACGGCGTCGCCGCATCGCTCGTCTCCATCCGACGAGTTAACCTACCAATGGCATGATTTCCGGGCCGCAGGACAGCGACGCTTCGGCCCTTCGCAGGCCGACTCCAGGTGCCCATCCCTGACGTCGAAAAGCTCGCAGCAAAGCGTGCCCGCCTCCTTTCTTACAAAAGTATTGCGGTGCAGCGAAAATCTTGCTTGACTACGAATCAGTCGGAGGGTCCGCCGACAGCGTTTGATAGTTTCACGCGTAGCCGCATATGCGCACAAGCGTTGCGGATTTATAGGTCAGGATGCTTGGGGTGTCGACCGTCGACGGGGCGGGGCGCGCGGCTGATGTCGCGCCTGGGGACGCTCATATGGTGACACGCAGGATGATGTTGGGCCGGCTCGGGCTGATGGGCGGCTTGGGTGCGACGATGGGGGCGATGCAGGCGCTGGGCCTCGTCGGCACCGCGCACGCGCAGGACATGACCGGGTTGACCCCGACGTTGGGCAAGGGGCGACATGTCGTGGTTTTGGGTGCCGGGATCGCCGGCCTTACCGCGGCTTACGAACTGGAACAGGCGGGGTTTCTGGTGACGCTGTTGGAGGCGCGCAGGCGGGTCGGCGGTCGTGCCTGGACCGTGCGCGACGGCGACACGATCGAGATGAACGGTGAGGCGACCCAAACCGCCAGATTCTCGGATGGTATCTATTTCAACGCGGGGCCGGCACGCATCCCCAGCTTCCACCAGGGTTTGCTCGGCTATGCCAAAAGGTTCGGCGTGCCGCTGGAGGTGGAGGTCAATTCCAGCCGCTCCGCCTATGTCATGGCGGACGACGGGTCGAAAATCCGGATGCGCACCGCGATCAACGACATGCGCGGGCGGATCGCCGAACTGCTGGCCAAGGCGATCGGCAAGGGGGCGCTCGACACCGAACTGACGGTGGCCGATCGCGAAAAGCTGATGCCGTTCCTGAAGGCGTACGGTGATCTCGGCGACGGGAACGCATTCACCGGGACCGAACGATCGGGCTTCGGCACCGCGCCGGGCGCGGGCGTCACCTTCGCCTCGCCGTCGACCGCGATGCCGCTGGATCAGCTGCTCGCCAACCAGCGGCTGCCGATGACGCTGTTCGAAGACAATCTCTACATGCAGGCGACGATGTTCGAGCCGGTCGGCGGCATGGACCGGATCCACGCCGCGATGGACAAGGCGCTACGCCGCCCGGCGTTGCGTGGTGCCGAAGTGACGCGGATCCGCCAGCGCTCCGGCGATGTCGAGGTCGTCTATCGCGACACCGCAAGCGACGTGGTCGAAACGGTCGTGGCGGATTATCTGATCTGTACCATTCCATTCCCGGTGCTGGCCGGTATCGACACCAATTTCTCCCCGAAGCTGAAAAAAACGATCGCGGGTGTCGTCTACGATCATTCGAACAAGGTGGCGTTCGAGAGCCCGCGCTTTTGGGAGAAGGAGCAGATCTACGGCGGCATCTCGTTCGTCGGCGGCCCGACGACGTTGGTCTGGTATCCTTCCGCCGGGTTGCACACCGATCGTGGCATGCTGCTCGGCTGCTATTCGTCCGGACCCATAGCGGCGGAATTCCAGAAGCGGCCGATCGCCGAACAGATCGCGTTCAGCCGCGGTGTCGTCGACAGATTGCATCCCGGCCACGGGGCCGACCTCGTCAACGGGATCGCTGTCAACTGGCACAAAATTCCCTACAGCCTGGGGCCATGGCCCGACTGGAATGCCGGTAGTGCCAACGGCCGGCAGGAGGGGCATATCGATACCGAAGCCTTCCGCTTCCTGCAGGCACCCGAAGGCCGCGTCTATTTCGCCAGTGCGGCGCTCAGCCAGACACCCGGCTGGCAAGAGGGCGGCATCCAGTCGGCGCGGGCGCAGGTGCTGGCGCTCGCCAGGCGGGTCACCGCCCAGGCATTGGTCACCCCCGCGGCCCGCGCTGCATGAACCGCGCCGCACCGGCGCTCGCCATCCGCACCGCCGCACCGGACGACACGCCGGCGCTCGAGCGGTTGATCGAACGATCGGCGCGGGCGCTCAGCCGCGATCATTACTCCGACGTGCGGATCGAGGCCGCGATCACCCATGTCTTTGGCGTCGACCGCGAACTGGTGGCCGACGGCAGCTATTTCGTTGCGGATTGGGATGGCGGCCTGGCGGGATGCGGCGGGCGGAGCAGGCGTGCGACGCTGTTCGGTGGCGATCGCTTCGCCAGCCGCTCCAGTGGGGCGCTCGATTCCGCCCGCGACGCCGCGTGCATCCGCGCCTTCTTCGTCAGCCTCGATCACGCACGTCGCGGAGTTGGCACGGCGCTGCTTGCGGCATGTGAAGACGCGGCGAGAGGCGCAGGCTTTCGCCGTGCGACGCTGATGGCGACGCTGCCCGGCGGACCCTTCTATTCGGCGCATGGCTACGTGGCCGAAGCGCAACGGTCCATGATTGCGGCGGGGTCACCCGTGCCTTTCGTAATGATGAGCAGGATATTGTTGCGAAAATGTAACAATCAATGAAATTTAATCGATGTAACGATCAGCAATACGATTGCGGTTGAATTGAATCCGTTATCGTAGATTATGACAGTAGTTTCACATTGCGGAGTATATTGGTCCAAAGTCCGACTTTGGGGATGAAGATACTTGTCAAAATCCAAATTATATACGGGGCGGGGATGCCGGGGCTCACCTGACATTATTGGGGGCAGTCCATGGATTTCGAAACGGGAACGTCACGCATCGCTCTTGCGACCATCCTTTTCATTGCGTCCACTACCGCGGCACGGGCCCAGGCCACGCAACAGGCGCCGGCGCCGGTGCTCATGCCGATCGCTGCAAGCGCCGTCGAACCGGGCGCCGATACGCAGCAGACGTTGGTGTCGGATGCGGGGCAGCAGCAGGGCAACGATATCATCGTCACCGGCACCCGCGCGACCGGCATCACTGCCGCGGAAAGCGCCGCACCGATCAAGGTGCTCGATGCCGACACGCTGAGCCACGTCGGTCAGCCGAACCTCAACCAAGTCCTGACGCAGCTCGTGCCGTCGTTCACCGCGCAGGCCTTCGGTGGCGACACCGCCAATCTGACGCTGTCGGCGCGACTGCGTGGACTCAGTCCGAATCACACGCTGGTGCTCGTCAACGGCAAACGGCGTCACGGCACGTCCAACCTTGCCGTCCTCGGCGGCCCCTATCAGGGTGCCGCGACCGCCGATCTCGATCTCATCAGTCCCTCGTCGATCAAGCGGATCGAGGTGCTCGAGGATGGTGCGGCTGCGCAATACGGCTCCGACGCGATCGCCGGCGTCATCAACATCATCCTCAAGGACGACAAGGAGGGCGGCGACGGCTATGTGACCGCGGGCAAGAATTACGACGTCGGCGGCGATACCTATGCGGGCACGCTGCACCTCGCGACGAAGGTGGGCGACAGCGGGTATTTCAACGTCACCGCCTTTCACCGCTTTCATGACTTCACCCGGATCGGCGGGCTCGATCGGCGCGTTACCGACACCACCGGAACGCTGTTGCCGCTGTCGACGCCGACGACCTACGGCATCAGCGCGATTCAGCGGCAATTGTATCCGGGAATGGCCGGCTTTCCGTACGTCAATTCGATCAACGGGGATGCGCAGTCGCGGCTGACCAACCTGCAATACAATACGGCATACGACTTCGGCGACAGCGAGGTGTACAGCTTCGGCACCTATTCCCGGCGGATCGCCAGCGCCAACGAGAACGTCCGCGTGCCCACCCGCGTGTCGCGCACGGTCGCCGGCGTCACCACCTATTTCGATCCCGAGGGCGACAGCCCACCCAACGGATTCATCCCGCGCGAGAAAATCCGCGAGGAGGACATGGCGTTCACCGGCGGCGTCCGCGGCATGCTGAGCGGATTTCATTACGATCTGTCGACGACGTTCGGGCAGGACAAGGCCGAAATCTATACGGTCAATTCCGCCAACGCCTCGCTGTTCGCCGATACCGGCTTCACGCCGACCAGCTTCTACGACGGCTTCTTCAAATCGACGGAATTCACCGCCAACGCCGATTTCACGCATGAGATCGACGCCGGACTGGCGGAGCCGATCAACCTCGCCTTCGGTGCCGAATATCGCCGGAACATCTATCAGATCGGATCGGGCGATGCCGGGTCGATCTACAAGGAAGGCGGCCAGTCCTATCCCGGCTTCCGCTCCTCCGACGCGGGCGTGCACGGCCGCCATGCGCACGCCGCCTATGGCGATGTCGCCGCCGTGCCGGTCGAAGGGCTGAAGCTCGACGTCGCCGGCCGCTACGAACATTATTCCGATTTCGGCAGCCGGTTCATCTACAAGGGCACCGGCCGCTACGACTTTTCCGACGCGTTCGCGCTGCGCGGTACGTTTTCGACCGGTTTTCGCGCGCCGACGCTGGCGGAATCCTTCTATTCGGCGACCAACGTGTCGCCGACATCGGCCTTCGTACAGCTTCCCGCCAACTCCGCCGCGGCGAAGCTCATCGGCTTCCAGAACCTGAAGCCAGAAAAATCCACCAACTACTCGCTCGGCACTGTCATCCGTCCAGTGGACAGGCTTACGATCACGCTCGACGCCTATCAGGTGCGGATTCGCGACCGCATCCTCGGCACCGGGTCGATCTTCGGCAGCGGCGGCGCCGTGAACTTCCCGATCGTGACGCGGGCAATCATCGCCAACGGCAACGTGCTGGATCCGACGGTCAGCCAGACGGGCATCAACATCTTCACCAACGGTGCCAACACCCGCACCCGCGGCGTCGACCTCGTCGTCAGCTACGCCACGGATTTCGGCGATTGCGGTAAGGCGAACTGGACGATCTCGGGCAATTACAACGAAACCAAGCTCACCAAGCTGATCGCCGCGCCGGTGACGCTGACCAATCCGCGTACCGGACAGGCGATCCCGCTGTTCGATCTCGGCGCGCAGGCCAATATCGAAACGGCATCGCCGCGGGTTAAGGTGATCTCCTCGGTGCTTTACACGCTGGACAAATTCTCGGCGACGCTGCGCGGCACCGTTTATGGCAAATCGTCGGCACAGCTAACCCCCGATGGCGGCACCTATTACAAGCAGACGATCGGCACCGCATTCATCGGCGATATCGAACTCAATTACGATATAACGTCCGATCTTAGCCTGGCGGTGGGCGCGAACAACGTCTTCAACAAACGACCGCCGACCGTTCCGCTAGTGCCGGGGACGACCAACCTGACGCTGGTCAACGGTGGCAACGTGCTGGATGCACCGCTTACCTTCAGCCCGTACGGCATCAACGGCGGATATTATTACGCCCGGATAAACGTATCCTTCTGACATCCTGGAGATCGACCATCATGCGCTTGGTTTCTTTCGCTTATGCCACCATCGCCATGGCGAGCGTCTCATCGCCGGCGATGGCGCAAACCGTCGTCAAACATCCGAGCCCGCCGCCCGCGCTGATCCTGCAATCGGTGACGGTGAAGCCCGGGGCGACGACCCTCTATCTCAGCGGACAGCTCGCAGCGCCGCTGGACCCGACCAAGAAGGTGCCGCCCGCGCAGCTGAGCATCGCCGATTTCGGCGACACCAAGACGCAGACGGTGAGCGTCCTCGGCAAGATCAAGGCGATCCTTGCCGAGCATGGCTATACGATGGCCGACCTGATCAAACTCACCGTGTTCGTCGCGGGCGATCCGAAGCTTGGCAACAAGATGGACTTTGCCGGCATGAACGATGGCTTCAAGCAGTTTTTCGGCACCGCAGACAACCCTGCCACCGTCGCGCGCTCCACCGTCCAGGTCGCCGCGCTTGCAGGTCCAGCGTTCCTCGTCGAGATCGAGGCTACGGCCGCGAAGTAAGCGCGCTGTCGGGCGGCACGTGGTTACGCCGCGTGCCGCTTTGGCTGGTTACGAAAACTGGGGCGATGATTTTCGCATCGGCGGTGGGCGGACCCGCAGCAGGACTGCGGGCTTCCGTCAAACCAAATGCACCGGCTGGCAATCGGGTGATGCTGGGGTAGGGCCACCAAATCGCTGGTTCGCTCCCGGTAGGGTTGCTCAACTGCGATCAAACCTTTCGGGATTCCCGTAGGCTACCGAAGGGAGTATTCCAGAGACCAGCAGAGGCGATTGGTTTTGGCCACAGCCACGCGTTGCGTATTTCGTGCGCGTTCGGCAGAGCATGATGATGAACAACATGCAACCGTCTGATGGAGGCTCAAGTTCGGCGCAGCGGGCGCTGACGATCCTGACGTGCTTCCGCCACGGTGACGATGCGCTTTCGCTCGCGGAAATCGCGCTGCGCACGGGTTTGGTGAAGAGTACCATCCTGCGGCAACTATCATCGCTCGGCCAGGCCAACCTCGTCATCCGGGTCGACAACAAATACCGGCTCGGCAGCGAGATCTACCGTCTGCACAGCATCTACAGTGCATCGCAGGGGCTGGACGCGGTGATCGTGCCGATGCTGCAGGCGCTCGCCGAGCAGACGCTCGAGACGGCGGCCTTCTACATCGAGCAGGAAGGCCAGCGCTTTTGCCAGTTCAGGGCGAATTCCCCCCAGGCGCTGCGCCTCGACATCACGCCGGGGTCGTATCGCCCGCTGGACAATGCCTCGTCCGCGCAGATCCTGAAGCTGTTCCGCCACTGGCCCGACGAGCGACCGCCGATCCCCGCCGTTCCGCTCTATACGGCGGGCGCCACCAATCCGCACACGGCCTCGGTGTCGCTGCCGATCCTGGGGCAGGGCGACCGGCTGGTGGGGGCGCTCAGCATCACCGGACCTTCGTCGCGCCTCACCTATGATGCGGCGAAGCGGATCGAGAATCCGATCATGGACGCGGCGATCCGCATGAGCCGGACGCTGGGCGCCGACCTCACCACGTTCGGCGCCTTCGCTCAGTCGAAGCCGTAGAAACGCTTCGGCGTGTCGACGAGGATGCGGTCGCGCACCGCCGCGTCGGGCGCCCAGCGGCCCAGGAGATCGAGCAGCGCGGCATCGTCCGGCAACCGGCCGGTCTGCCCCCGGTGCGGCCAGTCGCTTCCCCACACCAGACGATCGGGCCCCGCGCGCACGTAGCTTTGCGCGATCCCGTCGAGGTCGTGATAGTCGGGGCCGGACACGCTGGAGATATAGGCACCCGACAGCTTGAGCCAGGTGCGCCCGTTGGCGAGCAGGCGCAGGATCGCGGCGTGGCCCGCGCCGTCGCCGTCCGCGGGCGCGACCGCGCCGAGGTGATCGATCATCAGCGGCACGGGCAGGGCGGCGAGCAGCGCCTCCATCTCGGCGATCTGGGGCCCGCGGGCGTAGATCTGGATATGCCAGCCCTGCGCCGCGGCGATGCGCGCGGTCGCCATCAGGCGCCGCGGATCGGATTTGCCCCAGGGTTGCGGCGACACGAAATTCACGCGGATGCCGCGCACGCCGCGGGCGGTCATGCCCGCCGGATCGGCGGGCGGCGCGTCGCTGTCGATCACGATCACGCCGCGCGCGCCGGCGCCGAACTGATCGAGCGCATCCAGCGTCGCCCGATTGTCCGCGCCATAGGTGGACGGCGTGACCACCACGACGCGTTGCGTGCCGATCCTCGCCTGGAAGCGCCGGTACGCCGCGACGCTCGCATCGTTGACCGGCTCGCCCTTCCAGCCCGGCACCGCCGGAAAGCGCGGGTCGATGATGTGGATGTGGCTGTCGCACGCGCCGCGCGGCACCCGCAGCGCCGGCGGCCCCGCCCCGACGGAGAAGGGCGACGTCAGGCGGCTGGGTCCGGCACAGGCGCCGAGGACGGCGAGCCCTGCGCCGCCGATCAGCGCCCGGCGCGACAGGTCCGCGCTCATCCTTGCGTGTCCCCGACCTGCGCCATGCGGGCGCGGCTGCACAGCCGGTAGACCTCCTCGAAGCGCAGGTAGCTCTCCCGCCCGACGAGGAACGGGTTGGTCCTGGCGCCGGCGCGGCGCCTGGCCAGCCGTGCGACCAGATCGTCGGTATCGCCGTGCGACGAGAGTTCCACGTCCACGTTCGCGCGCGTCGTCGCGTCGGCGAAATGATCGATCGCGGTCAGGAAGGTGCGGCGATCCTCCAGCTTCCCCGGGAAGCCGTTGCCGCCCCAATAGGCCGCCATATGCGTCTGGCCGCCCTGCTGCACGGGCAGGATGAACGACAGCGTGCCCGGCGTATGACCCGGCGTCGCGACCGCCGTCACGGTCGCGCCGCCCAGCGTCACCGTGTCGCCGTCCTTCAGGACCAGGTCGCGCTTGGGTCGCGGCGAGGCGGCGAGCGGCGATGCACTCGTCATCCGCTCCAGCCCCTGCCAGGCGGGCTCGCTCATCCCGACGCGTGCGCCCGACAATTGCTGGAGCAGCGGCGCGCCGCCGTAATGGTCGCCATGTTCATGGCTGACCAGGATATAGCGGATGCGGGCGGGGTCGAGGCCGACCGAGCGCAGTCCGTCGACCACGTAGTGCTGCGCATCCTTCGCGTTGGTGAGGCTGTCGATCAGGATGATGCCGTCCGGCGTGTCGAGCGCCCAGGCCGACACGTCCGCGTCGCCGACGTAATAGAGGTTGTCGAACACCTTGGTCGCGGGCGGTGCCGTCAGGCCGGACACGACATGCCCACCGGTCGCGTGGCAGCGAAAGGACACGGTGGTCGGCCAATCCTTGCCGCCGACGTCGACGGCCATCCGGCCATAGGCGATCGCCGCGGGCGTGCTCAGCCCGGTTTCGCGGATCAGCTCGGCATAGGTGCGCACCGGTTTGGGCAGGTCGCGATGTTCGGGCGCGGCGTGGATGGCCACGCCGCCGAGGGCGGCGAGGGCACATGCGGTGGTGACAGCGATCTTCTTCACAGCCGTATCCTCATACCGAAGCGGAAGTTGCGACCGACCAGATCATACAGGGCGGCGTTGGTCGCGATGGCGATATTGCCGGCGCCCGGCGCGAAGGGCGGATCGTGATCCAGGATGTTGCGGATATCCAGGTACAGTTCGACCTTCCCGTTGGCGGGCGGCAGCTTCATGCTGATCTGGCCGTCGAGATAGACCTGCGGCTTGATATGCAGCAGGTCGATATCCGCCGCGGTCTTGGTGACGTCATACGCACCGCCGCCGATCAACCGGCCTTGCAGGTAGAAGGAGGCGAAGTCGCTCGACAGGTTGGCCGAGGCATTGCCCGCCCAGTGCGGTGTCGGGCTCAGCCCCACTTCGCCGGCGCGGTTGATCGGCGCCGAGCCGGGCACGGTGCTTTCCAGCTTGTCGAGATAGGCGACCAGGCCGCGCAGCGCGAGCCGCGAATTGTCACCCACCAGATTGCCCAGGTCGAACCGATAGGCCAGCTCCATGTCGACGCCGCGAGCCTGTTGCAGCGCGAGGTTGATCGGAATGCCCAGCACGCGCGTCAGCACGCCGTTGGCGTCGCGGATCGTCTGGCTGCAGGCGAGCTGATTGCCGGCGAAACACTGGTCCAGCAACTGCTGCGGCGTCACCGTCTGGATCGCGTCCTTGATGCGGATATTGTAGTAATCGACCGAGAAGGACAGGCGCGGGATCTGCGTCGGTTCGACGACGAGGCCGACGGTGAGCGTCTGCGCGGTCTCCGGCTTCAGGGTGGGATTGCCGCCCAAGGTCACCGGGATGCCCTGCGCGATCGCACCGCCGCGGAACGGATCGGTCGGCGACGCCGTCTGCATCCGGCCGGCGTTGAACAGTTCGGACACGTTGGGCGCGCGGATGTCGCGCGACCGGGTGCCGCGCAGCCGCAGCCCCTCGAACGGCGTATAGCTGAGCCCGGCCTTCCACGACCAGATCGATCCGCTGGTGCTGTAGTCGGTGACGCGCCCGGCGGCGTTCAGCTCGAGGTCCTTGCCGAGCGGCGAGTTGTCGAGCAGCGGGACGACCGTTTCGACATAGCCTTCCTTGACGGTGTAGCCGCCCGACCAGGGCTGGGGATTGCCGAACAGATAGGCGCCGGCGACGGACAGGGGATCGGCCGTCACGCGGGCCTGTTCGCGGCGCCATTCCCCGCCGACGGCCAGCGAGATCGGGCCCGCCCAGCCGTCGAGCAGCTTGCCCGACAGGTTGCCGGCGACGACATGCTGGCGAAGGCGCGAGGTGGAGCTGCTCGTGCCGAGCACGTAATCCAGCGCCGCCTCGGACGCGCGGTTCGCGCCGAAGGGATTGAAGGGCACGCAGCCGTTGCCGGGATTGGTCAGCGTCGAGCGGCAGACGATCTGGCCGGTCGGACTGAACACCGCGTCGATCGCGGCGGTAAAGCGCGGGACGTTCTCGACGTTCAGAATGTCGGTCTGCTGCTTGGAATAGCCATATTGGTAATAGGCATCCCACTTCCAGCCGCCGAACGCGCCCTTCGCCCCGGCGACGTAGCGCTGGGTCTGCGCGTCGTTCTCGGTATGGACGAAGCCGCGTTCGTCCGAGTGGCGCAGGAAGGTGAAGCCGGTCACGCCCGCCGCCGCCGCCTGCGCCCGGATCGCCGCGGGCAGGAAGGCATTGTCGGCGCGGATCGTCAGCGGATTGCCGAACTGATGCCGGTTATAGGCATTGACGTAATCCGTGGTGCTGCGCCCGTAGAGACCCTCGACGAAGATCTTGGTGTTGGTCGCCACCTCATATTCCGCGCGGCCGAAGACGTTGCGGCGCTGGAGCGGACGCACGAGCTGCTGGATCAGCTCGCTGTTGATCCCGTCGCCGCCGATCTGCTGCCCGCCCGAGCGGTAGGAGCCGAAGCTGTACGGGGCGGTGGACCCGTCCGGCAGGAACTGGATGCCGGCGAACTGGGCATTCGCCGCCGCCGTGCCGCCGGTTCCGGTCAGGAACATGCCGCCGACGGTGCCCACGGTCAGCACGTTGCTGCGCGAGATCTGCCGGGGGCCGCCGGCCGGGCCGGCGATGAAGTTGTTGCCCTGGCTCGACCAGCCGCGCTTGCCCGGCAGCGCGCCGTCATTGTCGAAGAATTCGCCGGCGACGACGACATGACCGCGGCCGCCCGCGAAGTCCGTGCCGAGCGCGCCCTGCAGCTTGACCTCGCGATTGTCGCCGCGTTGCGAGAAGCCGTAATAGCCGTCCAGCTTCGCACCGGAATAATTGGTGTCGAGGATGAAGTTGACGACGCCCGCGACCGCATCCGATCCATAGGCCGCCGATGCGCCGCCCGTCACCACCTCGACCCGCTGGATGAGCGCGGCGGGAATCAGGTTGACGTCGACGCTGCCGGTCAGCGCGCTGGTGACGAACCGGCGCCCGTCGACGAGGGTCAGCGTCCGCGAGGGACCGAGCGAGCGAAGATCGAGGAAGCTCTGCCCGCCGTTCACCGTACCCGAGTTACGCTGCGGTCCCGACGTGTTGACCAGCGCGGGCAGCGTGCGGAGCGATTCGGCGACCGTCGAGGGGGCGGCTTGCACCAGTTGCTGCTCGCTCAGCGACGTGACCGGGGTCGGTGCGGTAAAGCCCGTCCGCCCGATCCGGGAACCGGTGACCACGATATCCGTGCCGGGGGCGGGCTCGGCGGCATCGGCCGTCGCCTGTTCGGTCGACGAGGCCAGGCTGGTCGCGGGATCGGCCACGACCTCCGGATCGGCCGGCGTCGCGCCGGCGGGGGGAGGCGAGGCGACCTGCGCCCAGGCCCCTGTCGTCATCGATGCCAGGCTTGCGCCGATCAGAAGCAGCCTGACGGCCCGGACTCGCACGTTCAGCGGTGCTGTTCTCATACATCCCCTCCTTGCTGTCGCGCCCGTTCTCGGCGCATCGGCCATTTTGCCGTTAGCGTTCGTGTATGCGCACTTTTCGGCGTTCGCAACACCAAAATGGAACAACGTTGCGCTTGACGGAATGATTGGCGCGTTTTAGGTCGTTATGGCCCTTTCCGTCGAAAGGGTGCTGCTTTTTTGGAACGCTCTTCCGATCTGAAGGGGGCGGCTGGCAAAGCGACAAGCTGGAGAGGGGTGCCATGGCCGTTGGCAATAGGATTGCTGCGCGACAGCGTGCGGTGACGAGCGACGTTATCGAGAAATTCCGCGCCCTGCCGGTCGCCAATGTCAGCGATTCGATGGGGCGGATGGCGGCGGGGGGCGCATCGCTGCGCCCGTTCCACCGCGGCGGCATCCTTGCGGGGCCCGCCGTCACGGTGAAGGCCCGGCCGGGCGACAACCTGATGGTCCACGCCGCGCTCGACCGCGCGCAACCCGGCGACGTGGTCGTCGTCGATGCGGGCGGCGACCTGACCAACGCCATCATCGGCGAATTGATGGTCGCGCACGCCGCGCACCGCGGGCTGGCGGGCATCGTCATCAACGGCGCCATCCGCGACGTCGTCGCGATCCGCGAAGGCGACTTCCCGATCTATGCGCTGGGCGTCTCGCATCGCGGACCGTACAAGGACGGTCCCGGCGAGGTGAACTACCCGATCGCGATCGCCGGCATGGTCGTCATGCCGGGGGACCTGGTCCTGGGGGACGAGGACGGTCTGGTCGTCGTGCCGTTCGACGACGTGGAGGCGGTCCACGCCGCGGCGGCGAAGAAGCATGCGGCCGAAACGGCGCAGCTCGAGCGGATCGCGCGCGGTCAGAACGATCGGCGCTGGGTCGAGCAGGCGCTCGTCGCCTCGGGATGCGAGATCCGCGATGCATGACGGTCGCACGATCCTGTTCATCGGTTCCGGCCTGTCGAACGCCGCGAAGGCGATGGCGGACGCCGACGGCGCGCGGCTGATGACCCTGCCGCCCTATCCGACCGAGGCGGATCTGGTCGATTTCGTCCAACGCGAACGCCCGGGTGCGGTCATCGTGCGCCAGGGTGCCGTCACCGACGCGGCGATCCGCGCCGGTGTGCCGCACCTCCGCCTGATCGCCAAACATGGGGTCGGCGTCGATTCGATCGACGTCGCTGCGGCGTCGGCCAGCGGCGTGCCGGTGTCGTACACGGCGGGGGCGAACGCGCAGTCGGTCGCCGAACATGCCTTTGCCCTGATGTTCGCGGTAGCGCGCGGGATTCCCCTGCTCGACCGGCGGATGCACGAGGGGCATTGGGACAAGGCCGAGGTGTCGGGCGTCGAACTCGCCGGCCGCACGCTGGGTCTTGTCGGCTTCGGGACGATCGCCCGCCTGCTCGCCGGGATGGCCGGCGCGCTCGGCATGCGGATCCGCGTCTTCGACCCCTATGCGCCGGCCGATCTCGGCATTGCCGGTGCGACGCGGGTCGCCGACCTGTCGGCCTTGCTGACCGGCAGCGACGTGGTCAGCCTGCACTGTCCGCTGACCGAGGAGACGCGCGATCTGATCGGGGCCGCCGAACTGGCGGCGATGCGGCCCGGTGCCATCCTCATCAACACCGCGCGCGGCGGCCTCATCGACGAGGAGGCGCTCGCCGTGGCCTTGCGCGAGGGCACGCTCGCCGGCGCCGGCATCGACACCTTCTCGACCGAGCCCCCCGGACGCGACAACCCGCTCTTCACCGCGCCGAACCTGATCGCGACGCCGCACGTCGGCGCGAACACGCGCGAGGCGAAGGACCGGGTCGGGACGACCGCGATGCGGCAGGCGCTCGACGCCTTGGCGGGGCGAATCCCGGATGCCGGTACGCTGGCCAATCCCGGCTTTCACAAGGCCGCCTGACACGATCCGGGACCACCCGGACCTATTCGCTGGAGAGCAAGATGACCGAGCGCGACGTCTCCCCGATCGAAAAGAGCACGATGCGCCGGGTGACGTGGCGGATCGTCCCGTTCCTGATGGTCTGCTACCTGTTCGCCATCATCGACCGCGGCAATATCGGCATGGCGTCGCTGCAGATGAATCAGGATCTCGGCCTGTCCAAGGCGGCCTTCGGCTTCGCCAGCAGCCTGTTCTTCGTGTCGTACTTCCTCGCCGAGGTTCCCAGCAACATCGCGATGGAGCGGTTCGGCGCGCGGCTGTGGATCGCGCGCATCATGATCACCTGGGGGCTGCTTTCCGCCGCGACGTCGATGGTGGCCGGCGAGACGTCGCTCTATGTCATGCGCTTCCTGCTCGGCGCGGCGGAGGCAGGCTTCTTCCCCGGCGTTCTCCTCTATCTCAGCTATTGGCTGCCGGCCGCCTATCGCGCCCGCCTCGTGGCGATCTTCATGGTGTCGATTCCGGCGGCGAACTTCATCGGGGCGCCGATCTCGGGCGCGCTGCTGTCGATGGATGGCTTGCTGGGCCTGCGCGGTTGGCACTGGATCTTCATCCTGGAAGGCATTCCGGCGACGCTGCTCGGCATCGCCTGCCTCTTCGTGCTCTCCGACCGGCCGGAGCAGGCGCGATGGCTCAGCGACGAACAGCGCGGCTGGCTGGCGCAGCGGCTCGCGACCGAGAATGCCGGCAAGCGCATGGTGGAGCATACGTCGTTCTGGCGGCTGGCGCGCAATCCGATGATCTGGGCCATGGCCCTGATCTACGCCGGCCCGTCGGCGACCAGCACCACGCTGAGCGTCTGGCAACCGCAGCTTATCAAGGCGTTCGGCGGTCTCTCCAATTTCGAGACCGGCGTGCTGAGCGCGCTGCCGTTCGGGGTCGCGTCCCTCCTGATGGTGTGGTGGGGCCGCAGTTCGGACCGGAGCGGCGAGCGCCGCTGGCACTCGGCGGGTCCGTTGATCCTGATCGCCGCCAGCATCGTCGCGACGTTTTCCACGCTGGCGCTGTGGCCGACGATGGTCCTGCTGAGCGCCATCCTCGTCGGCGCCTATTCCGCCAAGGGACCGTTCTGGGCCTTGTCCTACGAGATGCTCTCGCCCCGGACGGTCGCGGCGGGTCTGGCGATGATCGGCGCGACCTCCAACCTCATCGGCGGCGGCGTGACGGTCAATATCTACGGCTTCGTCCTGGAGCGAACCGGCAGCTACTCGCTCGCCTTGCTGCCGCTGGCGGGCCTGAACCTGGTCGGTGCGGCCCTGCTCCTGCTGCTCACGCGGCGGGGCCGGGCGCAGGCGTCACAGCCGGCGGACATCGCGTAAATCCGTCGGGGGAATCGTGCTCATGGCCATGTGTTTTCTGCCGGACGATATCGTCGCGCATCTGGCGCAACATTGCCCCGCCCGCACGGACGAGGCGCTGCAGCCACGCTTCGGCATAAGCTACAATACGCTCAGGCAGATCGAGCGTGGCCGCGCCGTCCGCAACTCCGTTGCCCTGCGCCTCATCGAGCGGATCAGGGCAGAGCGTATGCACATGGATTGACGGTCCCCGGCTACTGACACAGTCATCGAATGACGAGGCAAAGCGGGACGTCGTTCGACTAACGCTGTGGTGGCAGCTTGATCTGCAGCTCGGCGCGGGGAAAGTCGATCGCATAGCCCGGGAAGAGGTTGAGAAGATCGTCGCCCAGGATGATCGACGGTGTCGTCGCCCCGTCGTCCGCGATCATGACCGGCACGTTCGACAGCGTGATGCGGCCGATCCCCAGCGTGTCGATCCGGGCCTGCCGGATCGCCTGGCCGCCGGCCGACGCACCGCGGATCGCGCCGCCGTCGCTCAGCCGGGGGTCGCCATCCGCCCAGCCGAGCTGGCGGAAGGCGGCGGCGTTGGCGATGGTCACCGCCGCGCCGGTGTCGATCAGCGCGGGCACCTGCACGCCGTTCAGCGTCATCGGCACGGTGACGAAGCCCTCTCCGGTGCGCTGGCCCGTGATGGTCGCGAAGCCGGCGGGGGCGGGCCCCGATGGCGATATCGCGATCCGGTTCGTGCTGCGGTCGATCAGCAGCTTCGCGCCGGTGAAGCGTTCCATGCCGATGATGCCGCGTGCGCTGGTGACGCCGCTGTTGGTGAGTTCCGGCATCGCGACGCGCCGCGCGTCGAACAGCGGACTCGTCATGCGATCGACGGGATAGAGCCGGGTCCGGCCGGCGCCGGTCGCGCCCTGGACCTGGATGCCGCCGGCGAGCGGTTTCAGCCCCAATTCCTGCGCGAGGCTCGCCGCCATCAGGCTGGTCTGCGCCGCGGTGTCGACGACCATCGGGAAGGGACCCTTGCCGTCGATCGTGACGGTCGAGACAGGCCGCCCGCGCGTGTCGCGGCCGAGCGGCGCCTCTGCCGTGGCGGTGGGTGCGGTGGGGGCGGCAGCGGCCTGCAGCAGCAGGATCGCGGAGAGGAGGGACATAGCGATACTCCTGTGGACGGTCAGCGGACGGGGCGGGCGTAGACGTCCCACACCGTGACGGGTGCGAGATGGAGGGCGCGGATCTGCGGTTCGATCGTCCTGCGATCGCCGATCACGATCCAGGTCAGCGCATCGGGCCGGAACATGCGCCGGGCGAGCGCCTGCGCCTGGTCCAGCGTCACCGCCGCCAGCCGCCGGTCGGACGAGGCGGCGCGGTCGAACGGCAGGCCATAGGTGCCCGAGGTCACCAGCGCGCCGAGGACGGCGCCGTTGCCGGTGAAGCGCTGCGCCGCGCCGCGCGTCATCGCATCGCGCTGGCCGTCCAGCTCCGATGCCGTCAGGGGCCGGGTCGTCGTGACCTCGGCGAACTCGCGCGCCAGCTCGGCGACACTCTGCGCGGTGCGATCCGCCTGCACGGTGCCGCTCGCGACGAACAGCCGGTCGCCCGTCGGGGCGTCGTCGATCCCGCCGCCGAAGCCGTAGCTCCAGCCTTTGTCCTGGCGCAGGTTGCGGTTGAGCCGGCCGGCGCCGATATCGGCCACCACCGCGCTCGCCAGCGTTTCGGCGGCGGAGGCGTCCTTGTCGAACGGCGGCACGACGCTGCCGACGGTGACGCTGCTCTGCGTCGCGCCGGGCGCATCGACGAGGATGATGCGCGGACCCGCCGCGACGGCCGTCGTGATGGCAGGGGGGCGCGTGATCGCCGCCGACGAACGCCAGTCGCCGAAGGCGCGCTCGGCGAGGGTCCGGGCGCGCTGCGGATCGACATCGCCGACGACGTACAGCGTCGCCCGGGTCGGCACGAGATGACGCGTGTGGAAATCGAGCAGCGCCTGCCGCGACACGTCGCGCGGCTCCTGCCGCGTCGCGATATGGCCGCGCGGATCGGCATCGCCCCAGATCGCGCGCTTGAGCAGGGCGACGCCCGCCGCGCTCGGATTGCGCTCATAGCGATCGAAGCCGCGCGTCGCGGCGGCATTCGCCTCGTCCACGGCATCGGCCGGATAGGCGGGGCGACGGACCATGTCCGCGATCAGCGGCATTGCCTGGTCGAGGCGATCGTTCGCGACGCTCCAGCTGATCCCGCCGGCCCAGGGGTCGACGTGCGTGCCGACGTTCGCGCCCAGCGCGGCAAGCCGCTTGCCTACCGCATCGTCCGCCATCAGGCCGAAGGCGCGCGCGGCGACGCCGGGTCGATCGGCCAGCGTTCCGACGGGGAACTGGAGGGTCATGTCGACCATGCCGGCACCGGCGCGCCGCGCGACGACCAGCGTCATGCCGTTCGACAGCACCGTCCGCGTGACCGGCGGCAGGGTGATCGCGGTGCGGAAGGCGCCGGGACCGGGCATGCGGCTGCGGTCGACGTCCGTCGCGGCGGCGGCAAGCGCGGGCAATGGCATCGTCGTCAGTTCGTAATAGGGTCGCCCGAGCCACCGCGCGGCGACCGCGCGCACCTCCGCCGGCGTCGCCGCGGCGACCCATGCGCGCTTCTTGAGGATGATGCCCGGATCCCCCTGTGCGATCTCGCCGTCGGCCAGCCAGGTGCCAACCGTGTTGGCCTGCTCCAGCCCGCGCAGCAGGCCGGTATCGCTCACCGCCATGATGCGCCGGAGCGTATCGGGATCGGGCCCGTGGGCCATGACGTCGGCCATCGCCCGGTCGAGCGCGGCGCCCGCGACCGTGGGCGACACGCCGGGCGCCACCTCCATCGAAACGGTCAGCACGCTGCCGAGCGCGCTTTCGCCGAGCGTCGCCGCGACCCCCGTCGCGACCTTCGCCTCGGTCACGAGCGCGCGGACCAGGGGTGCGTCCTTCGCCCCCGTCATCGCGCGCGCGGCGAGTTGCAGCAGCGCCTGTTCGCGCGGGCTTTCGTTGGGGATCGGCCAGCTCCGCGCGATCGTCGTCCGTGCGAAATTGCCGTACATCAGGTCGCGGCGGGTGTCGGCCAGCGCCGGCGTCCACCGCAACGGCCGGTCGATCGCGCCGCCCGGCCGGATGCCGCCGAAATAGCGCGTCACCTTTTCGCGCGCGGTCGCCGCGTCGATGTCGCCCGACAGGACGAGCACGGCGTTGCCCGCGCCGTAATGCGTACGGAACCAGTCCTTGACGTCGTCCAGCGTCGCGCCCTCGATATCCGCGGTCGATCCGATCGTCGGGTGGGCATAGGGGTGGCCGGCGGGGTAGAAGGCGCCGAGGAAATGCCGCCAGGCCTGTTCCTCGGGCCGCAGCTCCCCCTGCCGCTTCTCGTTCAGCACGACGCGGCGCTGCTCGTCGAGCAGACCCTGTGTGATCCCGCCGTCCAGATAGCCCATGCGATCCGATTCGAGCCACAGGATGGTGTCGAGCGCGTTCGACGGCACGGTCTCGTAATAAGCGGTGGTATCGGTCCGGGTGATCCCGTTCGCGCCGACCGCGCCGATCCGCTGCAACACCGACATATATTCCTGCGGCCGATGCGCGGTGCTCTGGAACATCAGATGTTCGAACAGATGGGCAAAGCCGGTCTTGCCGGGCGGTTCGTCGCGCGACCCGGTCTTGTACCACACGCCGACGAACACCGACGGGCTGCCATGGTCGGTGTGGACCAGCACGGTCAGACCGTTGGGCAGCGTGAAGCGATCATAGGCGAGCTGCCGGCCGGTCGCGGAAGGCGCCGCCACCGCGGCCGGACCGACCGGCACCGCCGCCAGCAGCAGGGTGGACAGCGGCGTGGATACGGAGGTCCGGAACCGGGAGGCGCGCACGTTCATGGCGGACGAGGAACCACGGTTTGCTTGCACCGGCCTTGCAGCCGTCACGCGGTTGCGTCAGGCGAGGATAGAGGTGAGCGGGGACGGGCAAGGTTGGTGCAAGCCTGCGCTCCTAGGCTCCCGGTCATGGCCTCGATCGGCGTATCGGGGCGGGGGCATTGATGGATCAGCGCAACGACGATCCGCTTCACCGGCGGCTCGACAGACTGGAGGACAAGGGGCGCGCCGCGCTCGTCGCCGTCGCGCGCCGTGTCGCCTGGGCGGATGCCGTGCGGATTGCGGCGCGAGTATCGGTCGCCGCGCCGCTCGTGCTGATGATGCTGGCGTTCTTTCGGCCGATCGAAGCGGGCGCCGCGATCCTGTGCGCCGTCGCAATACCCTGTGTGGTCCTGGCCATGGTCTATGGCCTGCGCGTTGCGCGCCTCCGCGTGCCGCGTGCTGCGGCGCTGGCGTGGATCGACCGGACCGCCGCGCTCAAGGACCGCGCCGTCATCGCGGCGGAGTTCGCAGGCGCGGCGGGGCATGACGGGTTTCGCGCCGCGGCGATCGACGAGGCGCGGCCGTGGCTCGAACGCGCGGAGACTGCACCCCTGGCGCCGCCGTCCGCGCCGATGCTGTCCGGTCGGCTTTGGGCATGGCCGGCATGTGCGGCGCTGATCCTGAGCCTCGCGCTCCTCATCGACCATGACACGCGCGATGGCGGCGCGACGGACGCACCGTCTCCGCTGCGAGGGATCGCTGCCGCGTTGGGGGTACGATCGATCGGCCAAAACGCGGTGACAGCCGATGACGCGTCGCCGTCGCAGCGAAGCGCGCCCGGCGGGGCGGGCGGATCGACGGCGGGGCCGGGATCGGGCGGGCGGGCCGACACCGCATCCTCGGCAGCCGGGACGGCGGGCGATCGGAATGCCGGCGGGGCGGCGGTCGACCCTCGTTCGCCCGCGACGACGTCGGCGGGTGATGCGGGCGTCTCGCCCGCTTCCGCCGGTGCCGCGGGTGGTGCCGGTGCGGCGGGCCGGGGCGGCACCTCCGCCATCGGCGATCGCGCGATGAAGGAGGGCCGGGACGCACCGCGCGCCGAAGCGCAGGCGAACAGCGGCGCGGTGCCCGCCGGGGAGACTCGCACGACCCCGCCACAGGGCGCCGCGAGCAGTGCCGCCTCGGCCGGCATGCCCTCCGCGGGCACGCCGCCCGCCGCCGCCAGGACCGGCAACGACGACGGCAAACAACAGCAAAGCGGCTCGCGCAACCGCAGCGCATCGGGGCAGCAATCGAGCGGACCGGGCAACCAGGGCACCAACACTTCCGGTGAAGGATCGAACCGCGGCAACGGGCAGGAAGGTGTGAAGCGCGCGCGTGGGGCCTCGTCGCTGCTGCTCGCCGTGCCGATGGAGGATCGCGTGGTCGGAACGATCAATGCCGGCAGCATCGCCGCGACGACCCGCACGGCGCCGCCGCGCAGCGTGGCGGACGGGACGGTCGCGGCCGAGGCGCGCGGGGCGGGGACGCCGCAGGTCGGGCGCGTTCTCCACCGGCCCCGTACCGTGCAGGAGGATCGCCTGCTCGAACGCTATTTCCGCCGCGCCGGGGTCGATCGGTGACGCTCCGCGCCGGCCCTTCATTCGACGCGCTGTTCGATCCCGCCTTCCTCGATCGGGTCGACGCCTTCCGCTTGCGCATCGCCGCGGCGCAGAAGGGCGGCCGGCTCGCCGACCAGCGCACCGCCGCGCGCGGGCAGGGCTCCGACTTCGCCGACTTCAAGCCGTACGTGGCGGGCGACGACCTGCGCGCGATCGACTGGAACATCTATTCGCGGCTCGGCAAAGCGTTCGTGCGCGTGTTCGAGGAGCGGCAGGACCTGCCCGTCTATCTGCTGCTCGACGTGTCGCGCAGCATGTTCGTCGAGGATCGCCCGCGCATCCTGCCGGCGATGCAGGCGGTGATGGCGCTCGCCGCGACCGCGCTCGGCCAGCATGACGCGGTCAGCCTGCTGACGGTCGCCGACGGCATGGCGATGGCGCTGAAGACCGTGTCGGGCAAGGCCGCGCTCGTCCGCGTCGCGCGCACGCTCGCGGACCAGGCGCCCGCGGGGCGCACCGCTTTGGCGGGGGCGCTGACCCAGCTCGCGGCGATGCGGCTGCGGCGCGGGCTGGTCGTGGTCGTGTCGGATTTCTTCGACGACGACGGCATCGAGGGGGTGGTCCGCGCGCTCGACGCGCTGCCGCACCGGCTGCTGCTGGTGCAGATGACGCGGGCCGAGGATGCCGATCCGGCGCTGCGGTCCGACCTGACCGGCGAACTGGTGATCGACGATGGCGAGCAGGACGGCGGCGTCGCGGTGTCGGTGACGCCCGCGCTGCTCGATCGGTATCGCGCCGCCTATCGGGACTTCGCCGCCACGCTGGCCGACTGCGCCGCGCGCCATGACGCCACCCTGATCCGCCTCGACGCCGACAGCGACGTGATCGACCAGTTGGGCGCGGTGCTGGCGGGCGGGAGCGTGCGGCTGTGACGTTCACGCACTTCGGCTGGCCGCTGACCGTGGCGGGCGCCTGCGTGATCGCGGCGCTGCTCTATGCGCTCCAGCGGTTGAGCACGCGGCGGCGCGTCGTCGCGCTGCCGGCGGCGATGCTGTGGCGGCAGGCGATGCAGGCGGCGCCGGCGCGGGTGCTCGGCGGGCGCTTCCGCTACTGGCTCGCCTATCTGCTGGTCCTCGCCATCGCGTTGCTGCTGTGGCTGGCGGCGGCGCATCCGACCGTCGTGCCGGTGGGGGGTGGCGTCCAGCGTTTCTACCTCGACACCTCCGCCGTACTGACCGGGCCCGGCGATCTGGCGCGGGCGAAGCGGGCATTGCTCGCCGACGTTCGCGCCACCCCCGCCGACCGGCGCGAGGTGTTCGCCGCGGACGGACGGTTGCTGGCGGTCGGCGAAAGCGCCTCGCTGCTCGCGCGGCGGCTGGATGCGGTGGAGGCGGTGGCGCAGCCGTCCCGCTTCCCGGCCTGGCTGGCCCGGCACCGGGCCGGCGCCACGATCCGCTATTATGGCGCGGGGTCCGTGGCGCGCAGCGTGCCCGGGACCGGGGCGCTGCGCTATGGCTATCTCGCCGCGCCGGTTCCCGACAACCGCGGGATCGTCGCGCTGGGCGTGTCGCCCGCGGCCTCGGGCGCATGGCGGAACCCCGATGTCCTCGTCGCCGTCGCGGCGGCCAAGGGCGAGCCGCCGACCGCCGCCGACCTGCGCTGGACGCTCGACGGCAAGCCCTTCGCGCCCGCGCCGGTGTCGGCGCTGGGCGAGGGACGCTATCTGGTGCGCGACGTTCCCGCGACCGGCGGTCTGCTGACCGTCCAGCTCGATCGCGGCGACGGTTTCCCCGCCGACGACAGCGCGACGCTGCGCCTTCCCGACCGGCGACCGCTGCGCGTGGCGTTCCTCGCGGGCACGCTGGCGGCGGTACGGTCCGCGGTGCAGGCGGACGATTCGTTCGCGGTCGTTCCGCCGGCGCAGGCGCAGGTCGTCGTCGGCGACGCGGCGGCCTTGCGCGGGCTCGATCGACCGGCGCTGGTGATCGCGGCGGAGCGCGAGCAGCCCGCCTTCGTCTTCGCCGGCCCGGGCGAGGCCTCGCGAGGCGAACTGGCCGGCCGGCTCGACGAACTCGGCCTCGCGCAGGTGGATGCCGGTGCGCTCGCCACCGCGCTCAACCAGCCCATCGGCGTTGACGTGCGCGACGCGCCGCGACGCACGGTGTCGGTGTGGAGCACAATATTCGCGCGGAACACGCCGTTCGCGGACAGCGCGACGATGCCGGTGTTCGTCGCGCAGAGCCTGCACTGGCTCGGCGGCGGCGATGGCTGGCGCCCCTATGCCAAGGCGGGTGCGCCGCTGCCCGACCAGTCGGCGCTCTATGGCCTGACCGCCGCGGGCGACCCGGCGGACGGCCCGGCCGCGCTCACCGATCGCGCCACGACCCTCGCGGTTGCGGACGCGGCGGCACGGCCGGCGGTGACGGCCGCCGCGGCCACGCTGCCGCCAGACCTGCCCTTCATGCTGCTGCTGGTCGGCGCCGGGCTGTTGCTCGCGCTCGAATGGTGGCTGGTCCAGCGCGGGCGGATGCCGTGAGCGTCACCCTGCTCTATCCGATCGCCGGCTGGCTGGCCGTGCTGCTGCCGCTATTGTGGTGGCCGATGCGCGCGCGTCCGCGCTGGCGGCACCTTGGCCTGCGTATTGCGGTCTTCGCCTGCCTGATCCTGGCGCTGATGCAGCCCAGCCTCGTCCGGCGCGCCGGCGCGGGCGTCCAGGTCTTCGTGCTCGACCAGCGCGCCGTGCTGGGTGCCGACGGGCAGGCGGCGGCGCGGCGCGCGCTGGCGCGGGTGCTGGCGACCGCGCCCACCGGCGCGCGGCGCGTGCTGATCGCGCTGGGCGAGGGCGCCGCGCCACCGGGCTTCGCGACGCGGCAGGTCGTCACGACCGGCTCGCTCTCGACCGCGCTCGACGATGCCCGCGACGCCATCCCGCTCGGCACTGGCGGCACCGTCACGCTTATCGCCGATCCCCGCTCGACCGACCGGCATTGGGACGAAGCGCTCACAGCCCTCGCGGCCCGCCGCATCCCCGTCGACACGATCGCGCTGACCGGCGCGCCGCAGCCCGCCTTCATCGGGGACGTGCAGGTCGCCCCGGCGCGCGTCGGCGAGGCGATCCGCGTCGACACGACCGTCGAGGGCGATGGGGTCGAGGGCGGCGCGACGCACCGGCTGACGATCACCAGCGAAGGCCGCCCCCTCGCTTCGAGCGCGCCGTTCCGCGCCGATGGCGCTACCCGCGTCGCGCTGGAGGTGCCCGCCACCCGCGCCGGCTTCCTGCCGCTGCGCGTCACGCTCGACGGCCGCGGCGGCGTCGACACGCTGGCGGCGGTGCAGGACCCGGTACGGCTGCTGTATCTCGGCGAGCGGCAGGCAGGCGCCGCACCGTTGCTCCAGCGGCTGCTCGGTCCCGGCTTCGCGGTCGATCCGCGCCCGCCCGCCGCGCTCGCAGGAGCCGTCGATCCCGCGCGCTGGCCGCTCGTGATGCTCGACGACGTGCCCGCGGCCCGCCTGCCGGTCGCGGCGCAGCAGCGCCTGACCCGTGCGGTGGCCCGCGCCGGCACCGGCCTGTTCGCCTCGGGCGGCTTCGCCGCCTTCGGGCCCGGCGGCTATGCCGACACGCCCCTCGGTGCGGCGCTGCCGGTGACGCCGCGCGGCGAGGACAAGCGGATCCGCCCCAGCGTCGCGCTCGCCATCGTGATCGATTCCTCGGGCTCGATGCAGGGCGACCGGCTCGACCTCGCCAAACAGGTCGCGCGCCAGACCGTCCGCAAGCTCACCGCCAACGACTGGGTCGGGGTGGTGGAATTCTACGGCGCGCGCCAATGGTCCGTCCCCATGCACCACGTCACCGACGGCCCCGATGTCGAGCGCGCGATCGGGCGGATGCAGGCGCAGGGCGCGAGCGTGCTGTTCCCCGCGTTGCAGGAGGCGTTCTACGGCCTCAAGGACCTCGACGCGCGCTACAGGCACATCCTGGTCATCTCGGACGGCGGCGTCGCCGAGGATCGCTACCAGCAATTGATCCGGCATATCGCCGACAACCGCATTAACGTCTCCACCGTCGCGGTCGGCGGAAAGGTCGACGACGAGAAGAGCATGGCGGACTGGGCGCGGATCGGGCGGGGGCGCTTCTATTCGGTGCCCGACGAATTCAGCCTGGTCGACCTCGATTTTAAACAGCCCGAAACCCGGCCCGACCCCGGCTATCGCAGCGGCAATGTCGTGGTGAAGGCCGTGCAGGGCAGCCGGTGGTGGGCTGGCCTGCGCATGGCCGGATTGCCGCCGCTGTCCGGCTATGTGCCGACCCGCGCCCGGCCAGAGGCGGAGACGCTGATCGCGACGCGAGCGGGCGATCCGATCCTGTCGACCTGGCCGGTCGGCGCGGGCCGCGTCACCGCGTTGACCACCGAACCGTTCGGCGCCGGCACCGCCGGCTGGCGGGGCTGGCCCGATTACGGCCGCTGGCTCGCCCGCGTGCTTGGCCTCACCGCGCGGGCACGGCCCGACATGGTCGTGACGCTCGACCGCCGGTTCGACCGTCTCTCGATCGCGGTGCAGCGCCTGGGCGCGGCAAGCGCCGACGCCGCCCGCCGGATGCCGGCCATCGTGCTGCTCGACGGCGCCGGGCGCCCCATCCGCCGCATCGACGACGTGGAAGAGCGCGCGCCGGGCCTGTTCGTCGCCGACACACCCCTTTCGTCCGCCGAGCCCGCGCGCGTCGAAGTCCGCGACGGTGGGTCCGTCGGACGCGCGGCCGATGCCGCAGCCTCCGACATCCGGCCCGAAAGCGCGATGCCGTCCTCCTTCGCGCTGCCCCTCGCGGACCTGTCGCAGCGGACCGGCGGCTGGCATCGCGACGATGCCGGCGCGGCGTTCGGTGCGGTGCAGGCGACGCGCGGCTGGCGCGCGACCGATCTGTGGCCGTGGCTCGCGCTGCTCGCGCTCGGCCTCTATCTGCTCGATATCGGCTATCGTCGCTGGCCGGCCCGCCGTTTCGCAGGATTCCGATGACGCGCTTCGTCCCCCGCAGCCTGTTGCTCGCCTTGTGCTGGTCGACCAGCCTGACCGCGCCTGCGTACGCCGCGGCACAGGCGACCACCCCCGCCACCCCGCTTGCCGAAGCCGAGCGGCTCGACGCCGACGGTCGTCCCGCCGAAGCCCTGCCGCTCTATCGCCAAACCCGCGACCAGGCGTCCGATCCCGCCCTGCGCCGCCGCCTCGCGCTGCGCATCGCCATCGCCGACGCGATGCGCCGGCCCGACACGCTCGTCGCCTTCGCCAAGGGCAAGCCGCCCGCCGAGGTGCGCCCGATCGCCGATGTGCTCGCGCTCCTCGGGCGGCCGAAGGCGGCATTCGATCTGGCCGGGCCGGGGGGAACGATCGCCGACCAGCTCGCCCGCACGCAATGGGCGCTCGCCGCCGGCGATGCGGCCGGCGCCCGCACCGCCGCCGCGCAGGCGGTCGCTGCCGCCGGTACGGCGGACGATAAACGGTACGCCCTGGCGCTGCTGGTCGAGGCCTATCGGAGCGGTGGCGATCTGTCGGCCGTGCTGCCGGTGCTCGACCGCTTGCGCCAGGACGAGGCGGTGGTGGCCGCGCGGATCGATGTTCTGCTCGAACTGGGACAGACCCGGCCCGCCATCGCCGCGATCGAGCGGTCGAGCAGCGCGGACATCCGCCGCCGGCTGACGGGCGTGCTCGACCTCGCCGGGGACGCTGCCGCGAGCGAGGCGGAATACCGCCGGCTGATCGCCGCCGATCCGCACCAGGCCGATCTCTACGCGCGCCTCGCCGCGATCTACCTGACGCGCGGTGACGAGGCGCAGGCGATCGCCACCTATCGCGCGCTGTTCGCCGCCAATCGCGGGCGGGCCGAGGTGCTGACCGCGGGCGCGCGCGCGATGATCGCGATGGGGTTGCAGGATCAGGCGGTGGCGATGCTCGCCGGCAGCGCGGGCGACCCCGCCGTCGCCACCGCGACGCACCTGTTCCTGTTCGAAACCTATCTCGACCGCGGCGACGTCGCCAAGGCGCTGGCCGAATTGCAGGCGGTCCAGCACGACGATGCGACCGGGCGGCTGACCGACGATGTCGCGGACGGCTACGAACGGCTCGGCCGCCCGGCAGAGGCGCTCGCGCTGCTGCGCCGCCGTGAGGCGCAGGGGCGCACCATGGGCTATGACGCCCGCGTCCGCCTCGCGCAACTGGCCGAGGCGACCGGCGACACCGCCGATGCGCTCGCCCGCTGGCGGGCCCTGTGGGCGGAGACCAGCCTGCCGGCCCGGCGCAGCTATCTGGAGCGGCAGATCGTCGCGCTCGCCCGGCGCATCGGCCGGCTCGAACCGCTGGCGCAGGAGCTCGCCGCACGGCTCGATGCCGGCACCCTGCGGCCGGGGGAGATCGACCTGCTCGTCGCGCTGCGACTGGCGCAGGATCGGCCCGAGGCAGCGGCCGACGCCGTCCGCCGCTACGCCACGCGCAGCGGCGCGGGCGAGGCGGTCGTGCTCGGCCGGCTGGCGCAGCTCTATGGCCGGGTGCGCGATTACGACCGGCTGGAAGCGACGCTGCGCCGCCTCGTCGCGGTCGATCCCGGCAATCGCGATACGCACATCCGCCAGCTGATCCTGACGCTGCTGCGCCACGACGACGGCAGCGGATCGCCGGCGCAGCGACAGGCGGACCTCGACCGGCTGATGGCGCAATTGTCCGATACGGGCGACGCCGGCACCGCGGCGTTCCGGGCGACGGTCTATGCGCAGGCGAATTTGGACGGGCCGGCGCTAGCCGCGCTGCGGGCGGCCGTGGCGGCAAGGCCGGACGACGCCGACGCACTGTCGCGTCTCGCGGCGGAACTGAAGCGCCAGCGTCGCCTGGCCGAGGCGGTGTCGCTGTTGCAGGCCGCCGCCGACCGGGCGTCGACGACCGCGGCTTTCCTCGCCGCGATCGACGCGATGGTCGACACGGTGGCCGGCGCCCCCGCGGATGGCGAAAACACCGACGGCGTGCTCGGCTGGGGGGAACGGCGCGTGCTCGAACGGATCGCCGCGGAAGGGGCGTCCGCGCGCCTGCTGGGGCTGCTCGCCGACATTGCCGCGGCCGATGCCGATTACGATCTGCAACGCCGCGCGGTGGAGGCGCAGGTGGCGCTCGCGGGGGAGCAGCGCGGCTACGTCCTGCGCGAGTTGGTCACGCTGGCGGGCGGCGGCGCGACCGATGGCGGCGGCGTCGCGATCATCGGCGATCCGCGCGCCAAGCTGATCTATGCCCGTCGCCTGCTCGCGCTCGGCAAGTCCTTCCCGCCCGATCTCTACGCCGACCTTGCGGGCACGTTGCTGAAGCAGGGCGACGAGCTCGGCGCCGAACGCGCCTTCGCGATGATGAGCGGCATGGGCGGCCTGGTGAACGTCGACGAGGCGAAGGGCGATGCCTATGCCGCCGCCGGGCATCCGGCGCAGGCACTGACCAATTACGCGCGCGCCTTGCTGCAGGATCAGGCGAACCTCGACCTGCTGGTCAAGACGGCGATCCTGTACGAACGCCAGGGCCAGGACGCGCAGGCGCGGCGCTGGTATTGGCAGGGGCTCCGCGCGCTGGTCGCGCGCCAGCCCCTCAGTCCGGTCGGCGCGCGCGACGAACGTGGTCTGGACGTACGCCGCTATTACCCGACCTTGGTCGAGGGCCTGTTGCTCAACTGGCCCGGCGATGCCGCCGCCGGCAACGCGATGCGGGCCGATCTCGACCGGCGCTGTGCCGTGGAGATCGCGGCGCTCGACCCCGCGAAACCCCAGGTGCTCGCGGACCATCCGCGGCTCGCCCTGCTGGTCGATCTGGAACAGCGCATAGCGGATGCGCATGCCGATGAGGGGCAGCGCGCCGATCGGGACGCGACGCTCGACCGCCTGTTCGCGCACGATCCCGCCTATCGCCGCGCGGCGACGCTGCGCCGGCATCTGACCGGCACCGGCGGCGAGGCCGTATCCGCGGGGGCGGCCTGGCCGCTCGCCGCGCTCGCCGTGCAGGCCGAGGACGTCGGCAACGCCGAACTGCGCTTCGTCCTTGCTCTCGCCCGCGACGATGGTGAGGCCGTGCGCTCGCAGCTCGCGACGGCGCTGGCACAGGAAGAGGGGGCCCGCATCGCGGACGCGCCTGCCGACACGGACGGCATCCGCGAGCCCGTCTATATCAAGCTGCTCGCCGATGCGATGGATCGCTTGCCCCCGGCCCGCGTGAGGTCGGACGTGCTGACGCCGCTGCTGGCATCGCCGGCCCGCGAGGGCATCCTCTTCGATCTGTTCCGGGGGGATTCCGATCGGTACGCGCGTCTCCAGACGATCGCGGGCATGCCGCTGCTGACGCCCGATGCGCTGGTGCGGCTGACGATCGAACAGGGCAATCGCCCGCTGGGGATCGTCCTGCGCGTGTCGCGGCACGAGGCCGGTGGCGGGCTCGACTGGCTCGATCAATTCTCCGCGGACGACTTGCTCGCCCTTTACGATGGCCTGGTGACCCGGCTTGCGCAGGGCAAGGGCGATTCGATGTTCAGTGACGCGGCCCTCGCCACGCTGACGCGGCGGCCGCTCACCGCCGGCCAGCAGCGGC
This sequence comes from Sphingomonas sp. FARSPH, assembly GCF_003355005.1. NCBI lineage: Bacteria > Pseudomonadati > Pseudomonadota > Alphaproteobacteria > Sphingomonadales > Sphingomonadaceae > Sphingomonas > Sphingomonas sp. FARSPH. The sequence goes on along the minus strand of NZ_CP029985.1, from coordinate 966,339 downwards.
GCCTGTCGACCATCCTCGACCGCGACATCGCCGTCGTCCGTGATCCCAAGGTGCGCAGCGGCGCCAGCCTCGATGCGCGGCTGTTGCAATGGGATGCGGCGCCCGCCAACCGCGATCTGCTGCTGCGCGCCGCGCGCGCGGTCGCCGGCCGCTATCCGGACAGCGTATTGCTGCCGACCGTCCTCGAGCGCTGGTATGCCGGCGACACGCGTCAGGCGTTCGTCGCGCTCGCCGGTCTGGGCGACGCGCTGGCCGCGAACGGTCAGTCGACGCCCTGGCTGGGCACCGCGATCGCTCGGCATTTCCCCGACGTGCGTCGCCGACAGATCGACGCCTTCCTCGCCGATCCGCATCCCGACCCGAAGACCGCCGCCGCCGTCTATCGGCGCTTCGCGGTCGACGACCCGGACACCAGCGGTGAACAGCGTCTGGCGCTCACCGCCAGGATGATCGCGCTCGACCCGCACAACCCGGTCTACCAGGTGCGGCTGCTCGCCCTTCAGGCCGAAAGGGCGGACTGGCCCGCGCTCGCCCCGGCCCTCCGGGACTATGTCTCGGCGCATCCCGACGATGCGGGTGCCGCGACGATGCTCGTGCTCGTCGAACGCCTGCTCGGCCACGACGACGGGGCGGCGGCCATGGCCGCCAAGGCGGGGATCGACCCCGACGATCCCGACCGGCTGGTCGATCTGCTCAATCGTGCCCGCACCGCGCGCAGCCGGAACGCCGGGGGTGTCACCGCCTTGTTCGTGCCGATCTATGAGGCGTATATGCGCCAGAACCCGCAGCGTGCGGCGATCGTCGCGGTCGAGGCACGACAGGGGCGGACGATCGACCCGGCCGCGCAGGGAGCGGACGCTGCGCTGGGCCCTCTGCTCACGGCGGCGCATGGCGATGCTGCCGATGCGCCCCATGTCCTGCGGGCGATGTGGCGCGCGTCCGCAGCGGTCGCCGACGAAGGCGACGTGGGTCGGGCGCGCCGGGCGCTCGTCTACACCTTCGCCGCTGCCATTCGCGGGCAGGGGGCGGGGCCGGCGCTGTTCGCCCGTCCGGCGGTGGCCGCCGAACTCCAGCGCTACCCCGCCGCGATGACGCCGCTCGATCAGGCGCAGCAGACGATGCTCTACGATGTCGGCGCGTACGGCACCGCACGCGCGGGCGAGGGGCCGCAACGCCTCGCGGCGCTGATCGCACGGGTGCGCGCCGGGCAGGCCGGTGCGGACGACGTTCGTCGCCTGCTCGCGCTGGCCGACCGGATCGATGCCCGGCTGTCTCCTGCCGATCTCGCCACGCTCGATTCGCGGCTGCGCGCGATGCCGGTGGCATCTCCCGACGGACGGCTGGTGATGGCCCGGCTATATGCGCGCAGCGCCGCCTTCGAGCAGGCCGAAGCCCTGCTGCGCGCGGCCTGGTTCCAGATATTGTACCCGGCTGGATCGCTCGATTCGGTCGAGGATCTGTCGGGGGCGATGGCACGCATGGTGGCCACCCTGGCGCTGTGGCCCGACGCGTCCGCCGCGCAGCGGGTGCATGCGGCGCTTGCGCAAATCCTGGAAACGCGGAAGCTGGGGCCTGGTGGCGGCGACCTGCCGTCGCTGCCGCCGCCGGGCGGCGCCGTCGTTGCCAGGCCATAGCATCGGCACGGGGAGGAAACGCAAGGCATGCTGCGGCGCATCTGGAGCTGGCGCAGGTCGATGTTCGCGCAGATGGCGCTGCTGACCATGCTGTTTCTCGGCTGGGGCCTGTACGTTTTCGTGTTCCGCCCCATCGCCGACCTGCCGATCGCCACGGAGCGCAGCCCGGCCCAGACGACCGAGGATCGGTTGCGCAGCGTCCTGCACCGTTTCATGGTCGCGAAACGCGACAAGCCCGCCGAGACGCCGGACATCGACGAGGATCCGCTGATCCGCGCGATCGAGGCGCGCAATCCCGGCTTTCGCCTGTACGTCCGGGTCGGCGACCGCGCGTTCGGCAACGGCCCGCCGGTATTGTTCCGGCAGTTCGGGCTCGACCGCCTCGAACGGGTGCAGCGCGAGCTTGCCGATCCCGCGATCTGCAGTCAGGTCAACAAGGTCGTCCCGCGCGCCGGCTATGACGATTACGCCGACTTCTACATGTGCGATCGACTGTCCTATTTCGAATATCGCGGCTTGCGGCGACCGGTGGTGCTCAACCAGCCGGAGGTGCTGGGGGCGAAGAGCAAGTGGTTCAGCGCGTTCAGCGGCAACTTCCTGCTCGCCGCCGGCGGCGTCTTCCTGATCTTCGCGCTGATCTTCACGCTGCACATGCTGTCGATCCGCCGCATCGCCAGGCTGGCGCGGTCGATCGACCCGCAACGGCTCGACGCCAAACTGCCCGAAAAGGGCGTCGCGACCGAGATCGTGCCGCTGGTCCGCGCGGTCAATCATCTGATCGGCCAGGTCGAAGCGAGCCAGCGTCGCGCGACGTTCTTCCTGTCGGCCGCCGCGCACGAGATGCGCACGCCGCTCACCGTGCTCAGGACCCGGCTCGAACTGATGGAGGAGGGCGCGCAGAAGGACAAGCTGATCGGCGACGTCCGGCGGCTCACCCGGCTGGTCGACCAGCTGCTGACGCTGATGAGCATCGGCAACCGTCGTGACATCACGGGCTTTACCGATCTGGTCGCGGTCGGGCGCAAGGTCGTAGCCGACCTGGCGGTGCTTGCCGCGCGCAACGAAGTGACGCTCGCGTTCGATGCCGCGAGCCCGATGCTCGAGATCGCCGGGGATGCGGCGCTGATCCGGTCGGCGATCTCGAACCTCGTCGACAATGCGATCTCGTTCGCACCGCCGGGGACGCGTGTCGAGGTGCGGATCGAGGGCGACGGCTGCGTGTCGGTCCGCGATCATGGCCCGGGGCTTGGCGACGTCGATACCGAATCGCTGTTCGAGCCGTTCGTCCGGCCCGTGTCGAATCGGCGCGGCTATGGCCTGGGACTGGCGATCGTCCAGGCGATCGTCCGGTTGCATGGCGGCCATGCTGCAGCCGCGAACGCGCCGGGTGGAGGCGCCGTATTCACTGCAACATTCTCGACACAACCAGCTTTTTGATCCCCAGCCGCGTTACTGACGATGTTTAATGTCGCAGATGCGGCGCTGCGAGACACGAGAAATCTTGCGCTGCAAGGTTGGTGCAAGCCTCATCCGTCAACTTTCGGGTGTCGCGGGACGACGATTGCCGGAACGATCAGCCGAACAACAGAATCGGCGCCCATGCTCCGACGTCATCCCCGCCTATCTCTTGGGGGGCAAAACCATGAAGAAGTCGGTCCTGCTGGGCGCCTGTTCGATCATCGCCATATTCGCCATTGCGCCGGCCGCCGCCGCCGCGCAGCAGGCGCAGACGACGGCCCCGCCGCCCGGTCAGACGCAGACGCCGAACGAAAAGGAATCGCTGGAGGGCGGCGTCCCGGTGCCCGCCAACAGCGACGCCGCCGAAGAGGCCGAAGCACGCAAGAACGTCGAGCGGCAGGATGCCAAGGCCGCGGGCGCCGGCGACCCTGACGCCCGCGCGGCCGAGAGCGAACTGCGCCGCTATCAGGACAAGGTCGTCACGAAGACCAAGGGCAGTGACGACATTCAAGTGACCGGCAGCCGCCTGCGCGACGGGGATAAGACCAGCCGCCTGATCGTCATCGATGCGAAGGAAATCCGCGACCGCGGCGTGACCAGCGTCGAGGAACTGGTCCGCACCCTGCCGCAGAACGTCGCGACGATCGGCGCGATCACCAACAGTCGTGGTAAGGGGCCGCTGAATTCAAATGTCGGCGTTACGGGGTCAAACATCGTGTCCGATGTCGGCACGGTCGGTCTCGCGGCGGCGAATCTCGGGGGCGTCGGCGCAGGCAACACGCTGGTCCTCGTTAACGGCCGCCGGATAGCCGGTGCGGCCGGCGTTGAGCAGGGATATGCCAATCTGAATGGCATCCCGCTCAGCGCGATCGAGCGGGTCGAGATCAGCACGGGCGGGCAATCGGCGATCTATGGTGCCGACGCCATGGGAGGCGTCATCAATTTCATCCTCAAGAAGAATTACGTGGGTACGACGATCGGAGCGTCGCACCGCGAGACCAGCGCGGGGTCAAAGGACACGCGCATCAGCCTATATACAGGTCGTGCATGGGGCAGCGGCAGCATCGCCGGCACGTTGGAATTCGGCAGGATCGATCCCATCGTCAACGCCAAGACCGGTTATGTAACGAACAACTATGCGCCGCTGTTCAACAACAATCCGGCATACGACAAACGCTCGCTAAGTGCTGGCACGCAGCCAGGCACGACGCTGCTGCCTGGCGTCTATAATCCTGCCACGGGTCAATTCGTGCAGAGTGGTTTGACCGTGCCCTCAGGCTTTACCGGCGCGCCGAAGCAGTCTGATCTGATCCCGGCGACGCTCAGCACCAGTCGAGACTATGTGCCGACATATGCAGGGCCGCGAACCCGCACGATCAGCGGAACCTTGAACTTCGAACAAAAAATCACGGATCGGCTGAGCGTCTACGCAACCGGGCTCTATACGCGTTCGCGGAATACGCAGGCAAACAACGTATTCGGCGGGCTGGCCGTAGGGTTGGCACCGGGACAATATTACAATCCGTTTCCGGCATTCGCTCTCGGATCGTCGGCTTACGCGAGCACAGTCTATTATTATCCGGGCAGTGAAATTGCCGATGGCTCGCTGGTGCCCACGAATGTCCGCAACACGGTCACCGCTTGGACGGCCAACGCGGGGGTCAGCTATGATTTCGGCAAGACTGCGAAGGTGCAGCTGAACTATACGCGGTCGCGGACGTCGACCGAGGGCTCCGGAACCCAGCTTGGCAGTTTGGTCAGCTTTCAGCGTACTGTGACGAACGGTGTCGTCAGTTACCCCTGCTACAATTTCCTGCTCGCTAACAATCGTGTACCTGCAAACCGCCGAGCCGCCGTCCAGGCCGCATTCCAAGCGCAGTGCGCTGCACTAACCAGCAATGATCCGAACGTCGCCTTCAACCCGTGGCGCAGCAACGCGGCAGGCGGCGGCGCAAACATCAACACCTTTCTCTACCCCTATGTCGTCGACGACCTCGGCAACGCGCTCAGCAATGTCGAGGGACGCGTGACGGGCGAAGTCGCTGTACTGCCTGCGGGGGCGATCAGCTATGCCGTGGGCGCCGAATATTCGAAGACCACGCTCAAGAACAGCTTCGTCAGCGATATCGCCGGTCCCGATCCTTCGACGGATCGCTATGCTTTCTTTGGCGAAGTCAACTTGCCGATCCTGGGCAAAGACTATACACTGCCAATGGCCAAGCGCCTACTTTTCAACATCGCGATGCGTCGCGACGTGAACAGTAGTGTCGGTGCGATTGGGACGGTCAATCGGGTGCCGGTCGACCAAGGCGGCGAGATCATTTACGGTAAGAACCGCTTCGGCCGGACGACACCCTCCTGGGGCATGTTGTGGTCGCCGACCAATACGATCGACATCCGCGCCAAGTTCACGCGCGGCTTTAAGGCCCCGCCGCCTACTCAGCTTTACTCGGTGCAGGGGACGACCCAGACGTTAACGTCGATCGTCGGTGATCCTCTCTATACGTGCACCGTGCAGTGCGGTCGCCCGCAAAACGGCCTTCCGACGTATTCGGTACCTTTGCTGACCGTGCCAAATCCGAATCTCCGACCCGAAACGTCACGCCAGCAGATCTACAGCATCGGCTGGCAGCCTACAGGCGCGCTGTCCGGCCTCAGCTTGGCAGTCTCATATAACCGCAACCGAATTCGTAACCAGTTTGCGACCGTGCGTGAGCTTTATTACTACCTGCCAGCAATAGAAGTGCTAAAACTGCCACTTTTCTTCCCGCGTGATCCAGTTACGAACCGTATCTTGTCGCAGAATAATGTTCGTTATAATATCGTTGGATCAGACTACGAATCATTGACGTACGAAGCGAGTTATTTGTTCGTAACGAATTTTGGCACATTTCAACCGAAGATAACGTATCTCGACAATATTGTTGCCAAGACCATCGGGCTGACTGAAAATCAGGTACTCGATCAGCGGGGGCGCATACTTGGTGTCGACAAATACAAAGTCGTGGGTTCGCTTCAGTGGAACTGGGACAAGGTCAGCACAAATCTTTATGTATATCACACGCCGAGCTATTTGAACGACTACATGTCGATGTATGCGGCTGGCGTGCAGCTCAATCCGGAGCTCATCACCCGGGTGAAGCCACTCACCACGGTCGATCTTTCGGTGTCCTGGATCGTGACCAACCACCTCAATGTGCAATTTGCAGGCCGCAACATCTTCAAGGCGGCGGCGCCCTTCACCGTCGTGGATTCGCTTCCCTACGACACGTCGCGTTACAACATCGAAGGGCGCAGCTTGATGCTGTCGACGCGCCTCAGTTTCTGATCCACGAGGGCGGCGAACGCGCCGCCCTCGCTTCCCCGTGCGATCGGGGTTAGACGAGGCCCGATGCGCCTGCTGCTGGTAGAGGACGACGGCGACGTCGCGGAAACCCTGACCGCTTATCTCGAGCGGCAGGGCTTCGTCGTCGATCGTGCCGAGACGCTGGCGGTGGCGCAGGACGTCATCCTCGATAACGACTTCGACCTCGTCCTGCTCGACCGGTTGTTGCCCGATGGCGACGGCGTGTCGCTGATCGGCTTTGCCGAGACGCACAAGCGGCCGCAGCGGTTCCTGCTGCTCTCGGCGCTCGCCGGCATAGACGACAAGGTGACCGGGCTCGAACTTGGCGCGCACGATTACATCGCCAAGCCGTTCGAACCGCGCGAACTCGTCGCCCGCATCCGCGCCGCCCTGCGCCACAGTCTGGATGTGCGGCGCGAGGTGCGGCGGTTCGGCCCGATCCTTCACGATGTCGAGGGCGGCGGCTTCTTCGTCAACGATGCGCCGATGTCGCTGCGCCGGTCGGAGGCGCTGGTGCTCGCGGCGCTGATGGTGCGCAACGGCGCGCTCGTCCGCCGCGAGACGCTGGAGGCGCGCGTCTATGGCTACGACAAGTTCGTCACCGGTAACTCGTTGGAATCGACGATTTCGCGGCTGCGCAAGGCCTTGGCGACGAAGACCGATGCGGTGAAGGTCTCGTCGGTGCGCGGCGTCGGCTACCAGCTCGTCGAAAACCCTCCGTCCTGACCTGGCGCCTGCAAGGCTGGTGCAAGCCGGCTATGCCAGCACGATCGTCATGCTTCTTCACCCGGATGCTTCATCGATGCCCATGACCGATCAGGCGCAGGCCGCGCGCGAGCAGGCACAGGCCTTCCGCACGACGTTTAACGCCATCCGCGACCAGGTGCGGCGGATGATGGTCGGGCAGGACGACGTGATCGACGGCGTCCTCACCGCGCTGATGGCGGGTGGGCATGTCCTGCTCGAAGGCGTGCCGGGGCTCGGCAAGACGATGCTGGTCAGCTCGATCAGCCGCGCGGTCGACCTGCCGTTCTCGCGGATCCAGTTCACCCCCGACATGATGCCCGCGGACATCATCGGGACGACGATGCTGGCCGAGGCGGCGGGCGGCGGCCACGAGCTGACCTTCCAGCAGGGCCCGATCGTCGCCAATCTCGTTCTCGCCGACGAGATCAACCGGGCGACGCCGAAGACGCAGTCGGCGCTGCTCGAAGTCATGCAGGAACGGCAGGTGACGGTGGGGCGGCGCACGATCCGGATGCCCGATCCCTTCTGCGTCATGGCGACGCAGAACCCCGTGGATCAGGAAGGAACCTATCCGCTGCCCGAAGCGCAGCTCGACCGGTTCCTGTTCAAACTGATCGTCGGCTATCCGACCGAGGCGGACTATCACACGATCATCGACCGTACGACCGGAGGGGCGCAGGTGACGATCGACGCCGTGACCGATGCCGCCACGCTGGTCGCGCTGCGCGACGTGGTGCGCCAGGTGCCCGTGCCCGAGGTCGCGAAGAGCTATGCGATCCGTCTGGTCATGGCGACGCAGCCGGGCAGCCCCTACGCGCCCGATGCGATCAACCGCAGCGTGGCGCTGGGCGCATCGCCCCGCGGCGTGCAGGGCCTGATCCTCGCTGCCAAGGTCCGCTGCCTCCTCGACGGCCGCTTCGCCGTTGCGTGCGACGACATCGCGGCCATCGCGCATGCCGTGCTGCGCCACCGCGTCATCGTCAACTATCAGGCTCAGGCCCGTGGCGAGGGGATCGAACAGTTGATCGACGCGATCCTTCGCGACGTGAAACACCCGGTCGACATGGTGTAAGGCCGCCGCGCCGTCGATCAACGAGCTGCAAATCCTAAGCCTGCCAGCCGCCGCCCAATGCGAGGAAGAGCTGTACCTGGTCCGCCGCAAGTCGACTATCCGCCGCGGCGAGCGTCTGCTCGGCGCCGATCAGGGTCCGCTGCGCATCGAGGACAGGCAGGAAGCCGGTGCGCCCCGCTCTGAACAGTCGTTCCGCATCGCTGGCCGCGCGCGCGGACTGGTCGCGGGCGGCGCTCAGCGCCGCACGGCGATCGAGATCGCGGGCGTACATGGTCAGCGCGGTTTCGGTCTCGCGCAGCGCGCCGAGCACCGTCCCATCGAACCGCGCATAGGCGGCATCGGCGTCCGCCTGCGCGCTGGCGATGCGGGCGCGAACCCGCCCGCGGTTCGGGAATTCCCAGCTGATCAGCGGACCGAGCGAGAATTTGTAGGTGTCGTTGCTGAAGGCGTTGCGCAGCAACCCGACCGAACCGCCCGACGCGCCCAGGGTGATGCGTGGATAGAGTTCGGCCTCTGCGATCCCGATCCGCGCCGTGGCTGCGTGCAGTTCCAGTTCGGCGCGGCGCACGTCCGGACGCCGCCGCAGCAAGGCGGCACCGTCGCCGATCGGAATCGCCCGATCGAGATGCGGCTCCTGCGTACAGGTCGCGACGCCACGGTCGAACTCGGCTGGGGGGCGGCCGGTCAGCGTCGCCAGACGGAACAGCGCGACCTGCTTGGTCCCGACCAGGGCCGGCAAGGTGGCTCGGACCTGTTCCTCCTGCGCCCGCGACCTGGTCGCATCGAGCGAGATGCCGCGTCCGGCCCGGATCAGCCGCTGCGTCAGGCCGGTGGTGCGCGATTGCAGCGCCACCGCCTGCTGCGCGACACCGATTTCCCGGCCTGCCGCACAGGCATCGAGATAGGCGCGGGTCGTATCCGCCACGACGGTCGCGCGGGTCGCGTCATAGGCGGCCTGGGTGGCCGCGACATCCGCCCCGGCCGCTTCGATCGCGCGCTTGATCTGCCCGGCAAGGTCGACCTGGTAGGAAATGCCCGCGCTCGCCGAATAGACGAAGGCCGGGGGGAGGGGCGCGCCGGGCAGCAGCTCTTCCTCCGCCGATCGCTGGGCGTAGCCGGGCGTGGCCTGGATCTGCGTCTGCGGCCGGCGGGCGTCCTCGGCGAGACCGAGCGCGGCATTCGCCCGCGCGATGTTGGCGCTGGCGATCCGCAGGTCGGTATTGTGCGCCAGCGCGTCCTGAACCAGCCGGTCGAGCACCGGATCGTTGTACAGCTTCCACCAGTGATCGGGCAGCGGAGCAGGGGTGAAGGCCGCGGCCTTGCCGCTGACGAAGGCACCCGTCGCGCTGGGGCGTTCCGCGATCGCGTCGGCGGGCCTGTGGTAGTTCGGGCCCGCCGTGGTGCAGCCCGCGAGCAGCGCCGCCACGATGGACGGAAAGAGAGCGCGCCGCGTCATGCCCGCCTTCCCTGCGAGGGGGCCGGTTTCGTCGGCGGCAGCACCTCGACGGTTGCCGTGCGGCCGACCACCAGCGCCGTGCCGGCGGGCAGGCGATCGATGGCGACGCGGACGGGAATGCGCTGCGCCAGCCGAACCCAGCTGAACGTCGGGTTCACATTGGCTAGCAGGCTCGCACCGGAATTGCGGTCGCGATCCTCGATGCCGCCGGCAATACTCTGAACATGTCCCGCAATCGTCGCCCGGTCACCCATCAGGCGGACCTGCACCGGGTCGCCGACATGGATGCGGGCGAGCTTCGTCTCCTCGAAATAGCCGATGATGTGGAGCGAGCTTTGGTCGATGATCGCGAATTCCGGGTGGCCCGCACTGGCATAGTCGCCGGGGCGCAGGTCCAGGTTGGAGACCATCCCCGCGACGCTGGCACGAACTTCCGTCCGGGCAAGATTGAGGCGGGCGGTATCGAGCGCCGTCCGGGCCTGTGCCAGTGCCGCGTCGATCTGTGCGACCTTCGCCAGGCTCTGCTCCTGGACTTCTCCGGCGACCAGATCGCCCAACGTCCGGTTGCGCCGTGCCTCGCGCCGGGCCTGGGCCAGTTGCACCTGCTGAGCGGCGACGGCGGCCTCCGCCTGTGCCACGGCCAGCCGATACCGCGGCCGGTCGACCTCGAACAACGGCGTGCCGGCGGTCACCTGCTGATTGTCATGAACGAGGACCGTGGTGACCAGCCCGGATACATCGGGCGCCACCTGGACCACATCGGCCCGGACGCGCCCGTCGCGTGTCCAGGGATCCTCCTCGTAATGGGCCCACAGGCGTTGCCCGGCGAAGCCGGCAAGGGCGACGACCACGAGCGTCACGGCGACGCGCAGGAATGCAGTCTTGTTCATGTCTCTAACCGAAAGGGGCGGCCGGATTGCCGCCGTTGAGGAGCGTGGCGAAACCAGCCCAGAGGATCATCGTCAGCGCCACGTCGAACAGGCCGCGATGCCAGACGAAGCGATACAGTCGCAGACGTGCCAGCAGCCAGGCGACAGCCTCCGCGACGACGAACGCCAGAATGGCGGCGATCAGCAGCGGGTGGATATAGACTCCGGCAAGATCGACGTCCCCCATCATGCGGCCTCCCTCTGCTGTTCCCAGGCGGGTGCCTCCGGAAAGAAGTTTCGCCGTAGCCCGGTCAGCGCGGCGAGTTCGTTCCACCGGGTCTCGGAGACGGGCCGGTCGATCGCGGACGCGATGGCCGCGTCGATCCGGGCAAGGAGCGTGGATGCCGGCGCTGCCGCCGTGTCCGTGTCGCAGGTGCGGTAATGGGCCGCGACATCGCGTCGCAAGGCTGCGATCTCCGCCGTGTCGCCGATCCTCTCGGGCGCGAGCTGGGTCACGTTCACCCCGACCCGCAGATCGCGCAGCGCCGCCATGCCGACATCGCGATCCGCCTGATCGACATCGCCCAGGCGCGTCGCCAGCAGCCCGACCCGGTCGAGCATGCGACTGGTCCACCTCGCGACCGCCAGGCCGGACGGACGGGATGCGAGATCGGCCAGTTCGCGCCAGCCCGCACGGCGCAGCCGCCGCACGGCCGTTCCGGCGCCGAGGCTGCGGAAGATGCGCGTCGTGAGGATCGCGGCCGCCACGCCCACCGACTGGGCGATACTGCCGTTGAAGAAACCGGCCGCGTCGACGGAGAAGGTGTTGGTCAACGCCAGACCGCCGGCCAGACCGATAACGATCGGTAACATCCGGCCATACCAGTGCGGCAGCGCGAGCAGCGCGCCGGTCGTCAGCAGTGCCGGTGCCAGCACCAGCGTCAGCGTTTCGAAGCTGTGGACCAACGGCAGAAGCGCGAAGAGGTAGAGCGCCGCCAGCGGTACGGATACGGTGATCCAGATCAGGAACCCGCGTTGCGCGGGAACCGGATCGTCGATCGTCCCGAACAAACAGCATACGACCGCCGCGATCATGGCTGCGACCGCGCCCTCCGGCCAGGCGGTGAGGATCCAGAACGCGCAGCAGCCCAGCGTCGCGATCACGGTCGCCGTCGCGGACAGCAGCGCCAGTGCATAGTCTCGGTGGAGCGGCCGGCGCTGCCGCTCGCGCAGCAGGGCGCGGATATGGTCCGGCATCGACCCGGTGGGCGTCGTCGCCTGCGCGGCCACCTGCCGTGTCGTATCGAGCGCCACGACCAGCTCGCTGAGGCGGGCGAGCAGATTGGCGGTCAGCAAACCGGCCCATGTCCGCATGGGGTCGTCGGCGGCCAGCGCCTCGCAACGCGCGACGAGGGCGGCAGGCGTGGCGCTGTCGGGTTCGCGGACCCAGCGCCGGATATCGTCGATCAGCGCAGCCACGGGGCCGGGAAGTGCGTGGATGGCGGCGAGGCCGCGGATGCGGTCCTCGACGGCGGACACGAGCGGAAGAAGGAGCACCAGCCGGTCCTGCAGCGCCGCCAACACAGCCTGGGTCGGCCGTTGCGCCGCGGTGTCGAACGGGACATGCGTGGCCATCACGTGCAGTTCGGTGACGTCGCTGGCCAGACGGCGCCGCCTGGCATCGCCGCGCGCCGGCGCCTCCGGGGCGAGAGAATCGACGATCCACCTTTCCGCCTCGTCGAGCACGGCTTGAATACGCGTGCGTAGCAATGCCGTGACGCTGCGCGGCCAGACGGCGGCGTGGATGATCGCGGCGCAGGCGACACCGATACCGATTTCCTGTGCGCGGAGCACGGCCACCTGAAAGATCGCCTCCGGGTGGGTGACGCTGGGAAAACCGATCAACGCCGCAGTATAGCCGGCGAGCATGAACACATAGGACCTCGGCGTACGGTCGAGCAGCGAGATGAACTGGCAGCCCGCGACCCACAAAGCGAGCGCAAGCGAAAGCAACACCGGCGCGTTGGCCAGCAAGGGCACGAGCACGACGGTGACGGCCGCCCCGACGATCGTGCCGATCAGACGGAACACCGCCTTGGATCGCACCGCGCCGCTCAGCGGCTGGCTGGTGATATAGACGGTCGCCATCGCCCAGAACGGTCGCTCCAGCCCCAGCCGGAACGACACGAACAGCGCGAGCATCGCCGCTGCGAAGCAATTGGCGGAGAAGACCGCCTCCCGCAAACCGATCCGCATGCGCTCAATCCGCCTCTGACGCGCCGATCGCCTCGCCAAGCCGCTCGAGCACGCGGATGGCGGTGGCCAGGTCGTCGGCGGGGATACCGGCAAAGAGCGCAGACCGGACTTCCGCGGAGCGAACCTCCGCCTGCGCGGCAAGCGCCCGGCCTGCGGGCGTGAGATGGATCGTCTTGGCGCGCTTGTCGGAGGCATCCGCGCGTCGCTCCGCAAGGCCCGCCCGTTCGATCTGGTCGACGAGCGGCACGACCGTCGGGCCTTCCACGCCGAGCTGCTCTGCCAGCATGCCCTGACGCACGCCGTCCTCCATGCGACCGAGCAGCATCACGGCGAGCGCCGAGGCGTGCGAAAGCGAGAGTCCCGCCAAGGCACGATCGAGGTGCCGCCTGTATGCGCGGGCGAGCAGGATCAGCGTGGCCGCGATCCGGCGTTCGAGGTGGCTTCGATCGGACATTATGACGATAGATAGCTATCTATCTATGTTCGCACAATCGGTTTTGGAGCGTGCTGAGATGCAACAGGTAAACAGTTACCGGTTGCGCAAAACCTGCCATGATCGGCTGCGAGGCGGGAGACGACGGGTGAAGGGCAGGATGCCGTGAGTGCCGATCGATCGATGACGGACCGGAGCGGCAGCGCCGCAGCGGCTGCCGAGGCGCCGGTCCACCGGCTCAACCTCAACCTGCTCTACCCGCTCGACGCGATCCTGCACGCGCCGACCCTGACCGAGGCGGGACGGCGGGTGCGGCTCAGCCAGTCGGCGATGAGCCACGCGCTGCGTCGCCTGCGCGAGCATTTCGGCGACGACATCGTCACCCATGCGGGCGGCGACCAGCAACTGACCCCGCTCGGCCTGGCGTTACGCGGCGAGGTACGTCGGGTGTTGCGCGACGTCGACGGGACGCTCAATCTGTCGCTGTCCTTCGATCCGCTGACCAGTACGGGCACGATCACGGTCGCTGCGTCGGACGTGGTGGAACAGATGCTCCTGGGCCCGGTCATTCGGCGCCTGTTGAAGGCCGCGCCTCGCCTGACGATCAACGTCGTTCCATTGGACGCCGACGCCCCGCGCCGCGCGCTGGACGAGGGTGCCGAACTGCTGTTGCTGCCTGACGACGTGGCGTTGGCGGACCTTGAGACCTTGCCCATCCTGACCGATCACGTCTCGTGTCTGATATGGACCGGCCATTCCGAACTTGCGGACCGGTTCGACATCGACGAGGCGCACTATCGCGCCGCGCGGCACGTCATCGCCCGCGACGAGCGCATGCCGTTCCTGGCCCTGGACCGCCGCACGACCGAAGCGCTGAAAGCGCGCCGAATCGTCATGCGGACCAGTTCGCAGGCGGCTCTGCCTGCGATCGTCATCGGCAGCGACCTGATGGCGACGGGCAGCAGCTGGCTGTTCCAGCATTTCGCATCCATGATGCCGGTCAGGGTCGTCGCAGCGCCGTTCACGCAGCGACAGACCGTCATCGTGGCGCAATGGGCAGCATACCGGCGGCGCGACCCGATGCTTGCGTGGTTCGTCGAGCAGATCGAGGCGTATGTCGCGTCGTTCTCGCTCATCCGACAGGAGATGACACCCCATCGATAGCGTTCATGGCCGATATGAACACTTCGAATTTGCGTGTAACCTGACTGAAGCATAGCCTTTCCCTCGACGGGAAGTTCCCACTGGGGCGTCAGCCACCAAGACAGGGATACCGTCAAGCAGGAGGACGGTCGCGGTCGCAGCCGATTTGGAAGCGACTGTTCTTTCGCCGCAAGGCGAGTCCGTTTTGTCACAGGGTTCCGGTCCGATCAGGTGCGCGACGATGTCGGCGCATGGGATGGCGCGCGCCCTGAGAGGGGGATGATCATGCTTGGTATGACTGCAAATGCACGCATTCTGTTGGGAGCGGCAAGCCTTGGGGTGATCGCTGCCGCCAGTGTCGCTCTACCATCGTCTGCTGCCGCCCAGGCGGCGCGCAAGGGCAACGTCAGCCTGTCGGCGATGCCGATGGAGGCCGCGTTGCGCGCGATCGCCGCACAGACCGGCGAAACGATCAATTTCGACCCTGATGCGGTCAAGGGTCTGACCTCGCAACCGGTGCAGGGCGCGCGGAATGCCCGCCGCGCAGTGCAAGCGGCGATCGCGGGCACCGGCCTTACCGTCATCCCGGGCGCGCAAGAGGGATTGGTCGTCGTCAACGAGATCGTCGTGACCGCCCGCCGCGACGAGGCGGAGACCAGCGTGCTGGTCCGCCAGGCGACGACGTCCGACCGCAACGGTCTGGGGCTGCGCGATCAACCGCGCAACACGCAGGTCATCACCGCCAAGACGATCGAGGATCAGCAGGCGCTGGATATCACAGATGTCCTGCGGAATGCCGGCGGCGTCTCGACGCAGTTCAACAACCCCGGTGGCGGTTCGACCTATACGGTGCGCGGTCTCAATGCCAGCGGCCTGATCAACGGGCTGTCGGCCGCGGGGCAATATGGCATCACCGCCGGTGCGAGCCAGCCGGTCGCCAATATCGAACGGGTGGAAATCCTGAAGGGACCGGACGCGCTGCTGGCCGGGTTCGACAACCTTGGCGGCAACATCAACGTCGTCACGAAGAAGCCGAGCGCCGAAGAGCGACTGGCAGTCAGTTTCGACATGGGCTCATTCGGGCTTGTACGCGGCGTCATCGATGCCAACAACGCCATCACCGCCAACAACAAGCTGTCAGGCCGGGTCGTCGCGAGCGCGCAGACGATGGATCGCAATTTCGGCGGGTACACCGGCAACAAGAACTGGCTGTTCGCGCCGTCGCTGCGTTTCAAGGATCGGCTGACCGACATCGTCATCGGTGCGAGCCTGTCGAACGATATCAATGGCCTGACGCCCTACACGCTGTTCAATCGGATGAATCGACAGATCATCGACCGTGATCCGTCGGTGCCGATCTATTCGTCGAACCAGCAGATTCGGCAGGATACCTCGCGCTTTTACTTCGATGCCACGCGGGCCGTCACCTCGGGCATCGACATCGTCGTGCGCGGCCTACATGACCAGACCCATCTGGGGCTCGACCTCTATCCGCTGTCCTACAGCACGCGGCGCAACAACCTCCAGTTGGCGATCCGCGGATCGGCGCAGCGCGGCACGTCCAACGCTATCGACGGTTTCGTTCGGATCAAGGCGCATATCGCCGACGTCGTGAAAATGCGACTCAACGTCGGCTACAATTTCAGCAAGGGCTTCTCCGAATCGCTGAGCAGCACGCAATATATCGTCATCAACGATGCGCCTGCGGGTACCATCCCGCTCGGGGTCAACAATACCCTGGCGGTCCAGCCGCGCCCCGCCGTCAACCCCGCGTCCTACCGGACAGGCTCGCAGCAAGAGGGGTTATATGGCCAAGCTATGGTCGAGGTCTGGAAACTGAAGGTCCTGGGTGGGGTCCGCAAGAGCTGGTATGAAAATACGTTTGAATTCTACGGAACGCCGCCTGCCGCGCCCAACCGGGCGAATGCGACATCGCCCAACTTCGGTGTCATCTTCGATGCTACCAGCGATTTCTCGATCTTTGCCAACTACATCAAGGGCGTCTCGCCAGTGACGTCTTTGGCGTTCGACAAGAGCCAGCTGCCGAACATCACCACGACGAACAAGGAAGCCGGCGTCAAGCTCGACCTGTTCCATAAACGCGCGACCATCAATGCCTCGTATTTCGACGTGATGCAGGACAACGTGCTGCTGGCGGATCCGGCGCACCCGGGCTTCCTGCTGCCGGGCCCCGGCCAGCGCGGCCGCGGCGTCGACCTCAATGTCGTTGGTCAGATATTGCCGGGATGGACGGTCCAGGGCTCGTTCACGCGCACGAACTACAAGTTGCTGGTGCCGACAACGACCCGCACCGTCGCGGCGCAGCAACCGCGCGACACGTACAGCCTGTATTCGACGTATCGTACACGCATCACCGATGATGTGAGCGGTGGTATCGGCGGCGGTCTGTTCGGTCGATCCAGCTCGTTCGCCGATTTCCTCGGCCAGTATGTGGTACCGGCAGCGCACCAGGTCGATGTGAACGGCTTCGTGTCCTATAAGGGGTTCGACATCAATCTGGGTATCCGCAACCTGTTCGACCGGCGCAACTATGGGGTGACGACGTCGCCGGATTTCGTGCCTTACGGAGAGACGCGCAACGTTCGTCTGAGCATCTCCAAGCGCCTGTTCTGATCGGGTAGTCCAGCGATGATACCACCCCCCGCCAATGTCGAGGAGACCCGCCGAGAGGCGGGTCTCCAGCCTGCCCAGCCCGCGCGAGAGCGCTGGGCGCATGCTTGGCGGATCAGCACGCGCTACTTCGTATCCGACGATTGGAAATGGGCGTGGTTCCTGGTCGTCTGCTACTGCGCGATCGAAATCGGCACCACCTATGCCTTCGTGCTGTCCAACCATTGGCAGCGCAACTTCTACGATGCGATCGAGCAGCGGCAGGGGGGGCTGTTCCTGTCGCTGGTCTTCGCCTTTGCGATGATCATCGTTCTTCAGATCGGAACGTCTTTCGCGCACAACATCGTCGGCTGGACCCTGTCGATGCGGTGGCGCCAGTGGATGACGGACTGGTATCTGGGTCGCTGGTTCGCGCGTGATCGTTTCTACGAGATCGAGCGGTTGCGGATGATCGACAATCCCGACCAGCGTATTGCCGAGGACGTGAAGGAATTCACGTCGATGGGGCTGATCTATGGCACGTCACCGCTCAGTATCTTGATCTCGCTGGTGTTCAGCCTGGTACGCGGTATCATCTTCGCTACGATCCTGTTGCAGACGTCCTCGCCGATCAGCCTTCCGGTGTTCGGTTATCGCCTGCCGTTGCCGGGCGGCGATCTGGTCTGGTTCGCTATCGTCTATGTCCTGTTCGGCACGGTCTTCATAACGTGGATCGGCAAGCCGTTCGTGCGGCGCCGCATGCGTGAACAGCATTATGAAGCCGATTTCCGCGCCGATCTGCTCCACGTCCGGCGCAACGGCGAGCAGATTGCCTTTTCCGGTGCGCAGGCGGTCGAGCAGGGCGGGCTTCGCATGGGCTTCGCCAATATCCGGCGCAACTGGTATCGGCTGATGCTGGCCAATGCGGGTCTGCAGGCCGGGCAGGGCGTCTATCAGCAGGTCATGGGGATCGTGCCGCTCTTCCTGACCGTGCCGAAATATTTCGCGGGCGCGATCACCTTCGGTCAGGTGCAGGCGGCGCGCGATGCCTTCACCCAATTTTCGAGCAACCTGTCCTATATCGTCATCGCTTATCCCGGCATCGCCCGCCAGATCGCGAACTTCAACCGCCTGAAGGCGCTCGACGACGCGATCGATTACGAACGGCCGCGCGGCATCGGCTTTACGCCCGGCGGCACGCCCGAGGGCGTCGCGATCCGCGCGAGCGGCCTGATGCTGCGTCGCCCCAATGGCGAGCCCTTGTTGGAAGTGTCGGACTGGACGATCCGTGACGGCGAGCGCTGGGTGATCGAAGGACCTTCGGGGACGGGCAAGACCACGTTGCTGCGCGCCGTTGCCGGGCTCTGGCCCGATGGGGCGGGCCAGGTGGCGATGACGAAGCGGGGCACGGCGATGCTGGTGCCGCAGCGGTTGTACCTGCCGCTCGGTACGCTCAAGACCGCCATCTGCTTCCCCGACCGGGCCGAGGATCACGACGACGCGACCATCGCAGGCTTGCTGGAGCGGGTCCGGCTCGATGCCCATGTCGACGCGATGCACGAGTTGCGCATGTGGCAGGACGAGCTGTCGCCCGGCGAACAGCAGCGCGTCGCACTCGCCCGCATCCTGCTCCAATGCCCCAGCCTCCTCGTGCTGGACGAGGCGACCAGCGCGCTGGATGCCGACAATGCCGCATATTTCTACCGGTCCGTGGTGGATGCGCTGCCGGATGCGACCATCGTCAGCGTCGTCCACAACGAGAAGCTGGCGACCTATCATACGCATCGCCTGGCGCTGCATCACGGCCATGGCACCCCTTCGCGACTGGACGGCGCGGCATGACCATGCTGTTGACGCATGGCGAGACGGCCCTGCGCGAGGCGGCGCAGCAGGCGGTCGAGCTGGCGGCCGGGCGGGGCGCGCGGGCGCGGGCCTCGGTCCATCACGAGGGGATCGCCAAGATCGCGATGCGCGGCGGCGAGGTGGAGACGGCCGAGCGCAGCGGTAGCCAGGGCCTGGGCCTGACCGTCTTTCTCGATGGGCGCCGGGGATCGGCGTCGACCGCCGGGTTCGACCGGGCGGCGATCGAACGGGTGGTCGAGGAGGCGATGCTGATCGCCGGCCATGTCCAGCCCGATCCCGATGCGGACATGCCCCCTGCCGACCGGCTGGCCTTTTCGGGGCCCGCGCCCGTGCTTTACGCCGACAGCCAGCGCAGCCCCGAAGCGATGCTGGAGGCGGCGAGCGCGATGGACCGGATCGCGACCGGCATCGCGGCGTCGGACAGCCGCCTGCGCGCGGGCGAATCGGTGGCGGTGGCCACCGAAGGACTCTGGGCGCTGGCGACCAGCGACGGCTTCTGCCGCAGCGTGATGCGCTCCAACGACACGCGCTGGACGGTCATGCTGGCGCAGGACGAGGGCGGCAGCACCTCGGATTTCTGCCAGTCGCGCGAGCGGCGGGCGGAGGCGTTGCTGTCTGCCGAACAGCTGGCGACGACCGCCGCCGACCGTGCCCGCAGCGCGCTGGGCGCGCGGGCCGTCGACAGTCGTCGCTGTCCGGTGCTGTTCGAGCCGCGCACGGCAGCGACCCTGGTCGGGGAACTGGCGGGGGCGCTGACCGGTGCCGCGCAATATCGCCGGATGAGCTTCCTGCCCGATCCGATCGGGCAGCGGGTGGCGGCCGAGCACCTGACCTTGTGGGAAGATCCGTTCGAGCCGCTCGGCATGGCCAGCGGCGGCTTCGATAGTGAGGGGATCGCAGGATCGTCGCGCGCGATCGTGCGAGCGGGCGTGGCCGAAGGGCTGTTCCTGTCGAGCTTTACGGCGCGCAAGCTGGGTATGGCGTCCACCGGCAACGCCGATGGGCATTACAATCTGACACTGACCAGCATGGCGGACAGCAGCAATTGGGACGACATGCTTCGGATGCTCGACACCGGCCTGATCGTCACGCAGTTCCAAGGCGGCAAGACCGATCCTGCCAGCGGCAATTGGACGCAGGCGGTGCAGGGCCTGTGGGTCGAGGGCGGGCAGGTCGTCCATGCCGTCACCGACGTGACGCTGGCCGGGAACGTGATGGCGATGCTGACCGGCATCCGCTCGGTGGGCCGCGATGTCGAGCGGATCGGCGCGATCCGCACCGGCTCGATCCTGATCGACGACATGCAGGTGGGGGGCAAGGCATGAACGGCGGCGACACGGCGCTCGACCGCGCGCGCGCGCGGCTGCTCGGCCCGGCGGGACTGGACGAGGCGGCGATCGGCCGCGCCCTGGGCGAACTGGCCGGCGGCGGCGCGGATCTGGCCGATTTGTATTTCGAGGCGACCAGTACGCGGAACTGGCAGCTTGAGAACGGACGCGTCACCCAGGGGGGCTTCGTGACGCGGCAGGGGGTGGGCGCGCGGGCGGCGCATGGCGGACAGGTCAGCTTCGCCCATTCCGCCGATATCCGCGAGGGCGCCCTGCGCGATACGGTGCGAGCGGTGCGCACGCTGGAGCGACGCGGCGACGCGGGGCGGCACCCGCACGGCATCGCGCTGGATCGCCGGGCGGGCGGCCATGATCTCTATCCCGCGATCGACCCGGTCGCGGTCGAGGATGCGACCGCCTGGATCGCAATCCTGAAGCGGATCGACGACCTGGCCCGCGCGCACGATCCGCGCGTCGCGCAGGTCAACGCCAATGTCCGCGCGACCGATGCCACGATCCTGGTCGCCGAGGTCGACGGCCTGCTGGCGGGCGATGTGCGGCCGATGACCATCCTGTCGGTGGTCGTGATCGCCGAGCAGGCAGGGCGCCGCGCGCGCGGTCAGGCGGGGCTCGGGCGGCGGGGTGGCCTGGCGGCGTTCGGCGCGGCCGAGATCGACACGATGGTCGCGACCGCCGTCCATATGGCGCTCAACAATCTCGACGCGATCCCCGCGCCGGTCGGCGAGATGCCGATCGTGCTGGGCCCCGGCTATCCCGGCGTGCTGTTCCACGAGGCGGTGGGGCACGGGCTGGAGGGCGACCATCACCGCAAGCACCTCTCCGCGTTCGACGGCAAGGTCGGCGAACGGATCGCGGCGCCCGGCGTGACGGTGATCGACGACGGCGGGATCGCGGGGCGGCTGGGGTCGCTGGGCATCGACGACGAAGGCTCCGCGCCCGACCGCACCGTGCTGGTCGAGGACGGGGTTCTGACCGGGCTGATGCAGGACCGGCTGAACGCCGGGCTGATGAACGCGCGGTCGACCGGCAACGGCCGGCGCCAGTCCCATGCGCATCTGCCGATGCCGAGGATGACCAATACCTTCCTCGCCAACGGCACCGCCGATCCGGCGGACATCATCGCCTCGATCGACCGCGGCATCTATGCGACCGAATTCGACGGCGGGCAGGTCGATATCGTCACCGGTCGCTTCAACTTCACCACGATCGAGGCGTGGCTGGTCGAGAAGGGCAAGCTCGTCGCGCCGGTGCGCGGTGCCACGCTGATCGGCGTCGGGCACGAGGCGCTGCGCCATATCTCGATGATCGGCGACGATCTGGCGCTCGATACCGGCATGGCGACCTGCGGCAAGCAGGGCCAGACGCTGCACGTCAGCGTCGGCCAGCCCACGCTGCGCATCGACCGGATGATGGTCGGCGGACAGGCCGGCTGACCCCAATTTTTCCAGAGGATAGGTATCATGCGTCACGCGACCGAGCAGGATTTCGACGACATCGTCCTGAAGAACGACAAGCCCGTGCTGGTCGATTTCTGGGCGCCCTGGTGCGCGCCGTGCAAGGCGCTGGCGCCGACGCTCGACGAGATGGCCGAGGAATATGCCGACGAGATGGAGATCGTGAAGGTCGATATCGAGGCCAATCCGAAACTGGCGGAGCGGTTTGGGGTTCGCGGCATTCCGCTGCTGATGATCGTCAAGGACGGCGCGGAGACCGCCCGCACTTTCGGCACCGTGTCCCGCAGCCGCCTGGATGCCTTCGTCGATGCGAACGTAGGAACGGCATGATGGAGGGGATCGCATTCCACGGCGATCCGGCGGTCAAGGCGCAGGCGCTGGAGCGGCTGCGCAGCCATATCGCGGGCGGCAGCTTTGTCTACTTTCCCGCATGGGAAGACGGCAAGGCCAATGTCATCGGCGCCGTCGTCGAAGCGGATGACACGCCGGCGTATGCCGACCGGCTTGGATATCCGCTCGCGCTGGCCGACGCGCTGCCGATGTTCGTCAACGGCTTTCGCCCGCAGACCGAGGCCGAGCGTTTCGCCATCGCATGGCTGGATCGGACGCCCGTCGGAGCCGACCTGACGCGCGTCGTCTCGCAGCTGGTGCTCGACCTGCTGGGCAACGAGAGTCTGGCCACGCTGACCGCACGCCACCCGGACGTCGAGCAGACGCGCCAGGCGATCATGGCTCTGCACCGCCGCGCCATCGCGGGCGACGAGGTCGATCGCAAGACCTGGAAAGCAGCCCGTATGGCCGCGGTCGGCGCGACCGATACCCTGGACGAGGGATCTCTCGACCGGCGGGCGGGGCAGGTCGTGGAGGCGGCGGCCTGGCCGAGCACCATGCGCACCGTCCTGCGCGATACGCTCTCCGGGCTGGGAACGCTCGAGCTCCACCTCGCCTTGAACGCCATCGGCTGGACCGAGGAAGACGAGAGCCGCGTCTTCCATCTCCGCGAACGGGCCGAGACGGAAGGGTATAAGGCCGACTTCAGCGGGCTCGACCGCGTGCTGGCGATCCTGGACGCCGACCATCCGGACCTGGGCCGGCGGTTTCGCATGCGGCTCGACCGCGTGGAGGGGGCCAGCGCGCGATACCGGACGATGGGCTGGGCAACGATCGACATGATGGAACGTGCACCGCTCTTCGCCGAGCCGGTCGCCGCGCACTGAGATTGGAACGCGGAATGCCGGAACTTACCGGACCGGACGTGCGACACAGCAAGGTTCTCATCATCGGATCGGGGCCGGCGGGCTATACCGCCGCGGTCTATGCCGCACGCGCCGCGCTCGCGCCGACGCTGATCGAAGGGCCGCAGCCGGGCGGGCAGCTGACCATCACGACCGATGTCGAGAACTGGCCCGGTGACGAAAGTGTGCTGGGGCCCGACCTGATGGCCCGCATGGGCGAACAGGTGCGCAAGGCCGGGGTCGACGTGGTCAGCGACCTGATCGTCGAGGTCGACCTGTCGCGAACGCCGTTCCTAGCGATCGGCGACGACGGCACGCGGTATACCGCCGATACGATGATCGTCGCGACCGGTGCCTCGGCCCGCTGGCTGGGCCTCGACAGCGAAACCGCGTATCGCGGCCGCGGGGTATCGGCCTGTGCGACGTGCGACGGCTTTTTCTACCGCGGGCGCGTCTGCGCGGTAGTCGGCGGCGGCAATACCGCGGTGGAGGAGGCGCTGTACCTCACCAATTTCGCCGAGAAGGTGTATCTGATCCATCGGCGGGACGCGTTGCGCGCGGATCGCACCAACCAGGCGCGGCTGCGGGCGAATCCCAAGGTGGAAATGATCTGGAACGCCGAAGTGGCGCAGGTCGTCGGCGATGCCGGCGGCGTGACCGGGATCGATCTGCGCGACACGCGCGACGGGACGCGAAGGCATCTGCCGGTTCACGGCCTGTTCGTCGCGATCGGCCACGATCCCGCCACGGCGCTGTTCAAGGGACAGCTGCGCATGGATGACGAAGGCTATATCCTCGTCACCCCCGGTTCGACCGCGACCAGCGTGCCGGGCGTGTTCGCCGCGGGGGACGTGCAGGACAAGCTGTTCCGTCAGGCGGTCACCTCTGCCGGGATGGGCTGCATGGCTGCGCTGGAAGCCGAACGGTTTCTTGCCGGGCACAATGCCCATGGAATCGCCGCGGAGGGTGTCGACACCCCGCTGCTGACCTGACCTGCGCATCGGCGCGGCGACATTCTCGAATTTCCGATGGTGGATGACACGATGACCAACCCCCTGCTCGATACGCTGGCGCTGCCGCGTTTCGGCGATATCCGGCCAGACCACGTCGCTCCGGCGCTCGATAAGGTGATCACCGAGCATCGCGCGGTCGTCGAACGGATCGTCGCGACGCAGCCGCGCAGCTTCGCCGATGCGTGGCTGCCGCTCGAGCGCGCCGATACCGCGATCGTCGCGGTCTGGTCCGTCGTGTCGCATCTGCACGGCGTCGCCGACACGCCCGAATGGCGCGCGGCGTTTGCGGCGGGGCAGGCAAAGTTGGTCAAGAATAATCTGCAGATGATGCAGAATCAGGCGCTGTATGCGGTGCTCGTCGCGCTGAGTGCGACGCCCGAGTTCGTCGCGCTGCCCGATGCCGATCGGGTCGCGGTCGAACAGATGATCCGCGATTTCGTCCTGGCCGGCGTGGCGCTGGGAGCTGAGGACCGTGCGCGTTTCGCATCGATCTCGGTCGAATTGTCCCAGCTGTCGACGGCATTTGGCAACGCCGTGCTGGATGCGACCGACGCCTGGTTCGAACATATCGAGGACGAGGCGGCGCTCGCCGGCGTCTCGGACGCAGACAAGGCGATGTTTGCCGATGCCGCGAAGGCGCGTGGCCTGCCCGGATGGGTGATGACGTTGCAGATGCCGAGCGTAAACGCCGTGCTGACCTTCGCCGAGGATCGCGGTCTACGCGAACGGGTGTATACGGCATCGGGCACGCGCGCATCGGACCAGGGCCCGCAGGCCGGGCAATTCGATAATTCGGATCGCATCGCGGCGATCCTGGACCTGCGGCGCGAGGCCGCGCGGCTGCTCGGCTTCACCGATCCGGTCGCCTGGTCGCTCGCCACGAAGATGGCGGCCAATGCGGGCGAGGTGCTGGCCTTCCTGCGCGATCTCGGCCGCCGGGCGAAACCCGCGGCGATGCGCGACTATGCCGAGCTTGCGGACTATGCGGCGGAGCATCTGGGCATCGCCGCGATCCAGCCATGGGATCTGGCCTATGTGGCGGACCAGCTGCGTGCTGCGCGCTACGCCGTTGACGAGCAGGAGGTGCGCGCCCATTTCCCTGTCGATAGGGTCATCGCCGGCTGGCAACGACTGCTCGATCGCCTGTTCGGTATCCATCTGATCGCGCGCCCGGATATCGCCGTCTATCACCCCGATGCCTGCTATTACGATGTGGTGGACGAGGGCGGGGAGGTGTTCGCGGGCGTCTACGTCGACCTGCACGCCCGTGCCGGCAAACGCGGCGGCGCGTGGATGGCGCAAGCGCGGCCACGGCTGAACGACGGCAACAGCCGGCGCGTGCCGGTCGCCTATCTCGTCTGCAATTTCGCACCGAAGACGGACGGCGCCCCCTCGCTGCTCAGCCACAAGGAGGTGGTGACGTTGCTGCACGAGACGGGCCACTGCCTGCACCACCTATTCACGCGCATCGATCGCCCGGGCATTGCGGGGACCAACGGGTTCGAATGGGACGCGATCGAACTGCCGAGCCAGCTGATGGAGGATTTCGCCTGTGATCGCGAGGTGCTGCGCGGCATGTCGGGTCATCACCTGACGGGCGCACCGCTGAGCGACGCCCTGTTCGACAAGCTGGTCGCGGCGCGCCGTTTCCAGTCGGGCATGTTCGTCGTCCGCCAGGTCGAATTCGCCCTGTTCGACCTGTTGCTCCACCTAGGGACGATGAGCAGCGATCCGATGGAGGTCGTCGAGGCGGTGCGCGACGAGGTGGCCGTGGTCCGCCCGCCGGCCTGGCATCGCTTCCCCCATGCCTTCACCCATATCTTCGCCGGCGGTTACGCGTCGGGCTATTACAGCTATTTGTGGGCGGAAGTACTGGCCGCGGACGGTTTCCAGCGCTTCGCCGAGACGGGATTGATGGATCGGTTCACGGCCGAAAAATTCCGTCACGAGGTGCTCGCCCGCGGGGCCAGTCGTCCGGCCGCCGAAAGTTTCCGCGCCTTCCGTGGCCGCGACGCCGACCGGCACGCGATGCTGGTCCGCCACGGTCTGGCGACGCACGATGACCGTTGATCGCGCCGCCGTCCGCGCCTGGCGCGTCGAGGCCATCCGGCGGATCGAGGCCGATTACAACCGGTCCGCCGACACTCACCTGATCCGCCTCGACCTGCCGCGCTATCCCGGGATCACGCTCTACCTGAAGGACGAGAGCAGCCATCCGACCGGCAGCCTGAAGCACCGGCTGGCCCGTTCGCTGTTCCTCTACGCCCTGTGCAACGCCTGGATCGGGCCCGACATGTGTGTGATCGAGGCGTCGTCCGGGTCCACCGCGGTCAGCGAGGCGTATTTCGCCCGGATGTTGGGGCTGCGCTTCATCGCGGTCGTGCCCGCCTCGACCGCCGCACCCAAGCTAGACGCGATCCGCTTCCACGGCGGCGAGATTCATACGGTCGACGATCCGCGGACCGTCTACGACGTCGCCCACCGCCTCGCCGCGGAAACGGGCGGACATTACCTCGACCAGTTCACCTACGCCGAGCGGGCGACCGACTGGCGGGGCAACAACAACATCGCCGAAAGCATCTTCGCCCAGATGGCGGCGGAGGAGCATCCCACACCGAGCTGGATCGTGTGTGGCGCAGGCACTGGCGGAACGTCCGCGACCATCGGTCGCTACATCGCCTATCAGCGGCACCCGACGCGATTGTGCGTCGCCGATCCGGTCCATTCGGTCTTCCACCGCCATTTCGACGATCGCACCGCCGTGGCGCTGCCCGAGGGCTGCGCGAGCTGTATCGAGGGGATCGGCCGCCCGCGCGTGGAGCCGAGCTTCATCCCGTCGGTGATCGACCGGATGATCGCCGTCGAGGACGGGGCGAGCATCGGCGCGATGCGTGCGCTCTCGCGTCGCCTCGGCCGACGGGTGGGGGGATCGACCGGCACCAACCTGGTGGCGATCGCGACGCTGGTCGACGAGATGGCACAGCGGCGCGAGACGGGCTCCATCGTCACGATCCTGTGCGACGGGGGCGAGCGATACGGCTGCACCTATTACGACGACGATTGGCTGGCGGCTCGCGGGATCGACTGGCGGCCGTATGAAGAGACGGCGATCGGCCTTTTCGGGACGTGACCGGGCCGGCATATTACCCGACCGCCCGGGGCGGATACCTTTGCGTTCTCCGTCCGTCTCATCGCCGACACGCAGACCCTGAGCCGCATCGTCGAATTGTCCGCGCTGCGGAATGATGCCGCGCACGCCATGACGCCTGAAAACTACGCAGACTATCAGCTGCTATTTGTAAGCGCTCTTCAATTCGGAAGAGCGAGCGGAAATCATCTCAGAAAAGACGCGACGTATTATTGGAGTTTCTCCGATCAAATTTACCAAAGAAACGCACCCAGATCAATCCGACGTTACACCTCAAACGTTCCGAAACCGATAAAGTTGACCTCGTTTACTGGAAATGACTTCGGGGCGAGAAGTCAGACTTCGTCACGTCCAAATTATACGGCGATAGCGGCATCGAGGTCCGCTTCTATCGTTGCAAGGGCGATACGGGCGCGGCATCTCGACCATCGCGGACTTGAAGTCGGCGAGCGCGCCGCGGAACGTCAGCGGACCGAAGGAGAATTGCGGCCCGAGGAAGCTGGAGTTCCTCTCGACAATCCGGATCAGGGCCAGTCGCGAGCCGCTTATCGTGAAGCCGTCTGCGCCAGAGCGAGCGCACCGAGAAGGCCGGTTCGCGCTCCAAGTTCTGACGTCACGACCAGGTCCGACGCAGCCTCCTCGCTGAAATATCGTCGTTCCAGTAGAGTCGCCTCCGTCCTGATCCGGCTGAGCAGTCCCGGGCTGGCCATGACGCCGCCGCCGAACACTATTCGTTGCGGAGCGAGGAGCGCACGCTGGGCCACCACGAGCTGTGCCAAGTAGAAGGCGATGATGCGCTGGGCCGGGTGATTGTGGCCGAGCTCGGATAGCGTCGCACCCCACCGCCGCTGGATTGCCGGTCCGCTTGCCAGTCCCTCCAGGCAATCGTTGTGGAAGCGGCAGACCCCGGCGAAATCGCCGTCTGCCGGATGGCGGCGCGGAATCATATGACCCATTTCGGGGTGGCGGGTGCCGTGGACAATCTTGCCATTGATCAGGACACCGCCCCCGATCCCCGTGCCCACCGTCACATAAGTGGCAACATCCTTCCTTTGGGCAGAACCCCAGAGGCTTTCCGCAAGCACTGCCGCGTTGACGTCGGTATCAAGCCCGATCGGACAATTGAACGCACTTTTGAATGGCGTGACGATATCCGTGCCGCTCCAGGCCGTTTTGGGGGATCGGATGATCGTTCCCCACCCCCGCTCGTGAGGCCTCACACCCAGAGGGCCGAACGAAGCGATACCGACCGCATTCAGTCGCCCGTTTCGACGCGTCGCGTCCTTGAAAAATTCGACGCATGCCCGAAGCGTCTCTGCAGGTGCGGTCGTCGGAATGCGCGTTTCTTCGAGCACGGTTTGATGATCGCGCATGACGCCGAGCACGAACTTCGTGCCCCCCGCTTCGATGCAGCCGAACAATTGCGCGCTCATGCTGCGGCTCCGGTCCACGCGATGCCCCACGGCTTCAAGGCGAACACGGGGTCCAGCGTGCAGCCGGTCAGTCGATCGGTTGTTGGCGAAGGCATGGCGATGGTCACGACATGCCCCGAGAAGTTCATGAACACGCTATCTGTCCCGCATCGGATGCCGAGCACGGCGACCGAACCGGTTTCGAAGGCGGCCGGTTCGCCCGCGCCGCCGGCAGCGACACGCGCGTTCCTCAGCGAAACGAGATCGGCGGAGATGCGCTTCGCAGCGTCGCTGCCCAGCGCATGCCAGTCCATCGTGGGCCGATGAAGCCAGCGTCCCTCGTGCTTGCGCTCGGGATCATCGCGATAGCTGTAATCGTTGAGCAGCCCCGCCTCGTCGCCCATATAGGTGGTGGCGAGCCCGCCGCTGGCGATCGCGAGTGCATTGAGCAGCGCGATACGGCGCAAGGCCATTTCACGCTTCTCCGGGTCCTCTCCCGCCGTCTCTAAACCGGCAAGCGCGGCGAGGGTGCCGTTGGTGCCGTGGACCACCGAGCCATCCGACTGGAATGCCTCCCCCCGCGACCAGCTGCCCTCACCATTTGTGAAGTGTGCGGCTGCGGTGAGCCGCGCGACCGGATCGGGGTCGATCCCGGCGAGGTCGGCCATCACCGTGCCCCAGCCGATGTCGTCGTGGCAGCGCGCATAGCTCAGCCAGTTGGCGCCGCGCGGCAGTCCGCCGCTCGCGCGCACGATCGCGTCGGGTAGCGACGCCGATCCCTCGGCAAGCGCGACCCATCCCGCGACCATCAGCGAATTGTTGTAGACGAGGTGGCATTCGGGTTCGAAACCCGCGCCGTCATCGGCACCGAAATATGGGGGCACGAAGGCAGTGGGCACGATCGCCTCCGCCTTGAGCAGCGTCGCGGGTGCGGCGATGTCGAGCGCTGCGCGAAGCGCGCGGACGATATAATGTGCTTGCGGAAGGTTGCGGCAATCGGTTCCCGCCTGCTTCCACAGGAATGCGGTCGAATCCAGCCGGAATGCCTCGAAACCATGGTTGGCGAGGCGCAGCATCGTGTCGATCATCGCCAGCATGACGTCGGGGTTCGCCCAGTTGAGGTCCCACTGGAAAGGGTAGAAGGTCGTCCAGACGTTGCCGCCCATCGCCGGCACGGCGGTGAAATTGCCCGGCGCGGTAGTCGGGAAGACTTGTCCGAGGTCGGCCTCGTACGCGGCGGCCGTGGCGTCATCGACCACGTGGTAGAAGGCGCGATAGTGCGGGTCGCCCGCACGCGCGGCCTTCGCCCATTCATGGTCGTCGGCGGTATGGTTGAGAGCAAGGTCGACGCAGAGGCTGATGCGCCGCGCGCGCAGCCGTTCGGCGAGCGCCTCGACGTCGGCCATGCTGCCGAGCCGCGGCTCGACCGCCAGATAGTCCGCGACTGCGAAGCCCCCGTCGCTGTCGCCGTCGCGCGCCTTCAGTAACGCAAGGACGTGGAGGTAGCGGACCCCCAACGCTTCGAGATGATCGACGCGTTCCGCCATGCCGCGCACGGTGCCCGCATAGCGATCGACATAGGTCGAATAGCCGATCATGTCCGGTGCGACGAACCAGTCCGGGTCGGCGACCCGAGCCTCGTCGAGCGCACGAAGTGCCGCGGGCCGGTCGGCACTGCGCGCGCGCAGTACCGCCTCGACCCGCGGCCAGAGCCCGGCCGCGGCCGCGCCGTAAAGGCGCTCGAGCTGGCGGCCGAGGCGGGGAGCGATCGTCCGCAGACGGACCTCTGGGAAGGAAGGGACGTCCGTCACGGTCGATCGATCCGTCAGGTCAGAAGTCGAAGCGCACCGCGGCGGAGATCGTCCGTCCGGTGATCGAGCGGGCGCGCACGATGTTATTCGCCGGGATCGCGCCGTCCTCCGCCTCGGTGATACCAATCACGTTGAACAGGTTGTTGCCGTTGACCGACAGCGTGACCCCGGCGGCGGGATGCACCGCGACGAACGCATTGACCTGGGTATAGCCCGGCATGACCAGCTGGTTGTTGTCCTGCGTGAAGCTGCTGGTCGTGCCGATGATGTTGGCGCCGAAGGTGACGCGGCTCAGATCGATCTGCGGCGTCACCTGATAGATGAACTTCGCCTGGCGGCGGGGGCGATTGCCGACCACGGCCGGGTTCAGAACGTCGCTGGTGATCTTGGCATCGGTGTAGGTGCCGCCGGCCGAAATCGAGAATGGCCCGCGCGCGACACGGCCTTCCAGCTCGACGCCCTTCGCCTCGTACTTGCGATTGAAGAAGCGCTGGGTCGTGGCCTCGAAATTCTGCTCCTCGGTGCGGGCCCAGAAACCGGTAGCGTAGAAGGAGATGCCGGGTGCGCGATACTTGAACCCGCCTTCGAGCTGGCGGACGAAGTCGACCGCCGCGCTCTGATCGGTGAGGGCACCGGTGTTCGGGTTGATCGACGGTCCGAACAGCAGGCGGTCTGCGTTGGCGCGGCCACCACGGCTGTAGCGGGCGAACAGCGCGGTGGCGTCGGTCATCCGGAAGTTCACACCGGCCGAATAAGATAGGTAATTGTAATTGTAGTTGAGCGGCGAACGGACCGCCGGGATCACCGCCACCTGCCGTTCAGGGGCGGAGATGACGCCATCGCCATTGATGTCGAAGGTGGTGATGCCCGATCCGAAGGCGGCCCCCAGGTCCGCTCCCGCAACGCTGCCGCGGGCCCGGCCGATATCGTAGCGCAGCGACCCGTCGATGTTGAAGCGGCCGACCTCCAGTCCGAGCTGTGCGAACGGAGCGAGCGTCGTGTAGTTGAGGTCATAGGAGCGACGGCAGCAATTGCCGAAGAAACTCGCCGAATAGCCGGGGACGCCGTTCTGCGTGACCGGTACGCCCGCGGCCGTCCGCACGTCGACCAGCACCGACTGACCCTTGTCCTGCACCGTCTGGACGAACGAGGTCCACAGCCAGTCGGTCACGATGTCCTGGCGCGAGGCGTAGAAGCCGCCCGTCACCGACAGCTCGCCGCCGCCGAACGGCACCTTGCCGTTCACGCGCAGGTCGTTGGTGATGTTGTTGAGGTTCTTCAGGTCGACGTCGAACAATACCACGTTGGCGAGCAGCCCGTTGCCGCCGAGTGCCGCCGGGTTGGTGATACGCTGACCCGTTTGCGGCCCGCTGGCGTAGAAAAGCTGCGCGTTGGCGCCGCCGAGCGCATTGGCCACCGTCTGTGCCGAATCGACGCTGGCAGGGAAGGGCGAGATGAAGTCGCCCGAGATATTGGCATAACGGAAGCGCTCGACGACGTTCCAGCCGTCGGCAACGGGGATCTGCGCCTCCAGTCCGCCCGCATAGACGACCGGGTGCTGGCCGTCCGCGATCGACCGCGTGGTCAGCTGGTTGTTGCCGTCCAGCGTCTGCACGGTACGGATATAGCGGCTGTGCAGCGTGCCGTTGTTGATCGAGAAATTGGCGACGTTGCTGTAATCGGGATTAGCGTTGGTGCCGGTCACCCGCACCGGATTGGGCAGATAGCCGATCGCGCGGTCGTCGAGATACTTGCCGTACAGCCGGACATAGCCGCCGTTATCGAACGACTTGGTAATGTTGGCCTTGAGCTGTCCGCCCGCCACGCCGTCATAGCCGACCCGGCGCTGGCCATCGCCGATACGGTAGAAGCCACCGAAGTGATAGGTCACGCTGTCCGACAGGCGACCGCCGTAATCGAAATCGGCGCGGTATTCGCGATAGTCGAGGCCGCCGGTCAGCTGGAACGCGCCGCCCTCGCGCTCTCCGGTCTTGCTGATGAAGTTGATGACGCCGCCCGGCGAGTTCGACGCGAAGGTCGACGCCGATCCGCCGCGCACCGATTCGACGGTGCGGACGTTGAAATCCGCACGCAGGAAGATGTCGGCGTTGCCGAAGGTGATGTCGCCGAATTCGAGGATCGGCAATCCGTCTTCCTGCAGCTGAAGGAACTTCGACCCACCGCTCGCAACCGGCAGGCCGCGGACCGAGATATTGGCATTGCCGTCACCGCCCGATGCCTCGACGCGGATACCGGGCAGATTGCGCAACAACTCGCCCGAGGTGCGCGGCGCAAGTTGAACGAGCGAATCGGAACTGATCGAACTCGTCGTGATCGAACTGTCGAGCCGGTTGGTGCCCTGCGCAACGGCGGTGACGACGATGTCGTCGGTGGCGTCCCTGGCCTGCGCCGGGGTCGCCGCATCGGCCTGCGGGGCAGCCGGTTGCGGCGACGCGGCGACCTGTGCCGTCGCGATTCCCGGCATCGCCAGCATCGCGACACCCGTCAACATCCAACCACGCGCCTTCATAGTATCCTCCACCTGCGATTGGCCCTCTACGGAGCCCACGAAAAGCGTGATACAGGCAGGGCAATCGATTGCAATAAAAATCGTACAATCGATTGCGTCAGGTGATCCACACACGATCGAGGTCAGGGGGGACCCATGCGGAGGCGTCGTCGTCCCCTGCGGTCCGCGCGAGCAATCGCTCGACCATCAGCCCGGCTCTGTCAGTCGTAATGCACTGGCCGATAAGGTGGGTAGGGTCACCAACGACCCCAACGCTTAGTCCTCAAATTCCTTCGCGAACCGCCGCTCTCACCTTAAGGGAACTGCCCACCTTTTTCGGGCAAGTCCCGGGTGCGGCGCGTAGGGGACAGAGCGTTACAGCACCTTGCGCAGGCTCAGGTTGATCGTCCGCCCGATAGGATCGAGATAGTCGGGTTGATAGGTCAGCGGTGTGAAGCCGGTTTCGTCAGCCACGACGGGCCGCCGGTTGAATACGTTGTTGACGGTCAGGCTGAGGCGCAGCCCCGTCATCCATCCCGCGTCGCTTCCCTTGCGGAACAGGTCCGCCAGGTTGGCGAAGGCGGTGGCATTGACGATCGCGTAGCTCGCGAAGCGGAGATCGCGCCCGCCCGTCGTCCCGTCGGACAATCCTCGAACGACGCTGCCGCTCTGCCAGTTCGTGCTGATCCGCGCGCCCAGGCCACGTTTGAAGACACTCGCCTGCGTCTCGATCTTGTGCCGCGGGCTACCGCCGCGCATGCCCGTTGCGAAACCGTCGAGCAGATCGAGCTCCGGACCGTTGTCGCGCAGTGTGACGGTGTCGATCGTCGTGAGGGTATAGTAGATGCTCAGGATGAGGCGGCTCGCGACGTTTTCGAAGCGCCTTGCCTCCGCGCTCCCGGGTTCGGGCTTGAGGATGCGGGCGCCGGGCGGAAGCGCCTTGCTGAGGTCCGCCTCGCTCGACACGAAACGCGCCTGGCCGCTCTGCATGCCGGGCGGGACGGCACCGAGCGGCCTGACGAAATTGATGCCCCAGCGGATCTGCTCCTGCGCGGATCGGCGCAGGTTGACCGGCCGTGCATCGATCTGGGAAAGGCGACCGCCCGCATCGCGCAGGAAGCGATCCGGGAACGCCGCCTCCACCGCGGGAAGCGCAATCGGGAAGGAGACGATGGGATCGTCGATCCGCGTGCGCACATAATCGACGCTGAGCGTCAGATCCCGCCCGGCGAACGGCCGGGCGTTCACGCCCAGTTTGACCACCCGTCTGTGATCCGAACGAAGGGAGGGATTCCCGCCGAAAATCCGTGTGATGTCCACGACCGTGCGCGTCGAGAAATCGAACGCGCGGGTGTTGGGGGTAATGACCGTAGGCGCGCCGAGTTGTTCGAGCGTCGGCGCGCCCTGTTCGTCGGTCGCCGACGCGATGAGGTTCACCCCGGCGGCGGGCGACCAGTTGAGGCCGTATCCGAGCGTGCGCAGCGTGCCGACGTCGGAGATCGTTTCCACTGCCGCGTTGAGGTTCGCCGAGAGTTCGCCCAGCCGACCGAGCACTTTGCCGCGGCGACTGGCAAGCGGCAGGTCCAGGTTCGCCTGCGCCGTCGCCCGGTCCCGTGCCAGATCCGTTACCTGTCCAATCCCCGAACGCCTCGACGCCGCCTGCAAGTCGCGCATCTCGCCCCCGACCTGCAGGTTCGATGACAGCGGACCGGCGGGAAGCGTCGCGATCGCCCCGGTGAAAACGGCGGTGGCATCGGCAAGCGTGGCAACTGATCTGGCCGTGTCGCGCGCCGCCCCCGCGATCACGGTGTCCGTCGCGGTGTTGCTCGTTGTGCGGTCCAGGTTGGTGACAAGGGACCATTGCCACTGGCCAATCCGTCCGTCCGCGACACCGCCGAGATGGCCGCTGCGCGTGTCGACGTCGCGTGCGAGCGCACCGGCCGGCCCCGGTCCCAGCAGGCTTCGGCTCGACCCCGCCTCGAACCGGCCGTTGAGCGTTGATGCGACGCCCTTGACGAGCTCGCCGCTGGCGGTCCCGGTCAGCGTGAACCGGTCCGTCGCCGGCACCAGGGTGCGGAAAGCGCCTGCGCCTGGCATGTCGGTGGGTTGCGACAGGCCGCGATCGCTTTCGCGCAACGCGCCCGACCGGTCATAGTCCACGTCCACGTTGAACCGCGCGCCGCGCGCGATCCGGAGATAGGAGGCGCCGGAGGCCTTCGTGTCGCGCCCGCCCTCGGTCGGCGCGGCGTAGGACGCGCGGACAAGCTTGGAGGCGAACCGCTCATAGGTGACGATGTTGACCACCTTCTGGTCCGCCCGGTAGCCGTATTTGAGCGCGAGTTCCTCGGGGAACACCTCCATCCGCTCGATGGCCTCGGTGGGGATGCGCGAGATTTCGAGAAAGCTGGACACGCGCTTTCCGTTGAGCAGCACGACCGGCGCGTTGTCCGCGCGTCCGCGATCGCTGCCGACCTGTGGCCCCAACGCCTGCACCAGTTCGCCGATATCGCTCGCGCCATAGGCACGGATGTCGAGTGGGTTGAAGGTCTGCGCCGCCGGTATGTCGCCGATCACCGATCCGCGCGGGCGACGGCCGCTGACGACGATGTCGCGCGTCCGGCCTTCGGCATCGCTTCCGGTCTTGGGGCGAACCGGGCCGGGACTCGACTGCGTCGCCTGTTGCAGGGCGGGGTCGTCTTTGAACTTGGCCCGCAGGTTCTGCTGCTTGTCCTCGGACAACGGCACGCCGTTCGCGTCGACGAATTCGACGTCGCGCGTCGAAGCCGCGTCCGCAGCCCGTGCCGCTGGCGCGGGTGGCGGCGCGGGGTCTGTCGTCTGCGGCGTCGGTGGCACGCTTCGTTGCACTCTCGCCTGCGCCGGACCCGCAATGGCAAGGGTCGCGGCAACGACAAGGACGCCGACGATTGCGGCCTCGACGCCGTCGGCGGTCGGTCGCCGTCCGTCGGGGTGTCTCATCGTGCCTGCGATCTCCGCAGGTCGGCATCGCCGGCGGCGCGATACGCAGGATCGCCGATCGCGAACGCCGTCATGGCCACGTCCAGATCCTCGAGCGTCGGCCCATCGCCGAAGCGCGCCACCCGTGCCAGCATCCAGCGATCGATCGGCACCTTATTCCGCGCGGCGTCGGCGAGGTCGCGCAAAACCTGTGGATTGCCGGTCCGGGCAACGAGATAGTCGAACAACAGCCGGACCGTCGCATAGTACGCGGGTGTATCCGGCGATCCGGGGACGCCGAGGTTGCCGCCCGGGCTCTGTCCCGTCGACGGACCAGCGGCGACCCATTCGGGATGCGTCATCGCCAGCAGGCGTCGCAGCGGGATCAGCGCATGACGTTCGGCGTGACGCCGCCCGTCCGCCCTGCGGTTCGCGACGCCGACGGAATCCTCGAACGCAATCGCCACCATTTCGTCGAGCCAGTCGGGGGCGTCGCCGCCGTATTCATCGTCCACCGTTCTGGGAATGAGGAAATGGAGGAAGGCGGCATGGCCGATCTCGTGCGGCAGGACATGGGAAGGTGGCGACCGCCCAACGGTGCCGGGCTCGGCGAAGGGCCAGGCGAACACGAACGGACACCCCAATCTGCGCGGGGACACCGCGTCGGGGGCAATCAGGAACGGTGCGATCTCGAGACCGAGATAGCGCGCGGCGGCGGCGCGTGCCGTATCGCCTGCCGCAGCCGCCGCCTGCGCGCGCGCGCGGTCGGGCGCGACCACGCCGCCGAACGCAGTGGCCTGTGCGACCAATCCGGGCCGATCCTGGGGGCGGCAGGCGACGACGGCCGTTGGCGGTGCAAGCAGGATCAGGCTGGCCAGCATCATCGTGCGGCGCGCCGGCCGATGCGTACCCGAAAACGCACGCCTTAGGACGCGCGCGTCAACGTCAGCGGCAACGGCGGATGGTCGCCGAAGGTCGCCGTACCAGTCAGCGTCCTGCCCGTCGGATCGAGCGTCAGGACAAATGCCGAGGGCGGCTGCGATT
This sequence comes from Sphingomonas sp. FARSPH, assembly GCF_003355005.1. Classification (NCBI taxonomy): domain Bacteria; kingdom Pseudomonadati; phylum Pseudomonadota; class Alphaproteobacteria; order Sphingomonadales; family Sphingomonadaceae; genus Sphingomonas; species Sphingomonas sp. FARSPH. The sequence goes on along the minus strand of NZ_CP029985.1, from coordinate 929,522 downwards.
CGAACTTGAAACGGACCTCGTTCGCGACGACCGACACGGCCTGCAGATCGGCCCATTTTCCAGCTTTGGCGGACGTGTACCGACCCGTCCAGCCGCTGGCGGATTGCTTCAACTCAAAGGTGAAATCCGATCCGATGAAGCCGCCGCGCCACGTTCCGGCCGGAGAAGGCGACGTTTGGGCAACCGCGATGGCGGCGGACCCGCCGGAGGCCGCGATCAATATGCCGGCGCTTGCCGCCGCCATCCACCAGATCGAAAATCGCATCCAAGTCTCCCCTCTTACGCTCGATGTCGGAACGGGACGAACGACGACCGGGGTGGGATCATGCCATCCCGGCCGCCAAGATGATCGGATCAGTAACTGCCGTCGCCATTGCCGTAGCAGGTGTAGACGTCATAAATGGCATCGGCTGTGATGATCGAATATTCGTAATAGCAGGAGGACATTCTTGCCGCGGTGGCGGCGGGTTTCTTGTCCAGTGCATGGGCCGGCGCCGATGCGGCAGCGGTTACGCACGCCGCCAAGAATGCTATCTTGATCATCTTCATGTCTCGATTTCCCCTGTTGAGAGTCCTGTACACGAAGTCAGCGCTGACCGTTGAGTGGTAGATGACAGATCTGTCAGGTTCAACTGCATGCTGATCCAGATTGGAGGCTTCGCTTTCCGCTAAGTCCCTGTCGGATCTAGCGCCAGCAGTGACCGATCCGGGCGCGCGCGGCATCTCGTTGCAAGGCACCCGACGCTATCCGACGATCAGAACGCGCCGGAGCGCGCGCCGGGCGGGTGATCTGCTTTCCCGATCCGATTACCGATTTAGGGTAGCCAGTTCCGTCACGTCGACGACACGATGCTCCCGTGCGCTCATCTCTGCGGGCACGCTGAGCCGCCCGGCAGCGCCGGTCGCGCGCATCTCCTTCCTCGTGCGCGGCGCCGTCCGTGAACAGCGACGGAACGAGCGTTGCCCGCACGCCGCTGGCGAATTCCATCGTGGTGAAGCCGTTGTCGACGATGTCGGGCTGGGAGCCCTCGTGTCGGGGCTCCTAGACAGTTCAGGTTTGGATTGCCGCTGGATCAAAAACCGCAGTCATGTCGCGCGTGACGGGGGTGGTTCTGTACCTTTATGGCTGCGCGCTGGAGCGAAAGGGCATGAGCGTAATGCAGAGCTACGATGTGGTGATCGTCGGCGCGGGGCACGGCGGCGCGCAGGTGGCGATCGCGCTGCGGCAATCGGGTTTCGCGGGCTCGATCGCGCTGGTGGGAGCAGAGGCCGAACTGCCTTACGAGCGGCCGCCGCTGTCGAAGGAGTATTTGTCGGGTGACAAGCCGTTCGAGCGCATGCTGATCCGGCCGGCGTCGTTCTGGGCGGAACGCGACGTCGCCATGATGCTGGGCCGCACCGTGAACGAGGTCGATCCGGGGGCGCACCGCATCGCGACCGCGTCCGGGGAAAGTTTCGGTTACGGGCAGCTGGTCTGGGCGACGGGGGGCAGCCCGCGACGGCTGGCCTGCACGGGCCATGACCTTGCCGGCGTTCATACGATACGCACGCGCGCCGATGCGGACCGGATGATCGCCGAGCTTCCCGACATCGCGCAGGCCGTGGTGATCGGTGGTGGTTATATCGGGTTGGAGGCCGCCGCGGCGCTGTCGAAGCTGGGCAAGCGCGTCGTCGTGGTGGAAGCGCAGGATCGCGTGCTGGCCCGCGTCGCGGGAGAGGCTCTGTCGCGCTTTTACGAGGTGGAGCATCGGGCGCATGGCGTCGATGTGCGGCTGAGCGCGGCGGTCGAGTGCGTGCTGGGCGAGACGCGCGCGACGGGTGTCCGTCTGGCGAGTGGGGAGATGATCCCCGCGGACATGGTGATCGTCGGCATCGGCATCGAGCCCGCGGTCGCCCCGCTGCTCGCCGCCGGGGCGGACGGGGGCAATGGCGTGTACGTAGACGGTGGATGCCGGACGACGTTGCCCGACGTCTATGCGATCGGCGATTGCGCGTTGCATGCCAACGCCTTTGCCGATGGCGCGATGCTGCGCGTCGAATCGGTCCAGAACGCCAACGACCAGGCGACGCTGGCCGCGAAGGCGATCGTGGGGCATCAGCCGGGCGCGTATCGGTCGACGCCGTGGTTCTGGTCGAACCAATATGACCTGAAGCTGCAGACGGTGGGGCTGTCGATCGGTCACGATGCGGCCGTCCTGCGCGGCGACCCGGCGACGCGCAGTTTCGCCATCGTCTATCTGAAGCAGGGGCGCGTCATCGCGCTCGATTGCGTCAACGCGACCAAGGATTACGTGCAGGGGCGCAAACTGGTGGAGGCGGGGATTGCGCCTGACCCGGTATCGCTCGCGGATGTGGACCTGCCGCTGAAAGCGCTGCTCCCGGCCGCCTGAGGCGCGGGGGCACGTCGGTGTGCGATTGAACCTTTGCGTGAGACCGTGCGTTGGCCGCCGCGTCAGCGGCGATCGGGTCGCGTGAGGGGGCGGCGATGGACTTCACGATCAACGGCACGGCCATGTCGGCGGAGGTCGACATCCGCACCTCGCTGCTCGATCTGCTCCGCGAGCATCTCGCGCTGCCCGGTACCAAGAAGGGCTGCAACCAAGGGGCGTGCGGCGCGTGTACCGTGCTGGTCGACGGGGTGCGGATCAACAGCTGCCTCGCGCTGGCGGTGCAATATCAGGGGCGGTCGATCACGACAGTGGAGGGGCTGGCCGAAGGCGACGCGCTCCATCCGCTGCAGACTGCCTTCATCGAGCATGACGGCTTTCAGTGCGGCTATTGCACGCCGGGGCAAATCTGCTCGGCGATCGGCATGGCCGACGAGGTCGCCCGCGGCGTGCCCAGTCACGTCACCGCCGACCTTGCCGCCGAAACCCCCGCGCTGACGCATGACGAACTGCGCGAGCGAATGAGCGGCAATCTGTGCCGGTGCGGGGCCCACAACGGCATCATCGCGGCGATCGCCGCGACCTACGCCGCCGATCGGCAGGAGATACGGGCATGACGCCGTTCAGCTACGCGCGCGCCGTGGGCACGGCCGACGCGGTGGCGGCCGGGGCGCAGGCGAACGCGCGCTATCTTGGTGGCGGCACCAACCTCGTCGACCTGATGCGCGAGGGGATCGAACGGCCGGAGAGGCTGGTCGACGTCACCGCGCTGTCGACCGCGATCGACGACGATGCGGACGGCGGCCTCGTCATCGGCGCGGGCGTCACCAATAGCGCGCTGGCGAGCGACCGCCGGGTGCGCACGCGCTATCCGCTCGTCGCGCGCGCGATCCTGGCGGGCGCATCGGCGCAGATCCGCAACATGGCGACCGTGGGCGGCAACCTGCTCCAGCGGACGCGGTGCACCTATTTCTACGATGCCGCCGCGGCGTGCAACAAGCGGGTGCCGGGGAGCGGGTGCGACGCGCGCGAAGGATTCACGCGCATCCACGCGATCCTGGGCGCCTCGCCCGCCTGCGTCGCGACGCATCCGTCCGACCTGTGCGTCGCGCTGACCGCGCTGGAGGCGGAGGTCGCGGTCGCGGGGCCGGCCGGGGAGCGACGCATCGCCTTCGCCGATCTCCATCTGCTGCCCGGCGATACGCCGGAGCGCGAGACGACGCTCGCGCCCGGCGAACTGATCGTCGCGGTGCATCTGCCGCCGCCGCCCGCGGGCCGACCCGCCTATCGCAAGGTGCGCGACCGGGCGAGTTACGCCTTTGCGCTCGTCTCGGTCGCGGCGGTGCTCGATGTCGGCGAGGATCGCGTGATCCGCGACGTGCGGCTCGCGCTCGGCGGGGTGGCGCACAAGCCATGGCGCGCGACGCGGGCGGAGGCGATGCTGCGCGGCGCGCGGGCGGAGGCGGACAGGTTCGCGGCAGCCGCGGCGGCGGAACTCGCCGACGCGGTGCCGCTGCGCGACAACGGGTTCAAGATCGAGCTGGCGCGGCGCACGATCATCGCGGTGCTGGGCGAGCTGGCGGGAGAGGTCGCGTGACGATGATGGAATTCGCGCGCACCGCCCTGCGCTACGTTCCCGACGCGCTGCTGCCCGGCAGGCGGCCGAAGCCGGTGCGCGGACAGCATGGCCATGTCGGCGAACCCGTGTCGCGGATCGATGGCGCGCTCAAGGTCGGCGGCGCCGCACGCTTCGCCGCCGAGGTCGCGCTCGACGGCATGGTCTATGCGGCGCTCGTCCATGCGACGGTGCCCAAGGGGCGGATCACGTCGATCGACACCGCCGCCGCGGAGCAGGCGCCCGGCGTGGTGCTGGTGATGACGCACCGCAACGCGCCGCGGATGAAGGCCCCCAAGGGCATGCTGGAAGGCAATGGCGTCGCCGGCAGCAACCTGCCGGTGATGCAGGATGCCACCATCCACTGGAATGGCGAGGCGGTCGCGCTCGTCCTCGCCGAAACGCAGGAACAGGCGGACCACGCCGCCGAGCTGATCCGCGTCACCTACGATGCCGAACCCGCGATCACCGATTTCGCCGCGGCGCGGCAGAGTGCGAAGCGGCCGGGCGCGGTGATGATGGAGCCGGCGCTTGTTTCCGTCGGTGATGCGCAAAAGGCGCTGGCGAAGGCCGCGCACCGGGTCGATCGCCGTTACACGACGCCACGCCACAACCACAATGCGATCGAACTGCACGCCGCGACGGTGGTGTGGCAGGGCGACACGCTGATCCTGCACGATGCGACGCAGATGCTGCACGGCACCGCCGCGACGATGGCGGGCGTGTTCGGGCTGAAACCCGAACAGGTGCGCGTGCTGTCGCCGTTCGTCGGCGGCGGTTTCGGCGGCAAGGGACTGTGGACGCACCAGATCCTCGCCGCCGCCGCGGCCAAGCTGGCCGGCCGGCCGGTGCGCATCGTGCTGAGCCGCGAGGGCGTCTATCGCCTCGTCGGCGGGCGGACGCTGACCGAGCAGCGCGTCGCGATCGGTGCGGATGCGGACGGGCGCTTCACCGCATTGATCCACGAAGGCGTCGCGGCGATGACGTCGCACAACAACTGCCCGGAGCAGTTCACCTTTCCCGCGCGCCACCTGTATGCCGCGGGCAGTTTCCGCCTCGAGCAGAAGATCGCCGAGATGGACATGCTGGCCAACACCTTCATGCGTGCGCCGGGCGAATCGGTCGGCACGTTCGCGCTCGAATGCGCGATCGACGAACTGGCCGAGACGATGGGGATCGACCCCATCGATCTGCGCCGCCGCAACGAGCCCGATCGCGATCCGACCAGCGGCAATGCGTTCTCGTCGCGCCACCTGACCAAGGCGTTCGCCGATGGCGCGGCGCGCTTCGGCTGGGACCGGCGCGATCCCGTGCCCGGTAATCGGCGCGAAGGCGAGTGGCAGATCGGCATGGGCGTCGCGACCGCGACCTATCCCTACCTCCGCATCCCCGGCAATGCCGCGCGCATCCGTATAGACGCCGTCGGCCATGCGACGATTTCGACCGCCGGGCACGAGATGGGGATGGGCACCGCGACGGTGCAGGCGCAGCACGCCGCCGACCGGCTCGGCCTGCCGCTCGACCGCGTGACGTTCGAATATGGCGACAGCGCGCTGCCCGCCGGCGCGATGGCGGGCGGGTCGCAGCAGACGGTGGCGACGCTCGCCGCGGTGACCGCGGCGGCGGAGGCGCTGGTCAAGGAACTGCTGCGCGTCGCGGGCAACGACAGTCCGCTCGCGGGCCTGCGTCCCGGCGATGTCGTCGCCGTCGATAGCGGCCTTGCGCAGGCGAGCGACCGGTCGCGTCACGAAAGCTATGCCTCGATCCTGTCGCGTGCCGGCCGTGACGCGGTCGAGGTGGAGGAGAAGGCGCCACTGCCGCTCGAGATGCTCAAATATTCGATGCACTCGACCGGCGCCCAATTTGCCGAGGTGGCGGTGAGCGCGGTGACGGGCGAGGTGCGCGTGCGCCGGCTGCTCGGCAGTTTCGATTGCGGCCGTATCCTCAACCCCAAAGCGGCGGCGAGCCAGTTCCGCGGCGGCATCATCATGGGGCTGGGCCTCGCGCTGACCGAGGAGACGTTGTTCGACGCGCGCACCGGGCGGGTGATGAACCCCAGCCTGGCCGAGTATCACGTGCCGGTGCACATGGACGTGCCGGAGATCGACGTGATCTGGACCGACATCCCCGATCCGCATGCGCCGATGGGCGCGCGCGGCATCGGCGAGATCGGCATCACCGGCGTCGGCGCGGCGATCGCCAATGCGGTGTACAATGCGACGGGCCGCCGCGTGCGCGACCTGCCGATCACGCTCGACAAATTACTGTAGCGGAGCGGTTATCGCCAGCCGGCACGCCGCGCCGCGGCCTCCGCCGGAGCATCAAGCGGTGCGCCGGCCATCATGTCCTGTGCCGCCGCCATCAGCGTGGGATCGGCGGAGCCGGCCTGGGCGTAGGCGGGCGATGTCGCCGGTACCACGCCTACCGACCGCGCCTGCCGCAAGCGCCAGCCATCACCGTCCCTGCAGGCGATACCGTCCAGCCCGGTCGTGCCGAAGACCCGGCAATATCGGCGATCCGCATCGCGGAACGACAGCGCGACCCGCACCGGCCCGCTGCCACCGCTCGGCACCTGCTCCAGCGCGGTGGCGAGACGGCCGCCGGCGAAAAGCCCTCCGTTCTCGATCCGCACCGGCCCGCGATCGACCGACGTGCCCACCGCGACGCCCAGCATGAGGCACGCGGCCATCGCCGCGGCGATGCCCGCGCGCGGCATCCACGTCGATCCGCGGTCGCGTTTCGCGGGCGGCGGCACGAGCGTGTGGACGTTGCTCTGCAGCAGTGCGGTCAGCCGATCGGGAAGGGGTTCGTCGGCGACCGGGGCGAACGCCTGATGGACGTGTTCCCGCAGTGCGCGATGCCGCGCGACCTGTGCCGCAAGGGCGGGGTCGTCCGCGACCAGACCGGCGATGCGCCGCGTCATCAGCGGATCGAGTTCGCCGTCGGCATAGGCCATCAGCAATTCGGGCAGCCGTTCGGGGTCGATCGTCACGCCGCCTCTCCCAATCGCGTCATCAGCGCCTGTCGCCCGCGTGCCAGCCGCGACGTCAGTGTCCCCATCGGGATGTCGAGCACCGTCGCCGCTTCCTTGTACGCCAGCCCTTCGACCAGCACGAGCGCGACCGCCTCGCGTTGTTCGTCGGGCAGGGTGCGCATCGCCGCCGCGACATCGTCGAGCGCGAGCCGTGCCTCCGCCCCGCCGTCGATGCCGACCGCGGCGCCCGCCTCTTCCGCGACGAACGTCGCCGCGGCACGGTGTCGCGATCGCGCCGTGTCGATCCAGGCGTTGCGCATGATCCGGTACATCCAGCTGTCCATCCTCGTTCCAGGCTGCCACGACCCGCGGGCGCGCAGCGCCTTCTCCACCGCGATCTGGCATAGATCGTCGGCATCCGCCGCGTCATGCGCCAGGCTGCGTGCGAAGCGACGCATCCGGGGCAATAGCGTGAGCAGCTCGTCTTCGAACGCGGCCAAGCCAAATCCTTCATGGTTGCGGATGAAACGGATGGCGTCGCCCGTTTAATCCACGCACAACGATTTTCTATAGTCTGTCGAGAAGGAACCGATCCGTTGCCACGTGCCCCCGCCGTCATGCTGGCCTTGCTGGGAACGATTGCGGGCAGCGTCGTGTCGGCGCAGATCGTGCCGGGCATGCCGTCCCTGCCCGGCGGGGGATTGTCGCTGCCGATGGCGCGCGGTCTGCCCGGGGCGCTGGCCGACACGGTCGCCGACCCGGTCCGCACGACCGCGCAGGCGCTCGCCCGGGTGCATGACGCGACGATCGCGCGGCTGGTACGCGACCATCCGCGCGAAATCGCGCGCGATCCGCAAGGGTTTCCGGCGCGGGCGGGCGAGGTGGTGATCGACGCGCCGGACGAGGCCGTGCTCACCGCAGCGGCGGCGCGCGGCTATGCAGTGATCGCGCGCGACGAGGTGCTGGGCGTGGGGTTTGCGCGCCTCCGCGTCCCGGATGGCCGTTCGCTGCGTGCGGCGATCGACGAACTGCGCGGTCTGGGCGCGACGACGACGGCGGATCAGCTGTACCTGCCGAGCGGTGTCGGCACCGCGTCGGTGGCGCCCCGGGCCGGACGCGCGCCGTCGGGGTCGGGGCCGCTGGTCGGCGTGATCGATGGCGGCGTGCCCGGCGCGACCTTGGCGGCGGGATTCGCCGCCGGCGCACCGCGCGCCAACGACCATGCCGCCGCGGTCGCATCGCTGATCGGCGGGGCACCCGGTGTCCGGGCGGCCTTGCCGGGCGCGCGCATCGCCTCTGCCGATGTCTATGGCGACGATCCGGCCGGCGGCAACGCGACCGCGATCGCCCGCGCGATCGGCTGGCTGGTGCAGCAGAAAGTGTCCGTCGCGACGATCAGCCTGGTCGGCCCCGCCAATCCGGTGCTGGGGCGCGTCATCGCCGCGGCGCAGGCGCGCGGGCTGATCGTCGTCGCGGCGGTCGGCAATGCTGGTCCCGCGGCACCGCCCGCCTATCCCGCCTCCTACCCCGACGTCGTGGCGGTCACCGGCGTCGACGGACGCAACCGCCCGCTGATCGAGGCGGGGCGGGCGACGCATCTGGATTATGCCGCCCCGGGGGCGGACATGCTAGCCGCGAAAGCCGCGGGCGGCACGATTGCGGTGCGCGGCACGTCGTTCGCCGCGCCGCTGGTCGCAGGCACGATCGCGCGTGCCTATCCGACACTCGCGCCCGCCGCGATGCAAGGTGCGCTCGCCGCGGTCGATCGCACCGCGCGACACGCCGGCCCCGCCCGGCAATTCGGTCGCGGCTTGCTTTGCGGCGACTGCCGGACGCCGGCACGGTAAATTTTTTTCGAAAAAATTTCCGCGTTGCCGGGATTAAACCGGAAGGGCGTGCCGTTCTCCGAGGCAAAGGCAAAGGAGAACGACGATGAAGACTGTTCTGTTCGGTAGTGCGGCGCTGGTACTGGCCGTGGTCGCGATGCCTGCGTCGGCGCAATTGCTTGGCGGGGCCGGCGGATCGCTCGGCGGTGCGCTGGGCGGGGGTCTGGGTGGCGGCGCGATGGGCGGCGGCATGGCCAACGGCGGGCTCGGCGGGATGATCGGCCGTACGCCGATGTCGGTCGACGGGGTCGCCCAGGGGCGCGGTGCGGCGCATGGCGCGCGCAGCGTCGACGCCCGCCGGGGCCGCGTATCGGCGTCGGGCGGCGCGGACAGCGATGGCGCGATCGGCGGCGGTGCCGGCCTCGGGCGTCATGCGGCCGGCGGCAATGGCCAGGCGGCGGGAAGCATCGGCGGCACCGTGGATGCGCAGGCGATCGGTACGGACGCGGTGCGAGGTGCCGGGATGCGGGGCGTCGACGGCGCCCGTGCCGGCGTCGCCAATGCGCGCGACGCGGCGGCGCAGGGCGCGGCGCGTGGTGGTCAGGCGCTGCGCGGGGGTGGTCAGGCCCTGCGTGGGGCGGCGGATCGTGCTGGCGGCGTTGCCGGGACGGCCACGGGCGCCGCGACCGCCAGCGGCAGCGCGGGTGCCGGCATGGCGAGCGGTTCGCTGGCGCTCGCCGGCAGCGGCGCGGCGGGGGCGGGCGGTTTCCCGATCGATCCCGGCATGGCGGTGACGGATGCGCGCGGACGCGCGATCGGCACGGTGCAGTCGGTGCGCTCGACGGCGCAGGGCACGGTGCAACGCGTCCTCGTCAAGGTCGGGAATCGGGTCGCCGACCTGCCGGCCGCCAACTTCTCCGGCTCGGGCAACGTGCTCGTCTCCGCGATGGGCAAGGGCGACGTCAAGGACGCGGCCGACTGACCCGACTGCTGCGTCGGGCGGGGCGTCGTGTCCCGCCCGCGCAGTCGCCTAAAGGCCTCAGCTCGGATGCGCCTCGCTCTCGATCACGCCGGGCGTTTCGTCGTCCAGCGGGATCGGCGTTTCCCCCTCCGTCGGACCGGCGCTGCCGGCGTCCTCCCCCTCGGCGAGGCGCATCTGCTCATACGCCACTTCGAGATCGGCGACGCCCGATCCCGTCGGCTGGATCGGCAGGTCGCCGAACCCTTCAGGTTCGTGGGTCGGGTCTTGGGCATCGGCCATCATACGCGCTCCTGCGAGAGTGTGGACGGACCCAACGCACGACGGCGCATTCGGCTCAACAAGGGTGCGGAACGAGGGGCCAGCGATGGCGCGAGGATAATGGCGGAGCGGGAGGGATTCGAACTCCCTTGTGTGAGGTCGCAATTACCCACTTTATTGCCCACCAATTTTGAGGCTCCCGCTGAAGAATAGGAGATCAGGCAGACTGCATCCTCGCCAGCCACTTCGAGGTCAGAGCCGTGATCCCGGGCATGGAAGCAGGGGAGAGGAGGGCCAACTCTAACAGGTCAGCGTCTACTCGCCGAACAGGACGCTGAAGAAGGCCTGGTTGCGCTTTTTGGCATGTGCGATCAGGGTATCGTAGCCCATCGCCTGGATGAAGATTTGCTCGTTGTCGCGGTAGCGAACGTAGATGTCGGGGTTCCAGTCGTTCTTGAAGTCGTGGTTGCGCAGCACATTCACGAGCGACGGTTTCAGGTCAGCGACGATATAGCCAAACCGGCGCACGACGCCGCGGAACGCGAAGTGCGAGCCGTCCGTCCGCGCGATCCCGCCCGCCGCGGTGGCGTCCTTGAGCGTCTGGATCACCTGCATGACGGGATCGTGCTTAACGTCTCCGAACCGGTAATCGTCGCGGCTCGGCCGCTTGAACTCGATGATCGTGATCGTCGTGCCGTCATTGTCGCCGAGGACGAGGCTGTCATCGAAGAAGGCGAGATCGGCGATCTTGTCGCCCTTCTTGCGGCCCTTGCCGTGCATCGCGCGATCGCTCGAGATATACGGCAGGAACGCCAGCGCGTCGTCGACCAGCCACAGATTGTGCTCGAAATAGTCGGTATCGACGCTGTCCGAGAAGCGGTGGAAGACGAGATCGTGGATCGTGTCCTCGGGCGCGTGGGTGCCGGTCGAGCCATATTTACGCGCGGCCTCGATCAGCTCAATCACCTTCTTGCGGTGGACGACATATTCGGCGAGCGCCTCCTTGTTGGAGGCATCGATCTTGTCAACGATGTCCTTGATGTTGGCCATGTAGTTGTCGGTATCGTTGGCCGCGCTGGTAATCGCCTTGGTCAAATCCCGCGACACGCGGTAACGTTCGATCGCTAGGTCCGACACGAACTGTTGCGCCTTCCAGTTGTTCGGCTTGCCCGCGACGTAACTCGAAATCGATTGACCTTTGAGCCCGATCCGAAGGATCGGATTCTCCTGGAGCGCCGTCTCGCGATCGCGCGATTGCGTCGTCTTGATCTTGTCGATCTGGCTCTTCTCGGTCGACTGGATGATGTCGCCAACAGCACCGACAATTTCTTCGATTATCGCCGACGAAATGTTGATTCCCGTCCGCGCGTCGTTCAGCCGCGTCTCGAACGCGTCCGATCGCACAACGCCGATCACGATGTAGGGCTTGTCCTGATCGTCCATGAAGGCGGGCTGGCCGAGCAGATTGGTGAGGTCGCGCGGATTTCCGACGATGCGATCGCCCGCGGCGAACAGCAGGCTATGGTTTTTGAACGACCGGGTGCGCGGCACCTTGGTCAGCGAATAGTCGATCGTCTCCGCCTTGCCGTCGATCTGGACGTCGAAGGAGCCCGATTCCGATTGGACGAAGACGTTCTTGAAGTGGGCGGTGATGCTGCTGGCATCGGCGTTGTCAAACCGGATCGTGATCTCGGGCAGCCAGCGGTAGAGGAAATGCGGCAGGAAGTGGCTGCCGATATGATCGGCGATGTCGCTCTCGTCGAGCGTGGCGATCAGCTCGTGCCACTCGGGGCGGGGCTCGTCATAGTCGACGCGAAGGCCAAGATGCGCGAAGTCCGGCTCGCCGTCATGGTAGATGAGTTCGTCTTCCCGGTGGATGTCGAAACGGAAGGTGCGCTTGTCAGGCGCCGGCAGTGCCTCGAACCGGCTCGAGTAGAGGATGCGGTTGAACACCTTGAAGGCGATGAAGCGGCCGAAGCCGCGGCCATTCTGCTGAAGCTTGTGGCCTGAAAACGGGGTCTTGAACGAGCGGTAGTTGCCGTCGTTGAGACCGATGCCGTTGTCGGTGATCGAGATCATCAGGTGCTGGGGATCGTTGATGCTCGACATCGCGATCTCGATCGTGCCCTGCTTGCGGGCGTCATCGCCGAAGCGCGCCTCGATCCCGTGCATCGCGTTCGACACCGCCTCGGGCGTCGGCAGCAGAAAACCGTGGAGATCCTTGCTGACGTGGGTCCGCTGAAGCACCGCCACCATATCGGGTTTGACGAGCGTGTCGGTCTCAGCGGTCATGGCAGCAGTCCCTCCCATGCAAAGCCTTAGGCGAGCCGGCTAGTGCCTGACAATGCACGACGCCACTGCATACTACCGTAATGCGAACCGTCAGTTCGGCTTCTACGGTAGGACCCGCACCCGAGTTTCGCGCGATGAACCTACGTGCAAAAAGCGCAGAATTCACCCACCGCCGCAAAGCTTACCCACTGAATTACCCACCGCGAGTTCATGCTAGGATCGGCATTGCGCAATCTGTCCAGAGGCGCAGCCCAACGTTTTCAGAGATTTACGCTAGATAGGCGGCTGGTTCGAATTTCACCAGCGCGCCCGTAAGTCGTTGATTTTATTGCGTAATTTCGTGTTGGCGGAGCGGGAGGGATTCGAACCCTCGATACGCTTTTGGCGTATACTCACTTTCCAGGCGAGCGCCTTCGACCACTCGGCCACCGCTCCGCATCTTCCCGGAAGGATGCGCGCCTAGCGTAGCGCGGGCGGGATCGCAAGGCGATTGCGTATCGGGCGCGGGCGCGTCAGTCTGCGGCGCATGACCAGCCTGATCGCCCTTGCCGCCGCCGCGCTTGCCGCGCCCGTCCAGGCGGCGGCGCCGCCGCCCGCGCCATTGCCGTCCGACCCGCTGCCCGCCGACTGGCGGGCGATCCCAGGCGACGAGGTGATGATCGTGACGCTCGCGACGGGCAAGCAGGTCGTCATCCGGCTCGCGCCCGGCCATGCGCCGGCGCATGTCGCCAACATCCGGGCGCTCGCCCGCGCCAAATGGTGGGACGGGACGAGCGTCTATCGCGTCCAGGAAAACTGGGTGACGCAATGGGGCGATGCGACGGAGAAGAAGCCGTTGCCCGCCGGCATCACCGACCGCCCCGCCGCCGAGTTCGAGATCGCCGCGTTCCAGCCGGCGGTGCGGATGCGGCGGGCGGACAGCTATTCGACCGCATCGGGGATCACCGCGGACGGCTGGCCGGTCGCGACCGACGGCAAGGCGGCGTGGCTGACGCATTGTTACGGCATGGTCGGCGTCGCGCGCGACGACTTGCCGAGCACAGGCAGCGGCGCGGAGCTGTTCACGCCGATCGGCCAGTCGGCGCGGCGGCTGGACCGCAACTATACGGTCGTCGGGCGGATCGTCGAAGGCATGCAATATCTGTCGGGCCTGCCGCGCAGCGATGCGGCGATGGGCATGTACGACAAGGAGAGCGAGCGCGTGCCGATTGTTTCGGTGCGGCTGGCCAGCGACCTGCCCGCCGCGGACCGGCCGCATTTCCAGTATCGCGCCGCGGACAACATACGCTTCGCCGCCGCGGTGGCGCGGCGGGAGAATCCGCCACCGCCGCTGGTGTCGCTGGGCGGGGCGGCGGTGTGCGACGTGCTTCCCGCGGTGCGCCGGGCGCCCTGAGGGGCGGAACTTCGCGAGGCGCCGGTTCGGCCGGGTGGGGCGAGGCTGGTCAAGGCCGTCTGGCTGGCACGAAGTCGCCCTACAGCCGTCATGCCTGACCCGTTCCGGCATCCACCGTGCCGTTCTATCGACCGCGGGGCGCTTGCGGAGCAGGGGATGCCGGAACGGGTCCGGCATGACGTTGGAACGCAGCGGCGATTCGTGGGGCTCTGGGTTCCTGCGTTCGCAGGAACACGAATGGGCGCGATGCGGACGATGGTTGCGTTTTCGGGTATCTAATTACCCAAAAGTCGCGAAAGTCGCAGTGTTTGGGGGGCGCGTTGGGCCCCAGGATCGTATCGGCCTTCGGCTGGCGGGGCGGTTCTATCCGTCGTGGCGGGTGGGGGGCTGTTGCGAGGGGCGCTTGATCGGCGAACGGCGAAAGAATGACCTGGCCAACCTGAACCGTGCTCCCGCACAGGCAGGAGCCCAGAGTCACGCGCGCATCGCATGTAACCCTGGGCTCCTACGAGCGCAGGAGCACCGCTCGGATTCGACGCTGCTGGATCCGACCCTTGCGCGCGCGGGCCGCTGAGGAAGCTGGAATATGAGAAAGAGCGGGCGGAAGTCCGCCATGCTCTTTCCCTTAGCATATAACCAGCGTGCAGGACAGTGCGAACCGATCCGGTTCGGAGCAATCAGCCCTGCGCCACCCAGGCCGCGACTTCGGCGGCGACCTGGTTCGCGGCCTGGCTGAGGCCGGTGCCTGCGTTCGCGGCGTCGATCGCGGCGACGGGGACGCGCGCCTCGAAGCGGCGCTTTTCGACCGTGTCCTTGCCCGCGCGGGTCAGTGCGGCGTCGTAGATCACCACTGCCTGGCGCTGCGTCCCGTCGAAGCCGAACTGGCGCAATTCGCCCGCCAGCGTCGCGCTGGGGTCGCCGATCGACTGGATGCTGGAGAGCACGACCATGTTGCCGCGCGTCGTCGCCGCATCGGCGAGCAGCCGTGCGAACAGGCGCGTGGGCGGTTCGGACCATTGCGCGTTCTTGACGTAGGCGACCTCGGTCGGGGTCGTCCACACCGGCACGCGCGTCACCGCGATCGACGCCGGGCTGGTCGGCACCTGCACGACGATCGAGCGCGCCTTCGCCGAATTCTGCGTCGCGCCGACCGCGGGCGCATAATCCGACTGGAGCGTGAGCAGCTGGGGCGGCGGCTTCGCGCCGAAGCTGATGCAACCGGCGAGCGGCAGCATGGCGACGACGGCGATCAGCAGGCCGGGGCGGCGCGCGACGCGGGAAAGGCGGGGAAGGTTGGTCTGCATGGCGTCACTTGCCCTTGTAGTCGGGGAGCTTCTGCTGGCCGATCAGCGAACTGGCGCCGCCCTGGTCGACCTTGTCGGCGATCGAGGACAAAGCGGTCGCGGTGACGCGCAGGTCGCGGACCAGCCGGTTCGCCTCCGGGATCGTCTGTTTCGAGAAGGTCTGCAGGCCGGGGCGCGCATCCTGGATCGCCTCGTTCAGCGTATCCGCGCTCTTGCGGGCGGACGCGATCGCGCCGTTGAGGTTCTGCAGCGTCGGCTTGACGTCGTCGCTGAGCACGCCGTTGGTCGTGTCGGCGAGCTTGCCGATCGATTCCGCGGCATTGCCCGCCTGCTGGATCGCGACGCGCGTCTGCGCCAGCGTCGCGGCGATTTCCGGCCCGCGATCGGCGAGCGCGGCACTCAGCCGGTTGGTGTTGTCGAGGATGCCCGCGATCGACGCCTGGTTGCGATCGGAGAGCAGGCCGGTGAGCCGCTCGGTCAGCGTCGACAGCCGCTCGAGCAACTGCGGCGCGGAATTAAGGATCGCGCCGATCCCGCCCTGCTTGGTCGAGATGACGGGAACGCCATAGGGGCAGAGCTGCGCATTGGGCTCTTCGGGGCATTTGATCTCCGGCGCGCCCTTGCGGCCGCCGTCGAGCGCGACGGTGCTGGTGCCGGTGAAGCTGCCCTGGATCGTCGCGGTGGTGCCCTGAAGGATCGGCGTGTCGTCGTTGACCGTCACGCGCACGCGCACGAACTGGGGATCGGGCTTCCACAGCACGATCCGCTTCACCTGGCCGACGGGGACGCCCGAATAGGTGACGGTGGAGCCCGTCGCGACGCCGTCGACGCTCTGCTTGAAGAAGATGTCATATTCTTTTTCGCGGGTGCCGCCGAGGCGCGCGATCCAGACGGTGAAGATCGCGAGCACGGCGAGCAGGATCAGCACGACCGCGCCGACGATCACGTGGTTGGAACGGGTTTCCATCAGTCGGTCCTCGCCTGCTGCGCGGGGGTCTCGGTGGCGGCGGCACCGGAGTCCTGGAGTTGCTGTACTTTGACCTCGGTCGGATGCGCGTCGGCGCGCTGATGCGCCTGCGCCTGCGTCTCTTGGGTCGCGATCGCGGCGCGGCCGCGCGGACCCTTGAAATATTCCTGGATCCAGGGGTGGTCGAGCGCGAGCAGTTCGTCGATCGTGCCGACCGCGATCACCTTTTTATCCGCCAGCACCGCGACGCGGTCGCAGATTGCGTAGAGCGTATCGAGGTCGTGGGTGATGAGGAACACCGTCAGCCCCAACGTCTTCTGCAGCGACTGGGTCAGCCCGTCGAAGGCGGCGGCGCCGATCGGGTCGAGCCCCGCGGTCGGTTCGTCGAGGAAGAGCAGTTCGGGATCGAGCGCGAGCGCGCGGGCGAGGCCGGCGCGCTTCTTCATGCCGCCCGACAGCTCGGCCGGATATTTGGGCGCGGCGTCCGCCGGAAGCCCGGTCATCACCACCTTGTACGCGGCGATCTCCGCCATCAGCGCCGGCGGCAGGTCCTTGTAGAATTCGCGAAGCGGGACCTCGACATTCTCCGCGACGGTGAGCGTCGAGAAGAGCGCGCCGCCCTGGAACAGCACGCCCCAGCGCTTGCGGATCTCGACCGCCTCCGTCTCCTCGCGGCCGATCGTCGGTTCGCCGAACACGGTGATCTCGCCCGCGACGGGCGTCTGCAGGCCGATGATCGAACGCATCAGCACCGACTTGCCCGTGCCCGAGCCGCCGACGACGCCGAGGATCTCGCCGCGCCGAACATCGAGATCGAGCCCGTCGTGGACGATCGACTCGCCGAAGGCGTTCTTCAGCCCGCGGATGCGGATGATCGGTTCGTCGCGCTCGCCCGCGGCGGCGCCCGAGGTGGCGGGACGCGCCATCAGCTCCACCCCACCCAGGTGAAGAACACCGCGAAGAAGGCGTCGAGCACGATGACGAGGAAGATCGCCTGCACCACCGCCGACGTGGTGCGCAGGCCGACCTGTTCGGCGTCCGATTCGACGAGCATGCCCTGGAAACAGCCCGCGATCGCGATGATCGCGCCGAACACGGGCGCCTTGATGAGGCCGATGTAGAGGTCGGTGATCGGCACGACCTCGCGAATGCGCTGCACGAAGGTGACGAGCGGGATGTCGAGCGCGATCCAGCAGAGCAGGCCGCCGCCGATCATCGCGATCAGCGAGGAATAGAAACCGAGCAGCGGCATCAGCAGCACCGCCGCGATCGTGCGCGGCAGCACCAGCGCCTCCATCGGCGAGACGCCGATCGTGCGCATCGCGTCGATCTCTTCGGTCAGCTTCATCGTGCCGAGCTGCGCGGCGAAGGCGGAGCCGGAGCGGCCCGCAACCATGATCGCGGTCATCAGCACGCCGAGTTCGCGCAAGGTCAGGCGGCCGACGAGGTTGATCGTGAACACCTCCGCACCGAACTGGCGCAGCTGCACCGCGCCCTGTTGCGCGATGACGATGCCGATCAGGAAGCTCATCAGGCCGACGATCGCGAGCGCCTGCACGCCGACGACCTCGAACCGGTGGACGGTGGCGTTGAAGCGGAAGCGCGACGGATGGCGCACGACGTTGGCGAAGGCGATCGTCGTCGCGCCGAGGAAGCCGAGCAGGCCGTACAATGTCTTGAACGCGATGATGACCGCGTCGCCGACCTCGCCGACCAATTGGCCGACGACGCCGCGACGCCCCTCGCGCAGTGCGACGGGCTGGTCGGCGGCGGCGACCTGGTCGAACAGGTGGCGGCCATCCTCGCCCAGCCCCTCGACCGCGGCATGGGTGCGGGTGGACAGGCGGTGAATCAGCCAGGCGCCGACGGTGTCGATCCGGTCGACCCCCGACAGGTCGATCCGCGATACGGCGCCCGATATCGCGTCGAGGCGGGTTGGCAGATCGCCGATCGTGCGCAGCAACAGGTCGCCGGAGAAGCGCAGCGTGCCGCTGCCATCCTCGCTGAAATCGGCTGTCGCGCTCATCGATTACGCTCTTGGGCCATCGCAGGGGAATCGGCAAGCCGCATCGTGCGTGCGGCGGACACTTTGTCCGCTTTTTATCGGTTCAGCCTGGGTCAAACGAGGACGTCGACGGCGTGGATGGCGATTCCGACGAGCCCGCCGACCAGCGTGCCGTTGATGCGGATGTATTGCAGGTCCCGGCCGACGGCGTTTTCAAGCCGGCGGGTGATCGTGCGCGCATCCCAGCCGCGCACCGTTTCGGACACGAGTCGCACGATGCCGTCGCCGTAATCGGCGGCGATGCCGACGACGGTGCGGCGGACGAAACGGTTGATCGATCGCGACAGGCGCGGGTCGTTGCCCAGCGTCTGGCCGAGCTGGCGCAGGATGTCGCCCAATTGCCCCTGCATCGCGCCTTCGGGATCGCGCGCGATCGCGAGCAGCCGGCCGCGCGCCTGTTCCCACAAACCGTCGAGCCAGCGCTGCATCGCGGGATTGTCGATCAGTTCCGCCTTCATCGCCTCCACCCGCGCGGCGGTGTCGGGATCGTGGCTGAGGTCCCAGGCAAGGCGATCGAGCCCTTCCTCGATCTTCGCGCGCATCGGGTGATCGGGATTGTCGCCCATGTCCGCGATCAGTTTGTCGAGCCCGTCGATCAACTTGTCGGCGACCGTCTCGTCGAGGCCGGTCCAGCGCAGGATCGCGCCGGCGCGGTCGTGCACCATCTGGCGGACGAGCGGCTCGTTGGCGGCCAGCGCCTTCGCCGCCCAGCGGATCGCCGAATCGATCAGCGGCGCGTGGCGGTTGTCGGCGATCATTGCGCGCAGCAGCTGGCCGAGGATCGGCGCGACCGCGGTTTCGCGCAGTCGGCCTGCGATCCCCGCCTTGACCATGCCGCCGAGCCGCGCGGGGTCGAGCCCTTCCAGCACCTGCGCGACGAGTTTCGACGCACCGGCGCGGAAGGCGCCGCCCGCGCCCTCCGGCGGATCGGTCAGCCAGCGCACGATCGCGCCCGCGACGTCGAGCCGGCGCATGCGCTGCGCGATCACCGGGGCTTGCAGGAAATTGGTGCGCAGGAAAACGGCGAGCGTGTCGCCGATGCGATCCTTGTTGCGCGGCACGATCGCGGTGTGCGGGATCGGCAGGCCGAGCGGGTGGCGGAACAAGGCGGTGACCGCGAACCAGTCGGCAAGCCCGCCGACCATCGCCGCCTCGCTGAACGCCTGGACGAAGCCCCAGGCGGGGTGGACGGGCGCGAGCGCGCGGCTGGCGAGGAACAGCGCCGCCATCGCGACGAGCAGCGCGGTTGCGATCACGCGCATGCGCACCAGGGCGGGCGGGGTCGCCTCTGGCATGGCGCGTGCGCGAGGGGGGACGGTCATCGCCGAAACAATCCCCGAACGCGGGGAATGTTCAAGGGGCAAGCTGTGCGGTTCGGCATAAGGGCGTCATTCCCGCGAAGGCGGGGATCCAGACGCGCAACCGAGGTGGAATGTCCCAACCGGCGTCGCGTTTCTGGATCCCCGCCTCCGCGGGGATGACGTCAACCGCAGCGACCGGCTCACTCCGCCGGCTGGTCGCCGTCGTAGCGGATGCGGCCGGGGGCGGGGCCGATGCGCGGACCGTGGGGATCGTTCGCCAGGCCGATCACCGCGCTGCCGTCGTCGCCGGGGCGATAGGTGAGCAGGCGGCGGCCGAGGCGCGGGCCGACGAAGCGCTCGATACCGACCGACAGGCTGAAGGCGGCGGGCACGATCAGCAGCGTGAGCAGCGTCGACAGCGTCAAACCGCCCATCACGACGATGCCCATCGGCGCACGCCACGATCCGTCACCGCCCAGCGACAAAGCGGTCGGCACCATGCCCGCGACCATCGCGACCGTGGTCATGACGATCGGCTGCGCGCGCTTGTGGCCGGCGTCGATGATCGCGGTGAGCGTGTCGACGCCCTTCGCCATCTCCTCCAGCGCGAAGTCGATGAGCAGGATCGAGTTCTTGGCGACGATGCCGAGCAACATGAGCAGGCCGATGAACACCGGCAGCGACACTGGCGTCCCCGTCGCCCACAGGGCAAGCAGGCCGCCGAGCGGCGCGAGGAGCAGCGAGCCCATGTTGACGAACGGCGGCAGCGCGCGGCGGTAGAGCAGCACCAGCACCGCAAAGACGAGGAAGGTGCCGCTGATCACCGCGATGATGAAGTTGTTGATCATCTCCGCCTGCCACTTCTGCTGGCCGAGCGTCAGCTTGTTGACGCCGATCGGCAGGTTCTTGAGCGTCGGCAGATTGTCGATCTGCTTCTGCGCGACGCCGGCGAGGACGCCGGGGGCGAGATCGGCACCGACCGTCAGCTGGCGCTGCTGGTTGACGCGGTCGATCTTGGTGGGCCCTGCGCCAAGGCCGATGTCGGCGACGACGCTCAAGGGCACCGAACCGCCGTTCTGCGTGGTGACGGGCAGGTTCTGGATCGTCGACAATTCGGTGCGCGCGCCCTCGTCGAGCGCGACGCGGATCGGCACCTGGCGATCGGACAGCGAGAAGCGCGCCGAATTCTGGTCGATGTCGCCGAGCGTCGCGATGCGGATCGCGCTGGACAGCGCCTGCGTCGTCACGCCGAGGTTGGCGGCGAGGTCGAGGCGCGGCTTGATGACGATTTCAGGCCGCATGATGTTGCCCGACACGCGCGGCGCGGTGAGCGAAGGCAGCTTGCTCATCTCCGCGACGATCTGGTTCGCGGTCTTCATCAACAGGTCGGGATCGTCGCCGCCGAGCACGACGGTCATGTCGCGGCCCGACGAGCCCCAGCCGAACTGCGAGCGGAAGCCGACGCGCGCGTCGGGAATTTTTGCGAGCTGGGGGGCGAGCTTGCGCTCGAACTCGGTGCTCTTGAGCTTGCGGTCGTCCTTCAGCGTCGCAGTGACGCGGCCGGTGTTGACCGCGCCGTTCTGGCCGGTGCGCGCATAGACGGATTCGACGTCGGGCTGCTTGCGCAGGAAGGCGGCGACCTGGCGGACGACGGCGTCGGTCTGCGCGAGCGTGCTGCCGGGCACCATCTCGATCGTCGCGGTCGAGGTGTCGCTGTCCTGTTCCGGGCTGAACTGCATCGGCAGCACGCCGAACATGACGAGCGTCAGGACGAACGACAGGAAGCCGATGCCGCACACCCAGACGCGGTGGTCGCGCAGGCGCGCGGTGATCCGGTGGAAGCCGCCGCGCGCGGCGCTCGCCTTGGCGCGGCTGCTGTCGAGCGTCCAGCGCAGCACGGCCATATAGCCGTCCATCAACCGCCCCTCGCCGTGGGTGGCGGGCCCCGCGGCCTTGAGGAAATAGGCCGCGATCATCGGCGTGACGAGCCGCGCGACGGCAAGGCTCATCAGCACGGAGACCACGACGGTGAGGCCGAAGTTCTTGAAGAACTGGCCCGAGATGCCGGGCATGACGCTGACCGGCATGAACACCGCGACGATCGCCATCGTCGTTGCCAGCACGGCGAGGCCGATCTCGTCCGCCGCGTCGATCGACGCCTGATACGCCGATTTGCCCATGCGCATGTGGCGCACGATGTTCTCGATCTCGACGATCGCATCGTCGACGAGCACGCCCGCGACGAGGCTGAGCGCGAGCAACGTCATCTGGTTGAGGTTGAAGCCGAGCAGATCCATGAACCAGAAGGTCGGGATCGCCGACAGCGGGATGGCGAGCGCGGAGATCAAGGTCGCGCGGATGTCGCGCAGGAACAGGAAGACGACCAGCACGGCGAGGATCGCACCCTCGATCATTGCGTGGATCGCGCTTTCATACTGCATTTCGGTGTATTTGACGCTGTTCGAGCGCAGCACGAAATGCACCGACGGGTTGCGCTTTTCGAGGTCGGCGAGCTTTTGCACCGCGCCCTTGAACACGCTGACGTCGGAGGCGCCCTTGGCGCGCTGGAAGTCGAAGCTGATCGCCTGGCGACCGTCGACAGCGGCGCGGCTGCGCTGTTCGGCGTAGAGGTCACGCACCTGCGCGATGTCGGCGAGGCGGACGGTGCGCCCGGCGCTGACCGGGATCAATGTCTGGCCGAGCTGATAGGCGTTCTTGGCGTTGCCGAGCACGCGCAGCGATTCCTCGGCGCCCGCGATCTGCGCGCGGCCGCCCGCGGCGTTGAGGTTGATCGCGCGCAGCTGCTGGTTGACCTGGCTGGCGGTCAGGCCCTGGCTCTGCAGCTTGGCGGGATCGAGGATGACGCGGATTTCGCGGCTGACGCCGCCGTTGCGGTTGACCGCGGCCATGCCGGGCACCGACAGCAATTCCTTGGTGACGGTATTGTCGATGTACCAGCTGAGCTGTTCGACCGTCATGTCGTTGGAGATCGCCGAATAGCTGGCGAGATCGTTGTCCGTCGTGTTCGCGCGGAACACCTGCGGCTCGAGGATGCCGTCGGGCAGGTTGCTGCGGATCTGCTGGATCGCGCTCCTCACGTCCTCCACCGCGCGATCGATCGGCGTGCCGATCGCGAGCTGGACGACCGTCTGCGACTGGCCCTCGGTGACGGTCGAGTTGATCTCGTCGACGCCCTGCAGGCTGCGCAGCGCCGATTCGACCTTTTGCGTCACCTGGTTCTCGAGCTCCGTCGGGGCGGCGCCGGGCTGGCTGATGACGACGATCGCGATAGGAAAGTCGATGTCGGGATCGTTGTTGACGCTCATCCGCATGAACGAGACGACGCCGGCGAGCGTCAGCGCGACGAACAGGACGATCGGGGGAACCGGGTTGCGGATCGCCCAGGCGGAGATGTTGCGGAAGCTCATGACGTTCAGCTCGCCTTGAGGGGGGTGGCGGCGCGCACCACCGGTTTCACCTTCTGCCCCGGCGACAGGAAGCCGCCCGCCGACTGGACGACGCGTTCGGTGCCGTCGAGGCCACTGGCGATGGTGATGCCGGTGTCGAACACCTCGCCGACCTTCACGTTGCGGCGTTCGACCTTGTCGTCCTTGCCGACGATATAGACGAAGCTGCCCTTGTCGTCGCTCTGCAGCGCCGAATTGGGCAGGATCGGCGCCTGGCCCGCGCCGCCGACGATCGTCGCGGTCGCGAAGCCGCCGGGACGCAGCGCGGGATCATAGGCGATCTGGACGCGCGCGGTGCCCTGGCGCGTCTGCGGGTCGATGACGGGCGACAGCTGCCACACGGTGCCGGGGAAGCTGCGCGCGCTGCCGACGGGGGTGACGGTGGCGCGCGAGCCGACATGGAGGCCGGCGAGATCGGATTCGGCCACCTGCGCGCGCAATTCGAGCTGGCCGTCCATCGCCATGCGGAACAGGACGCCCGAACCGCCGCTGACGATCTGGCCCGGTTCGACCTGGCGCGTCAGGACGAGGCCGGCGGCGGGCGCGCGGATGTCGAGGCGGCCGTTCCTCGCCTGCGTCTCGCGCAGCGCGGCCTGCGCGACGCGGACGCGCGCGGCGGCGGCGTCGCGGGTCGCGGCCTTGCGCTGCAGATCCGCCTTCGCGATGAAGCCGCGATCGACGAGCGCCTGCGCCCGGTCGAGTTCCGCCTGCGCGATGTCCTGGTCCGACTTGGCGACGGCGACCTGCGCGGCGAGGCTCTGCGCGGTCTGCTGCTGCACCGAACGGTCGACGGTGGCGAGCACCTGGCCCGCCTTCACCCACTGGCCCGGTTCGGCGAGGACGCGCGTGACGAGCCCGCCCTCGCCGGCGACGCCGACGGGCAGGTCGCGCTTCGCGGCGAGCGTGCCGGTGGCGTTGACGGTGCGGTCGACGAGCTGGCGGCCGGGCACGACGACGGTGACGAGCGGCATCTGGTCCGCGCCCTTGGTTGTGGGCGCCTCGTGCTTGCGGCCGAACAGCAGCCAGCCGACGACGACCAGCGCCGCGACGACGAGCACGGTGACGACGATCCGGCGGGCGCGCCCGGTCGGCGCCGGCTCACCGGGGAGCGCCAGCCGCTCTTCGTGCCCGATCGATCCCGTCTCGTAATTCATGCCCGTCCCATCCCCATTCGCACCGCCCCGCATCGACGATGCCCGCGTTTCCGGCGGCTGTATTATCTGAATATATCACTGTGCTCAAGCCCCCCCGGGCGAGCAATGGGCGGCATGCCCGAAACCCCGCGTCATCGCAACACAAAGCCCCGTTCAGCCGCGGTTGATCCGGACGGCGCCAAGGATCGTTCCATCACGGCAACATCCACGGGAGACGTAGGAACATGACAGGCAGGACGGGTTCGGTCGCGATGGTGGCGGCGATGGCCGCGGGGCTTGTGGTGCCCGCATATGCGCAGCAGGCGGGGCAGGGGGCGGCGCAGACGGTCGAGCCACTGATCCCCGCGAGCGGCGCGGTGCTGGAGGTGAGCGCGGAGGGGCGCACGACGCGCGTGCCCGACCTCGCCACGATCCGCGCGGGCGTCGTGTCGCAGGCGCCGAGTGCGGCGGCGGCGCTGGCGGACAATGCGCAAAGGATGGCGCGGGTGATGGCGGCGCTGAAGCGCGCCGGCGTCGCGGCGCGCGACATCGCGACCTCGACGGTGAACCTCAGCCCGCAATATCGCTACGCCGACAACCAGCCGCCGGCGATCACCGGCTATCAGGCGACCAACACGGTTTCGATCCGCTTCCGCGACGTCGCCACATCGGGCACGATCCTGGACGCGCTGGTCGCGCAGGGGGCGAACCAGATCGAGGGGCCGACCCTGTCGATCGACAAGCCCGACGCCGCACTGGACGAGGCGCGCACCGATGCGGTGAAGCGCGCCCGCGCGAAGGCGGAGATCTATGCCGCGGCGGCGGGGCTGCGCGTCGCGCGCGTCGTGTCCATCTCGGAAGCCGGGCAGGATGCGGGCGGCGGCGAGCCGGTGCGGCCGATGATGATGATGCGAGTGCGGGCGGATGCCGCGCCGACGCAGATCGCGCCGGGGGAGAAGGACGTGACGGTGACGCTGTCGGTGCGCTTCCTGTTGCAGTGACGGACATTCCTCCCCGCAGAGCGGGGAGGGGCAGCTCCATGCGATAGCGCTGCTTGGCTGCCCCTCCACCACTCGCTTCGCGAGCGCTCCCCCTCCCCTGCAAAAGCAGGGGAGGATTCGAAGGCACGAAAAAAGGCCGCCCGGTCGCCCGGACGGCCCTTTTCGCGTTCAGCCGGGTGGGCTTAGCGGACGCTGCCGCGACGCACCAGGTTGACGATCCCGAGCAGGATCACCGCGCCGAGCAGCGACACCAGGAACGACTGCAGCGTCAGACCGGCGTTGTTGATCGAGCCGCCGTTGATGATCAGGCCGCCGAGGAACGCGCCGACGATGCCGACGACGATGTTCAGGAAGATGCCCTGCTGCGCGTCGGTGCGCATGATGATGCTGGCGAGCCAACCGATGACGCCGCCGACGATAAGCCAAAGAATGATACCCATAGGTCCCTCCGTTCAGCCCGTGTGCGGGCTCTGCCAAAAATACTCTCGAGGCAGGCGAAATGTTCCGCGGGCGTTTCGGTTGCGAAGGATTGTGCTTGACAGGTCATTTTCCTTTGCCGCGCCGCACCCAGACGCTACGGAACGAAGCGTGACCGACGCCGACCGCCTGTTGACCGCCGCCCGCCGTCCCGAGGACGTCGACGCCGCGCTGCGCCCGCGCAGCCTGGACGATTTCGTCGGCCAGCAGGCGGCGCGCGAGAATCTGCGCGTGTTCATCGAGGCGGCGCGCGGGCGCGGCGACGCGCTGGACCATGTCTTGTTCTTTGGGCCGCCCGGCCTCGGCAAGACGACGCTGGCGCAGATCATCGCGCGCGAGATGGGCGTCGGCTTTCGCGC
Source organism: Sphingomonas sp. FARSPH (assembly GCF_003355005.1). Classification (NCBI taxonomy): domain Bacteria; kingdom Pseudomonadati; phylum Pseudomonadota; class Alphaproteobacteria; order Sphingomonadales; family Sphingomonadaceae; genus Sphingomonas; species Sphingomonas sp. FARSPH. The sequence continues at coordinate 903,721 of NZ_CP029985.1, read as the reverse complement.
GACGTCCGGCCCGGTTATCGCCAAGTCGGGCGATCTGGCCGCGCTGCTCACCAACCTCGAGGACGGCGACGTGCTGTTCATCGACGAGATCCACCGGTTGCAGCCGGCGGTGGAAGAGGTGCTGTATCCGGCGATGGAGGATCGCGCGCTCGACCTGATGATCGGCGAGGGACCGTCGGCGCGCAGCGTGCGCATCGACCTGCCGCGCTTCACGCTGGTCGGCGCGACGACGCGGCAGGGGCTGTTGACCACGCCCTTGCGCGACCGGTTCGGCATTCCGGTGCGGCTGCAATTCTATACGGTCGAGGAACTGACGCGGGTGGTGTCGCGCGCGGCGGGGCTGCTGGAGCTGGGCATCGCGGCGGACGGCGCGGCGGAGATCGCGCGGCGCGCGCGGGGGACACCGCGCATCGCCGGGCGGCTGCTGCGCCGGGTCCGCGATTTCGCCAATGTCGCGGGCGTCGCAGTGGTCGATGCCGGCGTCGCGGACCGCGCGCTCAACCGGCTGGAGGTCGACGCGCTGGGCCTCGATGCGATGGACCGGCGTTATCTGACGATGATCGCCGACATCTATCGCGGCGGGCCGGTCGGCGTCGAGACGCTGGCCGCGGGCCTGTCCGAACCGCGCGACACGATCGAGGAGGTGATCGAGCCCTATCTCATCCAGCTGGGGCTGGTGGCGCGGACCGCGCGCGGGCGCGTGCTCAACGCGGGCGGGTGGAAGCATCTGGGCCTCAACCCGCCGGTCGGCAGCCAGGACGGCCTGTTCGACGGGTGAGGGGGCCGCCCCTGATCCGGCATGCCAGATCGGCGGTTAGCGCACCAGGAAGAACACCGCCGCGGCGGTACCGCCGCCGCAGACGATCGCAACGAGCAGCGTCAGCAGCGATGCGGCGAGCGAGCCTTTTTGCCGGCGCGCGAAACTGGTGCGCGATGCGGGTTTGCCCATCGCCAGTTCGATCGCGCCCGTGGCGATGCTGGCGAGCGCGGCCATCACCAACGTGACGAGCGCGCCCGCCACGGTCATCGATGCGATCGCGAGCGCGGGCAGGATCGCGAACGGCGCGGCGATCGCCAGCGCGGCGGTGAGCTTCGCCCGGCGGACGAGGCGGATGTCGATCGGCGCGACCGCGAGCAGTTCGGGCGCATCCTCCGCCGACAAGGCGAGCCAGGCGAGGCTGCCGGCGAGCTGGCTGGCGATGAGCACAGCGGCGAAGGCGAGCATCGGCGCGAGCGACCCGCCCCCGCCGTGGCGCAGCCCGACGAAGACGATCGGCAGCATGTAGATGAGGCGCATCAGGATCTGCGCGATCAGCGCGGGATCGCGCGCGAGCAGGCGCCATTCCTTGGCGAAGATCGTGCGGCCGAGCGAGGCGTGGAACAGCCCGGCGAGCCCGCGCGCGGGGCGTCGGCGGCGCGACAGGTGCATGCCGCCGTCGGCATAGGTCGACAGGAACTGGCGTTCGAGCACCACGCCGACCGCGACGAACAGCGCGATCGAGACGAGGCTCATCAGCGACAGCGCGGTGCCGTCGCCGAACGCCGCGCGGAAGGGCAGCGCGCTCCACCCGTCCGCGCCGATGCGATGCGCCTCGAACCAGCCGAACAGGCCGCGCGCCGCGCCGTCCTTCTGATGGCCGACGATCTGCGTCGTGAGGAAGAAGGCGCCCCCCATCACCGCCGCCGCGATCTGTCCCGCGGTACGCGCCGCGCGCGGGCCGGCGAGCCGGGCGATTGCCAGGGTGAGCGCAAGGCCGATCGCGGCGGCGGCGGCGGCGAGGATGGCGAGCAGCGCGACCGCGCCGAGCAGCCGGGGATGGCCGATCAGCGCGATCGGCAGTAGCGCGGGGAGCAGCAGCAGCGCCGCGGTGACGACGACGGAGGCGGCGATGCCGAGCAATTTGGCGAGGATCGCGCGCCGCGGCGGCAGCGGCGCGGTGAGCATGAGGTCGAGGTCGCGCGTGCCGTACAGCGTCTGCTGGCTGGCGAGCATCGCCTGCGTCGTCATCAGCGAGACGAGCAGCACGGTCGCGCCGAAGATGCCGGGGCCGAGCGCGGGGACGGGATGCAGGGGCGTACCGGCCAGCGCGACCGCCACCGCGATGCCGCCCAGCAGATAGGCGCCGAGCAGCACGCCGACGACGATCAGGCTGCCCCAGCCGCGCGGCCGGCCGCGCCAGGCGAGGCGCATTTCGTGGGCGACGAGCCAGGGCAACGATCCGGGACGCGTCATGCCCTTCAAAGCCCGCCGGTCAGGCGGATGAACGTATCCTCCAGCGTCATCCCCTCCGTCCCCGCCTGGTGGCGCAGTTCGGCGAGCGTGCCCTCCGCCATCAGTCGGCCGCCGGCGAGGATGCCGATCCGGTCCGCCATCCGTTCCGCGACGTCGAGGATGTGCGTGGTGACGATGACGGTCTTGCCCTTGTCCACCTCGGCGCGCAGCGCGTCCTTGACGCTGCGCGCCATCGCCGCGTCGAGCCCGGTCAGCGGCTCGTCGAGGATCAGTAGCCGCGGATCGTGGATCAGCGCGGCGGCGAGCGCGACCTTCTGCTTCATGCCGCGCGAGAAACCCTCGCACCTTGTGTCACGCTGGTCCCACAGGTCGAGCCAGTGGAGCAGGCGTTCGGCCTCCGCGGCGGCATGGCCGGGCTCCATCCGCCACAGGCCGGCGACGAAGGCGAGATATTCCGACGGCGTCAGCTTGTCGTAGAGCATCGGATCGTCGGGCAGCCAGGCGGTGATCGCCTTGGCGGCGAGCGGATCGCGGCGCGCGTCGATGCCGAAGATGTGGATCGACCCCGCGTCGGGCGCGGCAAGGCCGGTGACCATGCGCAGCGTCGTCGTCTTGCCCGCGCCGTTAGCGCCCAGCAGCGCGTAGAGCTCGCCCGCACGGATCGTCAGGTCGAGATCGGCGATGACGGGGCGGTCGAAGCGTTTGGCGAGGCCGCGGACGGCCAGGGCGGGGACGGCCGGGGCGGGGACGGGGGCGGGTTCGTGCATGTCGGCCGTGTCTGTCGCCGATCCCCGGGGGTGGCACAAGCCGATGCGGCTGCACAACAGCATCGAAAATGGGTTTTGTTCCGCGGGGTTCAAAAGAATGTTGCGTGGCATGGCGCGATGGCTTCTGATAGCCGCCGATGATGCCCAGTTCGGCCGCCGCCTCTGCCCGCGAAATCCTGACCCGCCTGCACGACGTGATGGCGGGCCGCAATCCTGCGCAGGCGAAGCTGGACGCGGTCGTCGGCATCATCGCCGAGGCGATGGATAGCGAGGTCTGCTCGATCTACCTGCTGCGCGAGGGCGTGCTGGAGCTGTTCGCGACGCGCGGCCTCGCCAAGGAGGCGGTGCACGTCACCAAGCTGGCGCTGGGCGAGGGGCTGGTCGGCACGATCGCCGAAGGGGTGGAGGTGCTCAACCTCGACGAGGCGGCGAGCCATCCCGACTTCGCCTACAAGCCCGAAACGGGCGAGGAACGCTATCACAGCTTCGCCGGCGTGCCGATCATCCGGCGCGAGCGCGCGGTCGGCGTGCTGGCGGTGCAGCACAGCGAGCAACGCAAGTATCAGGACGTCGAGATCGAGGCGTTGCAGACGGTGGCGATGGTGCTGTCCGAACTGATCGCCAACGCGGGGCTGATCGACCCGGCGGGTGCGGCGAAGGACCGCGTGCAGTCGACCGCGGCGGTCCGCCTGATGGGCCTGAAGCTGGTCGAGGGAATGGG